>JAYVLI010000434.1:0-8322 GCA_043759535.1 Betaproteobacteria bacterium | reverse complement strand
GGCGGCCGGGGTCTTGGGGGCGTTTGCGGTGCTCACAACGCGGGGCAGCGGGTTGTGCGCTGCCTCAAAGCCGAAAGCGCGGATTGTGCGCCCGGGATGGTGCAGTGCGGCAACTCAGCAACAGGCGGGCAACATCGGCGCCACAACTGCACGGGCGGGGCTTGACGGCGGCCCCGCTGCGCGGTGTCAGTCGTAGACCTCGGCCTCGGGGTCGGTGGCTTCCAGCTCGTAACTGGCGGCCAGCATGGCAAGCCGGCCGATCACGCCGTACATGTAGAAGCGGTTGGGTGCGCTGGCGCCGGGTTTGTCGCCGGCACGTGGCAGCGTGTGGCTCTCGGCAAAGGCCAGCGGCACATAACTGGCACCGGGCGCGTTGAGGGTTTCGTCAATGCCCAGCTCGGCATGCACCCGGTAGAAGCCGCCCACCACGTAGCGGTCAATCATCACCACCACCGGCTCGGCCACCGCGTCATTGACCCGTTCGTGGGTGGGCACACCTTCTTGCACGATCAGGTCGTTGATGGCCAAGTCGGCCAGCGCCACGCCCATGCGACCGGCGGCGCGGTGGATGACGGCGGTCAGGTCGCGCGCATCGCGCACGGTGACGGGACCAAGTTGGTCCAAGCCCCCGTCGGTCTTGAGCACCACAAACGGTTTTTCGTTGATGCCGTATTCCTTGTACTTGCGCCGCACCTTGCCCAGCAGCGTGTCCACCGGCACTTGCAGCGCCTCCAGTGCGGCCGCGTCCCCCAGGTTGACGGGGCCACACAGCGCGTGCATTGGGTTGATTAGCCACGGGTCCATGCCCAGCAGCTTGGCAAACTTTTTGGCCACTTCTTCATAGGCCTGGTAGTGCTGCAGCTTGCGCCGCTTGACCCAACCGGCATGCAGCGGTGGCAGCAGGTATTGCTCGTACAGGTGCTCAATGACCTTGGGCACACCGGCCGACAGGTTGTTGTTGAGCAGGATGGTGCAGGGGTCAAAGTCTTTCAGACCGAGCCGGCCGCGGTGGCGCAGCAAGGGCTCCAGCACCAGCTCACTGCCGTCGGGCAGGGCCACCGGGGTGGGCTGGGTGATGCTGGCATCCAGCGTGCCCAGCCGCACGTTCAAACCGGCCTGGCTGAAGATGCGCACCAGCCGCTGCACGTTGCTCAAGTAGAAGGTGTTGCGGATCAGCGGCCCGGGGATCAACAGCAGGTTTTTGGCCTCCGGGCAGATTTTTTCGATCGCTGCCATCGCCGCCTGCACCGCCAACGGCAGCATGGCCGGGGTCAGGTTGTTGAAGCTGCAGGGGTACAGATTGGTGTCCACCGGCGCCAGCTTGAAGCCGGCATTGCGCAAATCGACCGACGCATAAATGGGCGGGGTGTGCTCCATCCACTCCAGCCGAAACCAGCGCTCGATCGCGGGCATCGAGTCAAGAATGCGCGCCTCCAATTCATTGATGGGGCCGGTCAGCGCGGTGATGAGGTGGGGGACCATGGGCGTGCCTGGTTGCAGGAGTCGGTGCAAAAGATTCTGGCAGATGGGGGCAGCGCACCCGTTGGCAAGCCGGTCGGCGCCAGCGCAGCACGAAAAAAGGCTGCCCGAAGGCAGCCTTTTGCAACACCTGCCAGCACAACCCGCAACGCGGGCTCGCTGGCACAGCGGTATTTACTTCGAATAAGCCGTCTCGCCGTGTGAGCTGATGTCCAGGCCTTCGCGTTCTTCTTCTTCAGAGACACGCAAGCCGATCACCAGATCCACGATCTTGAACGCGGCTGCAGCCACCACGGCCGACCAGATCACGGTGATGCCCACGGCCTTGGCCTGGATCATCACCTGGTCAAAGATGCCGTTGCTGGACACGGTGGCGGTGACCCAATCGGACACCAGGCCCGGGCCGCCCAGCGCCTGGTTGTTGAACACACCGGTCAGCAGCGCGCCAACAATGCCACCCACGCCGTGGACACCAAACACGTCCAGCGAATCATCCGCACCCAACATGCGCTTGAGGCCGGTCACGCCCCACAGGCAAGCAAAACCAGCGATGAAGCCGATGACAATGGCGCCCATCAGGCCCACGTTGCCGGCTGCCGGGGTGATGGCCACCAGGCCGGCCACTGCACCAGACGCCGCACCCAACATCGACGCGCGGCCCTTGTGCATGGCCTCACCCAGACACCAGGCCAACACGGCAGCCGCCGTGGCAGTGAAGGTGTTCATGAAGGCCAGGATGGCCGAATTGCCAGCCTCCAGCGCCGACCCGGCGTTGAAACCAAACCAGCCCACCCACAGCAGCGCCGCGCCCACCATCGTCAGCGGCAGGCTGTGCGGAGCCATGGCTTCTTTGCCGTAGCCCACACGCTTGCCGATCATGAAAGCACCCACCAGGCCGGCCACAGCGGCATTGATGTGGACCACCGTGCCGCCGGCAAAGTCCAGCGCACCCCACTGCCACAACAGGCCGGCCTTGGCGTTCATCACGTCCACCACTTCTTTGCCGGTGTAAGCGTCCGGGCCCATCCAAAACCACACCATGTGTGCGATTGGGGCGTAGCTGAAGGTGAACCACAGCGCCGAGAACAGCAACACAGCCGAGAACTTGATGCGCTCGGCAAACGCGCCCACGATCAGGCAGCAGGTGATGCCGGCAAAGGTGGCCTGGAAGACGGCAAACAGCAGTTCAGGAATGTAGACCCCCTTGCTGAAGGTGGCGGCCATGGCAAATTCACCCGTGCTGGCGTTGAACAAGCCTTTCATGAACAGCCGGTCCAGCCCGCCGATGAAGGCGTTGCCCTCGGTGAAGGCCAGGCTGTAGCCGTACAGCGCCCATAGCACCACGATCAGCGAGAAGGTGACCATCACCTGCATCAACACCGACAGCATGTTTTTGCTGCGCACCAGGCCGCCGTAGAACAGCGCCAAGCCGGGCACGGTCATCATGATGACCAGCAGGGTGGAGACCAACATCCAGGCGTTGTCGCCCTTGTTGGCCACCGGGGTGGACGCCGCCGGTGCGGCAGCAGACGCCGTTGCAGCCGGCGCCGGGGTGGCTGCAGCAGCGGGTGCCGGTGCAGCGGACGCAGAGGCCTCAGGCGCGGCGGCCGTGGCGACTGCCGGCGCGGACGCTGCGGTGTCCTGGGCCAGCGTGCCCCCGGCAAACCCCAGGGCGGCCAGCCCCAGGGCGAGCGAAGCGATGAGCTTTCTCATGGTGGTGTGTCTTTCGTACTTGTTTTATGGGGGGCAAGCGCCAAGGCCGCAGGGCGCGGCAGCGTTGCAGATCAGAGCGCGTCTTTGCCGGTCTCGCCGGTGCGGATGCGCACCACCTGCTCCAGCGTCGAGACAAAAATCTTGCCGTCGCCGATCTTGCCGGTGCGGGCTGAGGACTCAATCGCCTCGATCACCCGGTCAACGATGGCGTCGTCCACCGCCGCCTCGATCTTGACCTTGGGCAAAAAGTCCACCACGTACTCGGCGCCGCGATACAGCTCGGTATGGCCTTTCTGGCGTCCAAAACCCTTCACCTCGGTCACGGTGATGCCCTGCACGCCGATGGCGCTGAGGGCTTCACGAACTTCATCAAGCTTGAAGGGCTTGACGATGGCAGTCACCATCTTCATGGCAGTCTCCGGTTCAATGCGGTGGCGGGATCAGAAGCTGTACTTGGCG
This sequence comes from Betaproteobacteria bacterium, assembly GCA_043759535.1. Taxonomy (GTDB): domain Bacteria; phylum Pseudomonadota; class Gammaproteobacteria; order Burkholderiales; family Burkholderiaceae_C; genus Pseudaquabacterium. Next base: position 4,671 of record JAYVLI010000434.1, on the reverse strand, counting down.
CCAACCACCAAAGCGGTCTTGCCAGTGAACTTGTTGTTGGGCGTGATGTAGCCGTTTTTGTCGGCATCGGTGCCCACTGCAGCGGCGCTCAGCGAGAAGCCGTTGCCCAGATCCTTGCCCAGGGTCAGCGAGTAGTCGGTATAGCTGGCGGCGCCAAAATGCTTGATGGTCTGGTGGCCAATGTGCGGCGCCACGCTGAAGCCTTGCCCCAAGTCGAAGCTGGCGTTGACCTCCAGGTAGCCGCTGCCCTTGCTGTCGCCAAACCCGAAGGTGTTGGTCAGTGAATGCGAATACTTGGCGGTGACGGGGCCGTAGGTCAGTGCGCCGTACAGCTCAAAGGTATTGGCATTGGCGCCGCCCGAAATCTTGCCGGTCTTGTTGTTGACGTACAGGTAGTACAGGCCGCCCACGTCATAGGTCAGCGCTTTGCTGATCTCACCTTTGTAGCCACCGTACAGGTCCCACTCAGCCGGGGTGTTGCCGGCATCCACGCCGTTGAGGCGACCGGCGTCCTTGATCCACTTGATGGTGGACAGCCAGGTGCCCAAGTACAGGCCGTTCGGGTGGCTGTAATCGGCGCCGCCTTGCAGGGCCGGCTTGAGGCCGCTTTGCGAGATGCCACGGTAACGGTAGTCAGACACCACACCCACGTTGAAGGTGGTGGACGGCGCGTCTTCAGCCTGCACGGCAGTGGGCAGCGCGGTGATGGTGAGCAGGGCAGCCAAAGCGGCAAAAGTCATTTTCATGGGTCGGTCTCCGAACGGTTGCGGTGTGGGGGTTGGGCACACTCCAGTGCAGCTTCCGTGCCATGCACCAGTGCAGGCAGTGCGGCCCGGGCCGCGCCCCATCTGCAAGCGCGTTTCGGCCGACAAGAGGGCCAATGACCGCACCAAATCGGTGAATCAACCCCAAAAGCCCTTGTTTGGTGCGATTTGCGGTGGCCACACTGGCGCCGCGCACCCGTGTGTTGCGGGGCTTGGGGTGGGCGGTGGGCAGGCACAATCCCGCCGCAAGCCGGGCCTGCCGCACGGCGCACCGGATGCACCGCAATGTCATTGGCCGTGATCACCAGCCGGGCGCTTGATGGCCTGGTCGCCCCCGAGGTGCAGGTGGAGGTTCACCTGGCCAACGGTCTGCCCAGTTTCACGCTGGTGGGCTTGGCCGATACCGAGGTCAAAGAGTCACGCGAGCGGGTGCGTGCGGCGCTGGTGAACTCCGGTTTTGCCTTCCCGCACAACAAGCGCATCACCGTCAACCTGGCGCCGGCCGATTTGCCCAAAGAATCGGGCCGGTTTGATCTGCCGATCGCGCTGGGCATCCTGGCTGCGGCCGGCCTGCTGGACGCGGCCAAACTGGCGGGCTGCGAGTTTGCGGGTGAGTTGTCGCTGGCCGGTGAGCTGCGCCCGGTGCGCGGCGCGCTGGCCTTGGCGCTGGCACTGCAGCATGGTGGCCAAGGCCGCACCCTGGTGCTGCCCCAGGCCAGTGCGCAAGAGGCCGCCCGCGCCGGCCTGGTGCGGGTCTGTGGCGCCAGCCATCTGCTGGACGTGACCGGCGCCATGCAGCCAGGCGATGACGCCGTGCCGCTGGTGGTGGCACAGGCTCCGGCAGCCACGGTGCCCGCCAGCACCGAGGATTTGCGCGATGTGCGGGGCCAGGCCGCCGCCAAACGCGCGCTGGAGGTGGCCGCCGCTGGCCGCCATTCGCTGCTGATGGTGGGGCCGCCCGGCAGTGGCAAATCCATGCTGGCGCAGCGCCTGGCCGGCCTGCTGCCCGCCATGGACGATGACGAGGCGCTGGCCAGCGCCGCGCTGCAAGGCCTGGCGCCGGGTGGGTTTGATGCCAGCCGCTGGCGCCGTCGGCCGGTCAGGTCGCCGCACCATTCCGCCAGCGCGGTGGCGCTGGTGGGCGGTGGATCACCACCCCGGCCGGGCGAAATCTCGCTGGCCCACGGCGGCCTGCTGTTTTTGGACGAATTGCCCGAGTTTCCGCGCGCCGCGCTGGAGGCGCTGCGCGAGCCGCTGGAGACTGGCCAGATCACGATTGCGCGGGCGGCGCGCTCAGCGCAATTCCCAGCCAGTTTTCAGTTGGTGGCAGCGATGAACCCCTGCCCCTGCGGTTGGTTGGGGTCAGGAATGGGCGGCCGCGCCTGCCGCTGCACACCCGACCAGGTGGCGCGCTACCAGGGCAAGCTGAGCGGCCCGCTGCTGGACCGCATTGACCTGCAGGTGGAGGTGGCCGCCGTGGCACCAGCCGACATGCTGGCCCTGCCCCAGGGTGAGGCCAGCGCGCTGGTGGCCGCCCGGGTGGCGCAGGCCCATGCCGTGCAACTGGCGCGCCAGGGTGGGCCCAACGCCAGGCTGGCGGGCGCGCAACTGGACGCCATGTGTCCGCTGGACGCTGCGGCCAGCCGGTTTTTGCAACAAGCCGCCAGCCACCTGGGCTGGACCGGCCGAGGCCTGCACCGCGCCATCCAGGTGGCCCGCACGATTGCCGACCTGGCGGGTGCCCAGCACATCAGCCTGCCCCACCTGGCTGAGGCGATGCAGTACCGGCGCGCGCTGCCGGCGGCCTGACGGGCTGAAGCCGTTTCAGCCAGATCAAGCCGCCAGCTTGGCGCCGGCTGCAGGCGCTTTCAGCCCGTCATCTGGCAAGGCCAACAAGGCCAGCGCGGTACACACCGAGATACCGGCCATCGCCAGCAGCAACCTGGGCTTGTGAGGCCAGCACCAGCAGCGGCGCCTGGGCCAGCACGATGCACAGCTGCAGGCGCTTGAGCAGCACCCGGTCCAGCAACCGGCCCACCACCACCTGGGCCAGTGAGGCCACCGCGGACACCGCCGCCAGCAGCAGGCCCAGCGTGGCCGGGTCAGGCACCCTGCCGCCCAGGCGCTGGGCCAGCCACTGGCCGTTGCCATTGGTGCTGAGGTTGAACAACAGGCCGGCGGTGGCCGAGGTCACGGTCATCACCAGCCGCACCCGCGTCAATTGGCGGTGGCTCAAGCGCACCGCAGCCGGCCGGCTGCGACGCGAGGGTGGCTCAAGCTCGGCCGGCACCAGCATGGGAATGCCCACCGGGTGGTGGATGGCGGTGAAGCTGCCCATCAACGTCAGCGCTGCCGCCGGTTGCCAGACTGTTTGCGTGAGGGATGCCAACAGGGCCGACGCGCCCAAGCCAAAAAAGAGCACCAACATCATGGGCCGCCGGCCCCAGGTGTCGTCCAGCTTGCCGGCCGGCAGTGAGCCCAGGCCAAACATCACAAAGGCGCCCATGCTGTAGGCCATCAAGTCCTCCCAGCGCGCAAAGCCAAAGTCATGGGCGATGGCGGCCACGGCGGTGGCAAAGATCAGCAGGAACAAATAGTCCAGCGCGTGGGCCAGGTTGAGCAGCAGGGTGATGGTGCGGTTGGGTAGCCGCATGGTGCGATCGTCTGATGTCTGGCCACCAGGTGGACAGCGGGGCAGGCACACGCCGCTGCCGCTGCGGTCCGCCAAGCCAGGCCAGGCCTGGCTCAGCGTGGCTCAGCTCAGCTCAGCTCAGCTCAGCTCCAGCTCAGCTCACGATATAGGCTGCGGCAGCGGTGGCCACCAGCTCGCCCGCATCGTTGTGCAGCCGCATCTGGGTGGAGCCCACCCGGCCCCCCAGCCGGGTGATCTCGGCGCTGGCAAGAAAGTATTGGCCCAGCCCGGGCCGCAGAAAATCCACCCGCAAATCGATGGTGCCCACCTTCAAGTAGCGGTGCATCACCTGCTCGGCGCTCTCGTGGGCATGCTTCTCGCCTTGCGCCACCATCAGCGCGCTGCCGCCCAGCGCGTCCAGCACCGCCGAGATCACACCGCCGTGCAGCCGGCCATAGTGCGCATGGCCCACCAGATCGGGCCGCATGTCAAAACGCAGGATCAACTGCGGCAGCAAGCACTGCACCCGCAGGCCCAGCACCTGGTTGAAAGTCATGCGGTGTTCGATCAGGTCGATCAGGGCGGCGTCAAGCCGGGCCTGCTCGGTGCTGCTGCGGCGGGCGGGCGGCTGGGGGCTCATGCGCAGCAGCATAGCGCCCGGCCTGGCCGGCTTGATGCCCGCTCAGCCCGCTGCCTGGCGCCGCAGCACGGCTGCGCGCAACAAGGGCAGCCGGTCATTGCCAAAGTACATGTCGTCGCCGCCCACGAACATCGTCGGCGACCCAAAGCCGCCGCGCGCAATCACCTCGTCGGTGTTGGCCTTGAGCTGGGCCTTGATCTCGGGCGTGGCAATCGCCGCCAGCAGCGCCTCGGGGTCAATGCCCAGCTGCGCGGCCAGCGCGGCCAGCGCCGCGTCCTGCGCGATGTCCTGATCGTCGCTCCAGTAGGCCTGGAACACCGCCGCCGCAAATGGCAGCAGCAGACCCTGGGGCTTGAGCCAGCAGCAGGCCCGCATCGCCTTGACGCTGTTGACCGGGAACACGCTGGGCGGAAACTTGATCGTCAGGCCGTCCAGGCGGGCCCAGTCCTGCAAATCCTTGCGCAGATAGGCCTGCTTGGCCGGCACGCCCTTCTCGCGAAACTCATAGACGCTGGGGTTGACGGCATTGAAGATGTCGCCCACCAGCACCGGACGCCAGTCCACCGCCACCCCCAGCTCGTCGGCCAGCGGCTGCAAGTTGCGGAATGCCAGCCAGGTCCAGGGGCTGGAGCAAT
>JAYVLI010000433.1:0-8568 GCA_043759535.1 Betaproteobacteria bacterium | reverse complement strand
GGCAGGCCGTAGGTGTGGTGCCAGGCGCGCACCAAGTGGTCACTGGCGGCTTTGCTGGCGCTGTAGGGGCTGTTGGGCGCGTAGGGATGGGTTTCGGTGAACGCCGGTGCGCCGGGCTGCAGGCTGCCATAGACCTCATCGGTGCTGACATGGTGGAAGCGGAACTTGGCTTTGTCCTCCGCGGCCAGCCCGGCCCAATAAGCCCGCACCGCCTCCAGCAGGTTAAAGGTGCCCTGCACATTGGTGCGCATGAACTCGCCCGGCCCGTGGATGCTGCGGTCGACATGGCTTTCGGCTGCAAAGTGCAGCACCGCGCGCGGCTGGTGGGTGGCCAGCAGGCTGTCTACCAGGGCGCGGTCGCCAATGTCGCCTTTGGCAAAAATATGCCGCGCGTCGCCCTGCAGCGGCGCCAGGTTGGCCAGGTTGCCGGCGTAGGTCAGCGCGTCCAGGTTGACGATGGGCTCATGGCTGGTCTTCAGCCAATCCAGCACAAAGTTGCTGCCAATAAAGCCGGCGCCGCCGGTGACAAGGAGGGTCATGGAGAGGTGTTCCTGGATGTCTGTGTTGTCGTCATCGCACGGCCGAGCGCGGTGGCCGCGACACGGGCACATCCACGCCGAAGGCCTGCGCAACGCGATTGGCATCGCGCGCCGCATTGCGGAGCGCTCTGCGCAACGCACTGGGCGCTGGCGTCAGCAAGCTTCTGGGTTGGACCTGACCTTCTGGCTTAGTTTTTTCCATAGATCCTCGTTTCTCACATGGGTCTGGCCTTGATTATGGGAGGCGATCAAGTGGCTTTCTTCCCGCCCTGAGTTGTCAAACACCGTCCATGCGTCGGCCAGTGGCAGGTAGATGGTCAGCAGGTTCGTCAGGCTTCGGGCATAGCGGCGGCGCACAACGTCACTGGGCACATCGTGCCCGCCCAGGCGGACTCGCATGCGCACGCGTCTGACCGCCAACCCCGCATCGCGAAGCCAAAAAAATAGATCGCGACCCGATAGCCCAGTGCGCGCAGACGCCGAAGAAATGGCCCAAAACTGCGGCTGGACAAAGTGGCCTCAAAGCCGAAATCCTGCCCAGCAGCGGCCAACTGCTGCAACCGGCGCAACATGATGCGGCCGGCTTCAAAGGCCACCGCGTCGGCATGTCGGCCCGACAGGCCGCGGACGATGAAGTCGGCGTTGACGAAGGTTGGGATGCCCAGTTCGCGCAAGATGTGCTCGGCATGTGTGGTCTCGCCGGCACCGTTGGGGCCAGCAAACACGATCACGCGGGGTGCTGGGCTGGACATGTCACTCAACGGACGTCACCGATCTGGGCCAAAACGTGTGAAGGCACCGTCAACTGCGCCCGTAAGTGTCTTCAAACCGCACGATGTCATCCTCACCCAGGTAGCTGCCCGACTGCACCTCGATGATCTCCAGCGGCACCTTGCCGGGGTTGGCCAACCGATGCGTCTGGCCCAGCGGGATGTAGGTGCTCTGGTTTTCAGCCAGCAAGATCACCTTGTCGCCGTTGGTCACCTCGGCGGTGCCGCTGACCACAATCCAGTGCTCGGCGCGGTGGTGGTGCATCTGCAGGCTGAGTGACGCACCCGGCTTGACCATGATGCGTTTGACTTGATGGCGTGGGCCGTTGTCGATGCTGTCATACCAGCCCCACGGCCGGTGGACCTTGCGGTGCAGGGTGTGTTCGTCGCGTTTGGACGCCCCCAACTGGTTGACGATCAGCTTGACATCCTGACTGCGCTCGCGGCTGGCCACCAGCACGGCGTCCGGCGTTTCGATCACCACCACGTTGTCCAGCCCCACGGTGCTCACCAGCCGGCTGGTGGCATGCACCAGCACGTTGCTGCTGTCCTTGATGATGGCGTCGCCCACGCTGGCGTTGCCGTGGGCGTCTTTGGCGGCCACTTGCCACACGGCCTCCCAGGCGCCCAGGTCGTTCCAGCCGGCGTCCAGCGCCACCATGCGGATCTCAAACACGCTGCCGGGGCATTTTTCCATCACCGCGTAGTCCACCGATTCGCTGGGCACGGCGGCAAATTCAGCCTTGCCGGGCCGCACAAACTTGGCGTCGGTGCTGCGTTGGGCCCAGGCCAGCCGGGTGGCGGCGGCGATGTCGGGGCGGAAGTTGTCGAGTGCGGCCATCCAGACGGATGCGCGCAGCACAAACATGCCGGCATTCCAGAAGTAGCCGCCTTCGGCCAGGTAGCGCTCGGCGGTGGCCTGGTCGGGTTTTTCAACAAACTGGGCGACGGCGGGGGCAGCGGCAGCACCGGGCTGCACCCGGATGTAGCCGTAGCCGGTCTCGGGCCGGTCCGGTGTGATGCCCAGGATGGCGATGGCGCCATCGGCGGCCACGGCCACCGCCTGCCGCACGGCGGCGGTGAAGGCGGCTTCGTCTTGCACCGTCTGGTCGGCTGAGGTGATCACCAGCACCGGGTCCTGGCCACCCTCCAGTGCGGCCAGCGCGGCCAGGGTCACGGCCGGCGCGGTGTTGCGGCCCACCGGCTCCAGCAGCGCGGCGGCGGGCTCCACCTGCAGCTCACGCAGTTGGTCCAGCACCAAAAACCGGTGCTCCTCATTGCCCACGATGGTGGGTGCGGCCACCGTGGTGCCGGGCTGGGCCAGGCCTTGCAGCCGCTGCACGGCTTGCTGGAACAGGCTGAATTGGTTGCTCGGGTCACCCGACAGCACCAAAAACTGCTTTGGGTAACCGGCGCGCGACAGCGGCCACAGCCGGGTGCCGGACCCGCCGGCCATGATGACGGGTTGGACAAGAACACTCATGCGGGGTATCCGTTGGGGTTCAGGGTTTGCCAGCGCCAACTGTCGGCGCACATGCGGGCCAGGTCATGCTGGGCGCGCCAGCCCAGCAGTTGCTGCGCCAGGCTGGGGTCGGCATAACAGGCGGCCACATCACCGGGCCGGCGCGGCACGATGTCGTAAGGCACAGCGCGGCCGCTGGCGGCAGCGTAGGCGGCCACCAAGTCCAGCACGCTGTGGCCGCTGCCGGTGCCCAGGTTGACGGTGAAGCTGCCCGGGTTGCTGAACAACCTGCGCAATGCGGCCACATGGCCTTCGGCCAGGTCGTTGACGTGGATGTAGTCGCGCACACCGGTGCCGTCGGGCGTGGCGTAGTCATTGCCGTAAACGCTGAGCCGGGCACGCCGGCCCACGGCCACTTGCGCCACATAAGGCATCAGGTTGTTGGGCGTGCCACGGGGGTCTTCGCCGATCAGGCCGGATGCATGCGCGCCCACCGGGTTGAAGTAACGCAGGCAGGCGGTTTGCCATTGGGCGTCAGCCGCACCCAAATCACGCAAGATGGTTTCGCCCATCAGCTTGGTCTGGCCGTAAGGGCTGGTGGCTGACAGCGGTGTGCTTTCCACAATCGGCAACGTGGGTGGGTCACCGTAGACCGTGGCGCTGCTGGAAAACACAAACCGGCTGCAGCCGCTGTTGCGCATGGCCTGGCAGGTGGTGATGAGCCCGCCCACGTTGTTGGCGTAATAGGCCAGCGGCTGGGCGGTGGATTCACCCACCGCCTTGAAGGCGGCAAAGTGAACCACTGCATCAATCTTGTGGCGCGCAAAGATGCCGGCAAGCGCCGCTGCATCACACACACTGGCCTGCTCAAACACCGGCACCTGGCCGCCCAGGCGCTGCAGGCGTGTCAGCACCTCGGGTGAGCTGTTGGAGAAATCATCCACCCCCGCCACCTTGAAGCCGGCGGCCCACAAAGCCAGCCAGGTGTGGGACGCGATGTAGCCAGTGGCACCGGTCAGCAGGATGGTGGCAGCTTGGGTCACAGGGATTGCAGCGTGAGTTGCCCATAACAGCTGAACAGTGCGGCACTCAGCGGCAATGACAGCGCGGTATTGCTGGTGGTGCGGCGCTCAGCGCTGATGTCGCAGCCCACTTGTGAGCTGCGGGTGGGTGCCCAGCGTGCACCCAAGGCCAGCGTCACCCCGTTGTCGTTGCCACGCTGTGCGGTGCCGGTAGGCTGCAAGCTGAAGGTCTGACTGCTGTTGAGGGACCGGTTGGCGTAGGTCAGCGCGCCGCTCAGGCTGATCTTGCCGGTCAGCGCATGGTCGGCGCGCAGCAGCAGCGCATTGGTGATTTGGCTGTAGTCAGTGACCCGGCTGCCAAAAATACCCAGGCTGGCGGCTTGTGCGCTTTGCGAGGTGTCACGTGACACGGTGGCGCCAAACTGGGTTTTGCCGGTGGCGGCCCAGGTCCACGCGGCTGAACCTGTGAGGCCAGAAAAGTTGGATGCGGTATTGCGGTCGTAGCGGGTGCGGGTGGGGCTCAAGCGGGCATTGACCGTGCTGCTGCCACTGGGCTGCCATTGGCCGGTGAAGTCAATGTCTTCCCGGTTCAGCTTGTCGGCCTGGAACTGGCCACTGCCCAACGCGCTGAAGCGTGGGTAGTTGGCTTGTGTCAGGCGCAGTGCCACACCCAATTGCAGCAGGTTGCTGGGCCGCAAGCGCAGGCCCACCGAGCCGTTGGTCTCGTCAAATTCAAACGTGTTGTAGGCCACCGCCGAGTAGCGCTGCCGGCGCCAGCCCAGTGACGCCTCAGCCGTGTAACGGGTGACCACGCCCAGCGCCACCCGGGCGTTGATTTGCTCGGTATTGGTCAGATTTTTGGATGTCAGCACCTTGCCGGACGTGTCCAGCGCGGAATTGAATTGCGCCAGGTTTTGCGTGGCACTGGCGCTCAGCGTGCCCGACAAGCGCTCCACCGTGGCCCAGTCCAGCCCCAGGTTGAGGTTGTAGGTCTCGCCGTTCAGGTTGCTGTTGTGCTGGTAGCGGTTGGTGCCCAGCGTGCCACTGCCATACACCCGCTGGCGGCCGAAGGACTGGTCAATGCCGGCCACCAACGAGGTGGCCGACACCAGGTCAGCCTTGCGTGCGTTGTCATTGGCCGGCAGGGCCTGTTGATCCCCCAGCCGGTAGATGTTGGTGTTGTAGGCCAGCGATTGCGACACGCCCACGTAATACGGACTGACCTGCGCGGTGGCGCTGCCGCACAACAAACCAGCCAGTGTGGTGGCCAGCGCAGCGGCAGTCTCGGCGGTGGCACGGCGTGGCGTTGGCCACGTCAACTTCGGGTTGGGATGGCGTGGCAATGCAGGGGGTGTGGTCATGGCGGCGGGTGACAGTTGGGGGTGGGCAGCAGCGGGGTCAAAACGCATTGCGGTCATAAAACGCCGTTTTGAAGGTGCGCAGGATGATCACCAGGTCCAGCCCCAGCGTCCAGTTGCGCAGGTATTCCAGGTCGTATTCCACCCGGGCTTGCATCTTCTCGATGGTGTCGGTTTCACCCCGGTGGCCATTGACCTGGGCCCAGCCGGTGATGCCGGGCTTGACCTTGTGGCGCACCATGTAGGCCTTGATCAATTGGCGGTACAACTCGTTGTGCGCCACCGCATGGGGCCGCGGCCCCACGATGCTCATGCTGCCCTGCAACACGTTGACAAATTGTGGCAGTTCATCCAGCGAGGTCCTGCGGATGAATGCACCAAACCGGGTGATGCGCGGGTCACCCCGCGTGGCTTGTTTCACGACCGTGCCGTTGTCCATGGCCGACATCGATCGGAATTTGTAGACCATGATCTCGTCGCCGTCCAGCCCGTTGCGCCGCTGTTTGAACAACACCGGCCCGGGCGAGCTGAGCTTGACGCCCGCTGCCAGCACCAGCATCAGCGGCGCCACCAGCAGCAGGATCACACTGGCCAGCACGATGTCGCTGATGCGTTTGACCAGCAGGTTGGTGCCGGTGAACGGCGTTTCACAAATGCCCACCACCGGCACGCCGTTGAAGTCTTGCAGCCGGCCCTGGATGATGCTGATGCCAAACACGTCGGGCACAAAATAAATGGAGGCGGTGGTGCCCTGCAGGTTTTCCAGCAATTCAATGATGCGGGGCTGCGAGCCCAGCGGCAGCGTGATGAACACCTCTTTGACACTGTGCGCCCGGATGTAAGGCGCCGCGTCACGCAGATTGCCCAGGCGTTGCGCGGTGCTGTCGGCGTCCACCCGGGCGTCGGTGCGGTCATCAAAATAGCCGGCAAAGTCAATGCCCTGCACCGGGTTGACCGCCAGCGCCCGCGCCACTTTGACACCCAGTGTGCTGGCACCAATCACCACCGCCCGGCGCCGGTTGCTGGCCAGTGACGCCTGGTGGCGTATCGCCATAAAACCCAGCCGCACCGCCAGCAATTGCAGCAATGGTGTGGCCCAAACCCAGGTCAGCAGCACATCACGGTCAAACAAATCCAGACTGCGGGTGCCAAAACCAAAGCCCGCCAGGATGGCCAGCAGGGTGACCCACGAGCCCAGAATCCCCACGGTGGCCGAGCTGAGCCGGTCCCTGAAGCGGTTGATGCCTGGGAAGGTGAGCGCCACCACCAGCACACACAGCGTCAACTCAGCCCGGCCCACCGGCTCGTGGTGCCAGCGGCTGGCGGCCATGAAGACCAGCACCGTGATCAACGGCTCCAGCACCGTGGCGATGAGGGCTGTGACCGACTGCGGTGCGCTGTTGAAGTTGCGGTTGTTTCTGGTGTCAAACATCAGGAGCTGTTGCGCGCGGGACGGGCTGCAGCATGCACTGCGGCCGTGACAAGTCGGGGTGGCGGAGGAGGCAAGCTGCCGACCGGCTGGCAAGACGGCACCGCTGCAGCAGCAACACCATGCCCGCAGCCGACCCGCATTCTCGTTCAATTCAGCAGGGCGTCAGCCGGCTTGGCGGCACCGCTGCAGACCGCTTGCCTACAATCCTTTTGATGCTGCAAAACCTCAACGCGCTGCTCGCGCCCGCCCTGATGGACCGCCTGGTGTTGGTGGTCAACCATGTCCTGTCGGCCGAACCGCAGGCCATGCAGCGCCTGCTGCCGCATGGCGGCAAAGTGCTGCGCCTGGAGCTGTTGCAATTGCCGCGCCTGCTGCCCGTGCCGCCGCCGTTGGCCTTTGTGGTGACACCGGCCGGCCTGGTGGAATGGTGCCGTGAACCGGTGGACGCTGACCTGCGGGTGCGGCTGGAGGCTGCCAACCCGGCCGCGTTGGCGCTGCAGGTGTTGCGTGGCGCCATGCCGCCGCTGGTGATTGAAGGCGACGCGCAACTGGCCGCCGATGTGGACTGGCTGCTGAAGAACCTGCGCTGGGATGTGGCCGATGACCTGGACCGGCTGTTTGGCCCGGCCGTGGCGCATGAGCTGCACCGCCTGGGCAGTGGCTTAGGCGCCGCGCTGCGCAGCGCCATGCAGGGGGCGTCCAGCCTGGCCGGTCGTGCGCGTGCGCGCTGACCTGTGCGCTGAGCGGCTTGCCCACTGGCCTGTTGGGCTGCCCGCGCTGACTGGCATGCGCTGATGGGCCAACTGCTGCGGCTGGTCTTCATTGCCGTCACCGTCCTGCGCTTTGGCCTGGACGAGGTGGCGCTGTCCGGCTTCCGCCAGGGTTGGGTGCGGATGTTGGTGCGGGTGGTCACCATCGGCCGCCGCGCCCAGCTGGACGCCCCCCGCGGCGCCCGCCTGCGCATGGCGCTTGAAAAACTCGGCCCCATCTTCGTCAAGTTTGGCCAAGTGCTCAGCACCCGGCGTGACCTGCTGCCGCTGGATGTGGCCGACGAGCTGGCCCTGCTGCAAGACCGGGTGCCGCCCTTCCCGGGAACGCAGGCGGTGGCGCTGATTGAAAAAGCCTTTGGCCGCAAGTTGGACGAGATTTTTGACGCGTTTGACACCACGCCGGTGGCCAGTGCGTCCATCGCGCAGGTGCATTTCGGCACCCTCAAAAACGGCCGCGAGGTGGCGGTGAAAGTGCTGCGCCCGGGCATGCTGGATGTGATCGACCACGACACCCAGCTGCTGCACACCCTGGCCCGTATCGTCGAATGGGGCTGGGCCGACGGCAAGCGCCTCAAACCGCGTGAGGTGGTGGCCGAGTTTGATGTCTACCTGCACGATGAGCTGGACCTGGTGCGCGAAGCCGCCAACGCCGCCCACCTGCGCCGCAACATGCAGGGCCTTGATTTGGTGCTGGTGCCCGAGATGGTGTGGGACTACTGCACCCCCAGCGTGCTGGTGATGGAGCGCATGCACGGCGTGCCGATCAGCCAGCTGGGCCGGCTGCGCGAGGCCGGGGTGGACATCAAAAAGCTGGCGCGTGACGGCGTGACCATCTTTTTCACCCAAGTCTTTCGCGACGGGTTTTTCCATGCCGACATGCACCCCGGCAACATCCAGGTCAGCCTGGCACCGCGCAGTTTCGGGCGCTACATCGCGCTGGACTTTGGCATCGTCGGCACCCTGACCGACTGGGACAAAGAGTATCTGGCGCATAACTTCCTGGCCTTTTTCCGGCGTGATTACAAAAGAGTGGCCGAGCTGCATGTGGAAAGCGGCTGGGTGCCGGCTGATACCCGCATTGACGCGCTGGAGGGCGCCATCCGCGCCGTGTGCGAGCCGCACTTTGACCGGCCGCTCAAAGACATCTCGCTGGGCCAGGTGCTGATGCGGCTGTTCCAGACCTCACGCCGCTTCAATGTGGAGATCCAGCCGCAA
>JAYVLI010000432.1:0-11502 GCA_043759535.1 Betaproteobacteria bacterium | reverse complement strand
GTCTTTACTGCGGGCTTGGTGTCCCAAGGGGGAGAACGGGGTCAACCGGGCGGGCTACCCGTCAGCGCGGCGGGTGCAGGTGAAGCGTATTAGGGGGAGCCGGTGGCCGTTTTTGGCCAGCGGCGGAGGACATCCGCGGAGTACAGCGCCCCACCGGCCTGCGCAAGCGCCAACAACATCAAACCCCATCCATCGGCCAAGCCCGCTGCGGCCCACGCATCGCCTCATAGACCGCCGCCACCTGCAACACCCCCAGATCATCAAAGCGCCGGCCGATGATTTGCAGGCCAATCGGCAAACCCGCCGCAGTGAAGCCGCAGTTGATCGACAGCGCCGGCTGCTCGCTCATGTTGTAGGGCAGGGTGAAGGCGATGTGTTCAAACGGCCGGGTCGGGTCATTCAGCGGGCTGGCCCATTCGGCCGGGTAACTGGCCACCGGGCTGGTGGGTGACAACACCACATCAAACGGCTGGCAGGCGGCCACTGCGGCGTCGCGCAGCGCGGCGATCTGGCTGTAGCCGGTGAACACGTCGGCCGCTGTGAGCGTGGCGCCGGTGGCCACCCAGTCGCGGATGTAGGGCAGCACTTTGGCGCGCTGGGCCTCGGGCAGGGCCTGCATGTCCAGATAACTGCGCATGCGCCAGAAGCGGTCCATGCCGTCGGCCATGGCGCGGGTGCTGAAGGCCGGGATGGGCGTGATGCTGGCGCCGGCTTGCTCAAACAGCGCTGCGGCAGCTTGCACTGCAGCGGCGATGTCGGGCTGCACCGGCTGGCCCCAGCCGGCGTCCAGCAGCAGACCAATCTTGAGGCCGCGTGCATTGCGTGATAGGTCAGCCCAGTCCAGCGTGTGCGGCGGCAGGCCGGTGGGGTCACGCCAGTCGGGCTGGGCCAACACACCCATCAGCAGCGCGCAGTCTTGCACCGTGCGGGTCATGGGCCCGGCCACACGGCCGGTGTAGGGCGGTTTGATGGGCACCCGGCCGGCGCTGGGCTTCAAGCCCACCAGGCCGCACCAGCCGGCCGGCAGGCGCACCGAGCCGCCGATGTCGGTGCCCACGTGCAGCGGGCCGTAACCACCCGCACCCGCCGCGCCGGCACCGGCGCTGCTGCCGCCGGGGGTCATGGCGACGTCCCAGGGGTTGCGGGACAGTGAATGAAAACTCGAAAGCCCGGACGACAACATGCCGTAGTCAGGCATGGTGGTTTTGGCCAGCAGCACCAGGCCGGCCTCGCGCCAACGGGCTGCCGGTGGGGCGTCTTCGGCCATCGGTTGCAGCGTGGTGGCGGCGGTGCCCACGGGCATGGGGCAACCTTGGGTGGCGATGTTTTCTTTCAGCGTGCCGGGCACACCGTCCAGCGGCGACAACGGGGCGCCCGCCCGCCAGCGGGCCTCACTGTGCCGCGCTTGCTGCAGCGCGGCGTCCGCGTCGAAGTTGTAGAGCGCTTGCAGTTGCGGCTCGCGCCGCTCGATTTGCTGGAGTACCGCTTGCACCACCTCCACCGGCGACAGCGTGCCCTGGGCGTAAGCGGTGGACAGGGCGGCGGCGCTCAAAGCATGCAGTGCGGTCATGGTGGTTGACTAGCTTTTGTTGCCGGCCATGAACTTGGCCAGGTTGGTGGCGGCCTGCAGCCGCACTTTGCGGCGCAAAAACCCGGTCCAGCCCAGCAGCAGGCCGGGTGTGCCCAGGGCTTGGCGCGACCAGCGCCAGAAGTTGAAGCTGTCGCGCTGGCGGCGGATCAGGCCATCGGCGCCAATCTCAAAATTGGCGTCGATGACGTTGTGCACCAAACGCCCGGTGGATGAAAAACGGTAATGCGCCTCCCAGTGCGCCGATTGGGCGGTGATCTGGCTGGCCTCGACGCGCCACACATCCCTGCCCTTGGCTTTGGTGGCCTCACACAGCATGCGCCACATGCCACCAATTTGCACCGCGCCGCGCAGGCTGAAAGCGGCGTCGTCAAACTCGGCATCGGGTGCGTAACAGGCTTGCATCGCGGCGCCGTCCAGTGCGGCCAGTGCGGCATACAACCGGGTGATGGTGGCACATGCTGTGGCGCTGGCAGCGGTGCGGTCAGCCCCGGCCTGCGCACCAGCCGTCATGACGTGGCCTCATCATCCTTTGCTGCCTGCGTGCCCTGGTGGAAGACCATCAACCACTGGCCGCCCTGCTGCTGCCACACACTGCTGCGCAGGGTTTCGATGTTGTCGTCACGCGTGACACGCCAGGTGGTAAGCGCTGCGCCTGGCGCCAGCAGCCGCACCTTGAAGCCGCGCGCCTGCAAGGCGATGCGTGGTGGCTCAGACGCCAGCATGGCCAGGATGGCGTCGCGGTCAAACACCCGGCCAGACGCACCAAACTCCACAAACTCGGGCGCCAGCAGGGCCCGCACCTGGGCCGGCACCGCCCGCACGGCCGGGTCCAGCAGGCGTTCTTCCAGCGCCAGCAGTTCGGCCTTCAAGGTATCGGGCGCGCTGCTCATGACCAGCTCACTTGTGACAGGTCATTGGCAAACACCGGTGAGCTGGCCCACAGGCCTTTCAAGCCACGCTTGGCCACTGCCACCTGGGTGGGATTGAAGATGAAGGCGTTGACCGCGTCATTGGCGATCTGGCGCTGGATGTCGCCGTACAACTGCACTTGCGCCTTGCCACGGCCAGCCTCGGCGCGCTTTTTGGCCAGGGCGTTGAAGGCCGGGCTGTCGTAGCCCCAGTAATACGCCGGGTTGGCGTACTGCATGTAATCCAGCGGCTCCACGTGGTTGATGATGGTCAGGTCGAAGTTGCCTTTGAACGGGCCGGCCAGCCACTGCGCCCATTCCACGTTCTCGATTTTTGCCACGATGCCCACCTTGGCCAGCAGCGCGGCCACCACCTCACCGCCCTTGCGGGCATAGCTGGGCGGTGGCAGGGTCAGCGTCAGGTTGAGCGGGCTGGCCACCCCGGCTTCTTTCAACAAAGCTTTGGCCTTGTCGGGGTTGTAGGGGTAGAGGCCGGTCAGGTCGACATAACCCACGTCGGTGGGCGCGGCGTGGCTGCCGATGGGTTTGGCCAGGCCCTCCAGCACACCGTCGATAAACGCCTTGCGGTCGATCGCGTGGCTGATGGCGCGGCGCACCCGCACATCGTTGAGCGGCGCCTTCTTGTTGTTCATCGCCAGGATGCCCTTGCCGGCAGTGCTGCCAATCTCCACGGTGAAGCGCTTGTCGCCCTGGAACTGGGCCAGGCTTTGCACCGCGCCAAACCGGGGCATGCCGTCAATGTCACCGGCCAGCAGCGCGGCCACTTGCGCCGCGTTGTCGTTGATGAAGCGGAAGGTGACCCGGCGCAGCTTGATGTTGGCGCGGTCGCGGAAGCCATCCCAGCGCACCAGCGTCACGGCCGAGCCTTTTTGCCAACTGTCCAGCTTGAACGGGCCGGTGCCCACCGGCTCGGTTGCTGCTTTGGCCGCACTGCCGGGGCTGAGGATGACGGCGGTGTTTTCACCCAGCCGGAAGGGCAGCGTGGCGTCGGGGTTGTTGAGGGTGAGGATCACCAGATCCGGCTTGGGTGTGCTGATGGACGAGATGTTGTCAAACACACCCTTCTTGGCCTTGTTGGTGCTGCCGTCGGCCTTGGCGCGCTCAAAGCTGAACTTGACGCTGCTGGCATCAAACGGCGTGCCGTCTTGAAAGGTCACGCCCTTGCGCAGCACAAAGGTGTAGCTCTTGCCGTCGGGGTCACTGCTCCAGTCTTCGGCCAGCAGCGGCGTCACGCCGCCGCCGGCGCTGATCTTGGTCAGGCCCTCCAGGATGTTGTAGTGGACGATCTCGCCGATGGCGGCGGCCGGCGCGGTGGTGGGGTCCAGGCTGGTGGGCTCCAGCACCATGCCCAGCACCAGCGTGTCTTTGGCGCGCTGGGCCAGCGCATCGGCGCCCAGCGTGGGCAGGGCCAGCAGCGCGGCGGCTTGGGCCAGGGTACGGCGGCGGATGGTCATGGTGGCTCCTTGGGGTATGGCCGATCAGGCGGCGGTGGATTCTGCAGCCTGGGCTGGCCTGCCGGCCAGCACCTGCTCGGCCTGGTGGCAAGCCACCTGGTGGGTGGTTTGGTGGTGGGCTTGACGCTGCTGTGGATCCATGCTGCGCAAGGCCGGCGCCTGGGCCAGGCACAGCGGCTGGCGGTAGGCGCAGCGCGGGGCAAAGGCGCAGCCTTGCGGGCTGTGCAGGGTCTCGTCCGCCGGCTGGATGGCCAGCACCCGGCGCTGGCGTGTGGCACGTGTGGCACCCGGCCGCCATGCGGGCACCGCGTCCATCAGCGCCCGGGTGTAGGGGTGGGCTGCCGCCTGGAACAGGGTTTCCGGTGTGCCCTGCTCCACCACTTTGCCCTGGTAGAGCACCAGCACCTCGTCACACACCAGGTCCACCACCGCCAGGTCATGGCTGATGAACAGGTAGGTGAGGCCCAGGCGGTCTTGCAGGTCTTGCATCAGGTTCAGCACCTGGGCTTGCACCGACACATCCAGCGCACTCACCGGCTCATCGGCCACGATCAGCTTGGGGTGCGTCACCAGGGCCCGGGCAATGGCGATGCGCTGGCGCTGGCCACCCGAGAACTCATGCGCCACCTTGGCCACATCACTGGCACGCAGGCCCACCGCGTCCAGCATGGCTGCCGCGCGCTCTTGCTGTTCAGCGCGGCTGGTCAGGCCTTGGGCGGCCAGTGGCTCGGCCACGATGCGGCCCACGGTCTGGCGGGGGTCGAGTGAGCCAAACGGGTCTTGGAACACCATTTGAAAATCGGCCCGGGCGCGGCGCAGGGCGGCCGGGCGCAATGCGCCCAAGTCTTGGCCGGCCATCAGCACCTGGCCGGCGGTGGGGGGCTCCAGCGCCATCACCAGCCGCGCCAGGGTGCTTTTGCCCGAGCCGGATTCACCCACCACGCCCAGGCTGCGGCCGGCTTGCAGGCTGAAGCTGACACCCTGCAGCGCCCGCACCACCGTGGGCGCGGCCAGCAGATGGGCACGCGGCAGGGTGTAGTGGCGCACCAGGTTGTGGACTTGCAGCAGGGTCTGCATCTCAGGCCGGCGCCTTGTTGAAGGTGGGCTGCGTGGTGCCGGCTGCACCCAGCGCATCCAGCCGGATGCAGCGCGCCGTGTGGCCGGCGCCCACCAGCAGCTCGGGCGGCGGTGCGGCGCGGCAGGCGTCTTGCACCCAGCCGCAGCGGTCGGCAAAGCCGCAGCCGTTCGGCAGGTCAAACAGCTCGGGCACCCGGCCGGGGATGGTGGTGAGGCGGTGGCGGCGGCGGGCGGGGGCTGGGGTGCCGGCCGCCACGGTGGCCTCAGCCTGTTCAGCCCGCCAGCCCAGCCGCGGCCGGGCCGCAAACAGGCCCCGCGTGTACGGGTGGGCCAGGTGCTGGAACACAGCGTCAGTCGGGCCGGCCTCCACCACCGTGCCGCCGTACATCACCAGCATGCGCTGCACGGTCTGCGCCATCACGCCCAGGTCATGGCTGATCAGCAGCAGGGCCATGCCGTCCTCTTGCACCAGTTGGCCAATCAAGTCCAGCACCTCGCGCTGGATGGTCACGTCCAGCGCGGTGGTGGGTTCGTCGGCAATCAACAGATCAGGCCCGCAGGCCAGCGCGATGGCGATAACCACCCGCTGGCGCTGGCCACCCGAGAGCTGGTGCGGGTAGGCGTCCAGCCGCTGCCGGGCTTGCGGCAATTGCACCCGCTGCAGCAGGCGCAGCGCCTCGGCGCGGGCGGCAGCAGCATCCAACCGCTTGTGCAGGCGCAGGGATTCGGCAATCTGCTGGCCGATGGTGTGCAGCGGGTTGAGCGCGGTCATCGGCTCTTGGAACACCATGGCCAGCCGGTTGCCGCGCAGACGGCACCAGTCGGGCTCGGGCAGGCCGATCAGCTCCCGGCCGTCCAGGCAGAGCGAGCCGGTGACCTGCGCGCCATCGGGCAGCAGCCCCATCAGCGCCAGCGCGGTGATGCTTTTGCCGCAGCCCGATTCACCAATCAGGCCCAGCGTCTGGCCCCGGTCGAGTTGCAGCTTGATGCCACGCAGGGCCAGCACCGGGCCGCGTGGGGTGGGCAGGGTGACACGCAGGTCGCGGACATCAAGCAGGCTCAAGGTGGCGCAGGGGCAGTGGGGGCTGCCGCCACCATAACCGCGATCCGGGGTGCTGCTTCAGCCGGCCGGTGGCCCGGCGTGCTGCCTAGTTGGCCGGTGGCCCGGCGCCCTGCCTCAATTGGCCGGTGGCCCGGCCAGGGCCCCCAGCACCTGGTCCGCCGGCACGGCCGGTGAAAACCACAGGCCCTGGCCGTAGCGGCAGCCCAGGGCTTGCAGGGTGGCCAATTCGGACGGGTCTTCAATGCCCTCGGCCACGCTGGCCATGCCCAGGTTCTCGATCACGCTGACGGTGGCGTGGGCCACCGCCAGCACATGCGGGTCTTGCGACAGGCCGGTGACAAACGAGCGGTGGATCTTGATGGTGTGGAAGGGGTAGTCGCGCAGGCAGGCCAGTGAGGAGGTGCCGGTGCCAAAGTCGTCCATCGCCAGGCGCACACCCAGGCCGGCCAGGGATTGCATCAGGGCGCGGGCGGCGACGGGGTCTTTCATCACCTCACGTTCGGTGATTTCCAGTTGCAGCGCGGCGGGCGGCATGGCGGCGGCGGCCAGCGCGGCCTGTACGGCGGCAAACAGGCGCTGGCCCACCGCCAACTGCACCCGCGACAAATTGACGCTGACCATGGCCGGTGCGGCAGCGCCGTGTTGCCGCTGCCAATCGGCCCACTGCTGGCAGGCGTGCTGCAGCACCCATTCACCCAGCTCCACGATCTGGCCAGATTCTTCAGCCAGCGGGATGAACTCCAGCGGCGGCACGGCGCCCAGGGTGGGGTGGGTCCAGCGCAGCAAGGCCTCCACCGCGCTCATCAGGCCGGTTTCCAGGTCAACAATCGGTTGGTAGACCAGTTGCAATTGCTGGCGCTGCACCGCCAGGCGCAGCTCACCCTCCAGCTGCATGGCGCGGGTCAGGCGGGCGCGCATGGCTTGGTCGTACACCACAAAGTTGCCGCGGCCGCGGCGCTTGGCCTCGTACATGGCGATGTCGGCATCACGCAGCATGGCCTCGGCGGTGGCGCCGTCACCCTGCCAGTGCGCAATGCCGATGCTGGCGCTGGAGTGGATGGGCTGCTGGCGCACGCTGTAAGGCGCGGCCAGCACCGCCTGCAGTTGCTGGGCCACGCGGCAGGCGGCGGCTTCGTCAGCCACGCCGGGCACCAGCACCACAAATTCATCCCCACCCAGCCGGGCGGCCAGCCAGGGGGCTGCGCCATGGGCCGGGCCGGCCAGAGCCACCGCGCGCAAGCGGCCGGCAATGCCGCACAGCAACTCATCACCAGCGTCATGGCCCAGGGTGTCGTTGACCAGCTTGAAGCGGTCAAAGTCCAGAAACATCACCGCAAACGGCGCGCCGGCGTGGCCTTGCGCTTGCTCCACCAGCAGGTGCAGCTCACGCAGCAGCAGGTTGCGGTTGGCCAGGCCGGTGAGGCGGTCTTGGTTGGCGGCCAGACGCAGTTCACGCTCCAGTGCGCGGTAGCTGGTCACGTCTTGCACGTTGAGCCACAAAAACGGCTGGCGCTGCGGGTCACTGACCTGCACACCGCTGAACACCAGGTTGATGAGGTGGCCGGCCTTGTGCACGTACTCCACCTCGGCCGGGCCGAAGCGGCCGTGCGCCACAACGTCCGCAAGCCAGCCGTCGCGCAGCGCGCGGTAGCCCGCCGGGAAGCGGTGACGCGGGTCGCCGTGCATCAGCTCATCGTGGCTGTAGCCAGTGATGCGCACCAGCGCCGGGTTGACGGCCACCGACACCCGTCGGCCCATGTCGACCAACTGGATACCCACCGAGGTAAGCTCAAACAGCGCCTGCGTCAGGCCGGCGCCGTGGGCGGCGTCCAGGCCGTGGGCCTGCAGCCCGGCGGCCTTGATGGCGGCGGCAGCAGCCTCGGCATTGCCGGGCAGGCCGGCAAGGGCTTGCAGCGCGGCGCGGTCCGGCGCGTTCACTGGCTACCTCCGTGCTGCGCACTGCGGAATTCGCCCTTGGGGCGGCCCGGCGGGCTCATGCCTGCGCCATGAATTGGCCCAAACGCAGTGGCAGGTCAGCGGCGATGGCATCCATCGTGGCGCTA
Source organism: Betaproteobacteria bacterium (assembly GCA_043759535.1). Classification (GTDB taxonomy): domain Bacteria; phylum Pseudomonadota; class Gammaproteobacteria; order Burkholderiales; family Burkholderiaceae_C; genus Pseudaquabacterium. The sequence goes on along the minus strand of JAYVLI010000432.1, from coordinate 3,325 downwards.
TCCAGGCCCAGCGCGGTCAGCACCGCGTCTTCAGGTGGCTGGGCGCAGACGGGCCACAGGCCAAAACCGGCGCGGTCGGCCAGGTGGTCGGCCAGGCTGATCAGCGCTGGCAGCACGGCCAGGCCAGACCCCACCGCCGCTGCATCCGGCGCGTGGTGGGCCGTGAGTGGCACCAGCAGCCAGTCAGGCAGCGACCAGGCTTGCACCAGGCGGTTGGCGGCCTCGGCATGGTCAGCGCCAAAGTGGCTGCGCTCGGACAACAGGGCATCAGCCACCGGCACTTGCTCTGGCGGCTGGAACCCGGCCATGGCGGGCGCATCAGCCTGGGCCAGCACGAGGATGCCGATGTCATGCAGCAGGCCGGCCATGAAGGCCTCACTGTCCACCCCGGCGCGCAGCGCCTTGGACAACTGCTGCGCCGCGATGGCCACCGCCATGCTGTGTTGGCGGAAGCGCTGCGGCTCAAACGCCTGGCCGGCGCGGGCCGGCATGGCGCGGTCCAGGCAGGCCGCCGCTGCAATGCCGCGGATGGCGGCCAGGCCAAGCACCTGCACCGCCCGGTCCAGCGTGCCGACATGGCCGCGCTGGCTGTAGTACGGCGAGTTGGCCACCTTCAGCACCCGGGCGGTGAGCGCGGGCTCACTGCGCAAGGCGTCCAGCACGGCGCCCACATCCACCTCCGGGTCGCACAACAGCGCCAACAACCGGGGCGCGCCAGCACTGCCGGCAGACACACCGGGCGGGCGCGCTGCGGGTTTGTGATCGGCGGGGGCTGCTGCGGACGCTGTCAGGCTGGCCATAGATCTACTGCGGGTTGAGGGATGACGGCGCAGGTTGGTGCCAGCGCCGGTACACAGTCTGGCGGCCAGCGGTGCTGCGGGATGGGCGGAACAGCGGGGCTGCGGGCAGTCAAATCAAAGCGCAACGGCGCGCAGCAGGTCAAGGTAGGCGCCGCTGACCAGGCGCGCGGGCTCAATGCCCAACTGCGCCATCAACTGCTGGGCGGTGGCCACGCCTTCAGCCTCGGTCTGGGCTTCACCCAGGGTCACCTCCAGCTCCAGAAACTCACCCAGGCCTTCGACCTTGTCGAGGTGGATGCGGGTGGCGCCCACCAGCACCAGGATGCGCTCTTTGCGCACCCGACCCAGCAGGCCGCAGGCGCGGGTGAGCACAGCGCGCAGGGTTTCGGGCTCGGCCACCGGGGCCAGCGCATAGTCAGACAGCTTGGGGCCGTCAGCATCGGGCCGCAGGTAGTGGATCAACTCACCCGAGCCGTCACCAAACACCCGCAACTTCAGGCGGCCGTGGGGCGCGACGAAGAAGGTGTCGTCCTGGTGGATGCGCTGCAGGTGGTCATCGTCACTCAGGGCCCGGGCCAGGGGCAACAAGGCATCGACGCTGTCGATGCGGGCCTTGATTTCGACATTGGCGGGCATGGCGCAATTGTCAGGCCCATCGGCCGGCCACTGGGGCTAGCGGTCAACATCAGCGGCCAGAAATCAGCCGCTGGCGGCAACAATCAACGCCGCGGCTGGTCAGGCCCGGGGCCGCGCCGCTCAATGTGGCGGAATGTGATGCGGCCTTTGGTCAAATCGTAGGCCGACAACTCCAGCGATACCGCGTCACCCGCCAGGATGCGGATGTGGTGCTTGCGCATCTTGCCGGACGTGTAGGCGATCAGCACATGGCCGTTGTCCAGCGTGACGCGGTAGCGCGAGTCGGGCAGGACCTCGGTCACCTTGCCCTGCATCTCGATCAGTTCTTCCTTGGCCATGGGGCGCAAATCTCCAGCTTGTATCCATTGGGCGCAGCCGGCCTGACGGCCTGGCAACACCCGAAAAGTGACGCAGCCCACCAGCTGACCACGGCAGGTGGGCGGCTGGCAGACCACAGGCAACGGGCGGGTCAGCTTCGGGGTGCCGCCCCGTGGCGGGGGCAAGCGGCCCCCCGCCCTGGCTGGGACAGCAGACCTGTCACCGCTGGTGAACTGTTGGACTGACTGCTCAGCTTGCTGCAGACGCCAGGCGGGACAAACACAAGCAGACCGGGATCGGTTTGGGGCGGCTGCCAGTGACCCAAACACACGATAAACGCGCATTTGAGGCCTGCCCGAGGGCTGACAACTTGGATGCGCCGCTGTGGCTGCGGCACAACGCACCAAACCGCGCATTGTACGCTGACGGGCGCAATCCGCCAGTGGCGGCCGATGGCGCAATCTGCCAGCAAGCGTGCCGGGCCAGTGGCGGTGGGTGCTGGGGCTAGCGGCGCCGCGCCAGCCGCGGGTCCAGCAAGTCACGCAGGCCATCGCCCATCAGGTTGAGGCCCAGCACGCTGAGCGCAATGGCCACACCCGGGTACACCGCCAACATCGGCGCCTGGAACAGCAGCGTTTGCGCCTCGTTGAGCATGCGACCCCAGCTGGGCTGCGGCGGCTGGGTGCCCAGGCCCAGGTAGCTGAGTGCGGCTTCGGCCAGGATGGCGGTGGCAAACGAGATGGTGGCCTGCACGATCAACACGCTGGCGATGTTGGGCAGCACATGGTCCAGCGTGATGCGCAGCGGCCCAAAGCCCGCCGCGCGCGAGGCCAGCACGTATTCACGCGACCACACCGCATTGGCCGCACCCCGGCTGATGCGCGCAAACACCGGGATGTTGAAGATGCCGATGGCGAGTATCCCGGTGAGCAGCCCGGGCCCGTAGATCGCGCCCAGCATGATGGCCGACAGCAGCGCCGGGAAGGCGAAGGTGAAGTCGGCCGCGCGCATCACCAGCTCTTCGACCCAGCCGCGGCGCGCCGCCGCCAGGCAGCCCAGCAGCACGCCCAGGCCCAGGCCGATGCCCACCGCCACGACACCGACGACGATGGAGTTCTGCGCCCCCACCAGCAACTGCGAGGCGATGTCGCGGCCCAGGCTGTCGGTGCCCAGCCAGTGCGCGGCGCTGGGCAGCTGCAGCTTGGCGGGGATGTCGATCTCGGCCGGCGGGTAGGGCTGCCAGACCAGCGAGACCAGCGCGGTGAGCACCAGCAGCAGCGTGAGCAGCGCACCGGTGAGAAAGCTTGGGTGGCGCAAGGCGCGGCCGAAGAACCCAGCGGCCGCCGCGGAGCCGGCTCTGCCGGGCCGCTGGCGGTGCCCCCCAGGGGGGGGGGCGCCGGAGGCGCTTCGGGGGGGGATCATTTCAGGCATCGCTCGCCTGCAGCCGGGGGTCGACCATCGCGTACAACACATCGACGATGAAATTGACCACCACCACCACCGCCACCAGCAGCATCACCACGTCGCGCACCACCACCAGGTCGCGGTTGGCAATCGCCTGGAACACCAGC
>JAYVLI010000431.1:0-4590 GCA_043759535.1 Betaproteobacteria bacterium | reverse complement strand
GCGTTGTACTGGTAGCCGGCAAACAGCAGCAGGCTGCCGGCGGGCACGGCGGTGGTGCCCAGGGTCATGGCGCTGCCCAGCACCTGCAGGCCACCGTAGTGGGCAACGGTCTGGTTGCCAAAAGTGGTGGCATCCATGGTGATGGTCTGCAGCACCTGGCCGCTGGACGTGTCGATGCGCAGGATGCGGCCTGGGTTGGCGACGTCTACCACCCACAGCGCGCCGGTGCTTGGGTCCAGGGCCACGTCGGCCAGGGTGCTCACGGCAGCGGTGTTGCTGCCTGGACGCATACCGTTGAGGGCCACTGGCGTGGAGGTTCCGCCAGCGGTGGTGACCTGGACCGAGCCGTTGCCGTAGCGCGTGAGCGAAGTGGCGGCGATGTAGGCGCCGCTGACGTAGCGGTAACTTCCCGTCACGGGGTCGTAGGTGTAGATAGAAGGCGTGACATCGGGGCCGGTGTTGGCGGCCGAGTCTTGCAGCGCATTGCCGGGGAAGTCGTAGCGCGTGGCCGCTTCGACCAAGCCAGTGCCGGCCAAGGCGCCCTGCACGGGGTCAAAGGCGCTCAGGGTGGGCACGATCTGCAGCAGCGGTTGGCTGGCCGAGCCGAAGACTTGCAAGCTGAAGGCGCCGTTGGCCTGATCGGGCAGGATCAGGGTGGCACGAGCGCCGTCGGCCGAGGCGGCCACGGGGCTCAGGCGCACCATCTGCAGGGTGCCCGCATCGTTGGTGTAGCGCAGCAGCACGTCGGTGCTGGTGCTCAGCCCGGTGCCCACGAGCGTGATGGCCTGGCTGGCGTTGGCCGAGGCCTGCGTGGCGTCGGTGGGGGTGCCGGAGTAGGCCAGCGCGCTGATGCTGGCCAAGTTGACGGAATAAGACGCACTGAGGCCGCCGGCGGTCTTGACGGTGATGGCACCGAAGGCGCCGTTGCTCAAAGGCACGGTCAGCGTTGCCTGCGAGTTGGTGCCGCTCACATCGGGGCCGAGGTTGACGGCGCCGTCAACCACCACCACCGAGCCCACACCCGTGCCAAAACGGTACTCGGTGTTGTTGGCTTCGATCAGACCAGTGCCCGTGATGATGACCACTGCTGAGCTGCCGTCGGCACTCACCGACTGCACTTGCACGTCACTCACCACCGGCACGATCTGCAGGGGCAGTGCGGAGCCATTGATGTCGCCCACCACCCGCACGCTGCCGGTCATGGCGTTGGCCGGTATGGTCACCTGGACTTGCGTGCCGCTGGCATTGACCAGGGTAGGCCGCACGATGACTTCGCTGCGTGTGCCGTTGATGTCGACGGTCTGGAACAGCACGTCCATGCCGGCGTCAAACCCCACGCCACTGAGCGTGAGGGTCTGACCCGGGTTGGCCGAGGCTTGGCCAGCGTTGGCTGCCGCGCCAAGCGCCGCCGTCACCGAGATGCTGTTCAGGCTCAGCCCGTAAGCGGCGCTGGTGCCGCCCACGGTGCTGACCCGGATGGGCCCGGTGGGTGCCGCTACCGGCACGGTCACGTTGAGGCCGCTGTTGGTGCTGTAGACATCGGTACCGGTGTTGCGGCTCAAGTCGGCCACACGCACCGTACCGAACAGCACGGCGCTGCCGTCTTCGGCAAAACCGCTGCCGCTGATGGTGAGGGTTCCGCTGTTGAACAAGCCGCCGTTGCTGCCCACCACATCGCTGATGGTGGGCACGATCTGGAGGACGACGCCAAAAGAGTCGCGTTCGATGCGAACGCGGCCGGTGGTGGCGTTGGTTGGGACGACGACGGTCAGGCTCAGGCCGTTGGGGGCGACGGCGGTGGGGGTGACGGTGACGGAGCTGAGGTAGCCGTTGTCGTCCAAGGTGGTGAAGATCACGCGGTCGGTGGCTTGCAGGGCTGAGCCGTTGAGCGTGATGGTCTGGCCGGTGTTGGCTGAGGCCACGCCGGAGTTGGCCGCAGTGCCGCTGGTGGCGTTGGCGGTGATGCTGCTGACGCGGCTGACGCCGGCGGCCAGGCGGTCCAGGCTCAGGGTGTAGGTGCCGGTGTAGGCGCCGCTGTTGCCCGAGTTGGTGGTGTTGGGGTTGTAGGTGTTGTTGTTGTAGCCGCTGATGCCGATGTAGTAGCGGCCTGCGGCCGGCGCCGTCCACAGCATGACCGCGTTGGCCGCACCGGGGGCGAAGTAAGGCGACCTGATGGCCACCTGGGTGCCGGTGGCGTCGAAGATGCGCAGGTTGGCGTACAGGCTGGTCGCGTTGGCCATGTTCAGCGAGAGCTGCTCGCCCGCACCGAGGTCGATGCTGAACAGGTCCACGTCCAGCGCGCTGGCCACGGCGCCGCTGATGGCCACAGTCTGGTTCAGACCCAGCGCGGTGTTAAGCGCCGTGGTCAGCGTGTCGCCCACATCGGTGCCTGCGGGCACGGCTGGCAGTGCGGTGATGGTGAGGGCGGCGGTGCGCAGCACCGAGCTGCCGCCGGCGGTGGACACCGTGATGAGGCCGGCGGTGATGCCCGCGGGCACGGTCAGCGTGATGAACTGCTGGTCGGCGTAGCTGGAGTTGATGCCGTCGTTGAGCGTGCGCACGGTGAAGCTGCCCACGCCGCGGCCGTCGATGCTGATGGCCAGGTCGTTGCGCGTCAAACCCGTGCCCTCCAAGATGATGGTGTTGCCTGCGATGACCGCGCCGCCCACGGCTCTGAGGGTGGGCACGACCTGCAAGTCGATGCTGGTGGTGCTGCCCAGCACCGTGACGGCGCCGGTGCGGGCCAGTGCGGGCACCTCCACCGTCAGCGTGGTGCCGTTGTTGCCCACGGTGCCGGTGCGGGTGAGTGTGCCCAGCGCGCCGCTGTCGTCCACGCCCTGGAACTGCACCAGCGTGGCGCTGGTGAAGCCCTGGCCGTTGAGCGTGATGCTCTGGCCGGTAACGGCCGAGGGCTTGGTGGCGTCGCCCGGCACGGCGCCGGTGGCGTCCACGCCGGAGCTGGCGTTGGCGCTGATGGAGCTGAACTGGCTCAGCGGCTGGGTGCCGAAGACGGGCCCGGCCAGCTCAGCGTAACCGCCCTCGGTGGTGATGCGGATGGCGCCGTCCAGCGCGCGCGGCGTGACCACGCTGAAGTTGCTGTTGCGCGTGCCCGAGACATCAAAAGGTGAGGTGAAGGTGTCGGGGTCGGCAAAACCGATGCCGCCGACGGTGACGGTGGTGGCCCCTTCCATGAAGCCCGAGCCCAGCAGCGTGTAGCCGGCGTCCTGGTTGGGCCGGCCGTTCATGCCCGTGAGCGTGGGCACCACTTGCAGCCGCACGGGGGCGCTGGCGTTGATGTCCTGGGCGTAGCTGACGATGTTGCTGACGGTTCTATTGAGCACCGAGGTGCCGTCCACGCTGAGCGTGAAGCGGTCGGGAGCGCCGCTGTTGCCGTACCAGGCGCCGATGGCGTAGAGGTCAAAACTCAGCGTGTAGGTCTGCCCGGTGCTCAGCCCGGTGAGGTTCAGGGTCTGGTTGTTGGTGTTGTTGAACAGGCCCGAGAACTTGCTGAACGCCGCTGTGGCGGCGCTGTTGACGCTGGTGCTGGCCCAGGCGGCGTTGGGGGTGCCTTCGAAGTTGTCTTGCAAGACGACGGTGGCGCCTTGGCGGACCAACACGTTGTCCAGGCCCCAGCTGGCGTTGCTGGACGATGCGCCTGCAAAACGCAGCACGGCGGTGGCGGCGCTGGCGGTGAAGCTGACGGTCAGGCCGCGGTGGATGGCGTCGGGGTTGCCGTCAAAACCCAGGTTGGCCAAGCCGACGTTGGAGACACGGATGTCGCCGCTGCTGGCCAAGTCGGGCACCAGCACTTGGAGTCGGGTGCCGCTGGTGTTGATGAGTTGGGGCAGCACGGCCACGACGCTGGTGGTGCCACTGTTGTCGCGGGTGGGGAAGAGGATCTGGGTGTTGGCCCCAAAGTTCGAGCCCACGAGTTCGATCACCTGGCCCACGTTGGCTGCGGCCACGCCGGCCTGAGCGGCGGTGCCGTTCAGGGCCGAGCCGATGACTTGGGTGAGCGTGGGGGCCAGGGTGGCTTGGTCGGTGCTGCTGTTGCTCAGCGACACGGTGTGCACCAAGCCGCTGCTGGTGGCTACGCGCAGCGAGCCGTCGGCGGCAAAGGCCAGGCCCGTGATGCTGTCGTACGAGATCGAGAACTGGCTGCCCAGACTGATGCGGCGTTGCTCCACACCGGTGCGGCTGATCTGCACCAGCTGATTGCCGCCGCTGGCGCTGCCGATCCACAGGCTGCCGTCTGTGGGGTTGATGGCCATGCCGGCGTAGCTCTGGATGTTGATGGGCACGGCCACGCGGGCGATCTCGGCGCCGGTGGCCGGGTTGATCTCCACCATCTGGTTGAGGTTGGTTGCCAGCAAGAACAGGTGGCCGCTGGTGGCATCAAACAAGCCGGCGGTGCTGGCGTAGTTCGCTGGCAAGTTCAGCTTGGTGATGACAGCGCCGGTGTTGGGGTTGATGGCCACCACAGCGTTGGCGGCGTTGTACTGGTAGCCGGCAAACAGCAGCAGGCTGCCGGCGGGCACGGCGGTGGTGCCCAGGGTCATGGCGCTGCCCAGCACCTGCAGGCCACCGTAG
>JAYVLI010000430.1:0-2714 GCA_043759535.1 Betaproteobacteria bacterium | reverse complement strand
CTGCGCACCGCCATGGCCATCGGCGCGGACCGCGCCATCCTGGTGGAGTGCGCCGATGAGCTGCAGCCGCTGGCCGTGGCCAAGCTGCTCAAGGCGCTGGTGGACAAAGAGCAGCCCGGCCTGATCATCCTGGGCAAACAAGCCATTGACGACGACAACAACCAGACCGGCCAGATGCTGGCCGCGCTGGCCGGCCTGCCGCAAGCCACCTTTGCCAACAAGGTGGAACTGGTGAACGGCAAGGTGCAGGTGGTGCGTGAGGTGGACGGTGGCCTGGAGACGCTGAGCCTCAGCCTGCCCGCCGTCATCACCACCGACCTGCGCCTGAACGAGCCGCGCTACGTCACCCTGCCCAACATCATGAAGGCCAAGAAGAAGACCCTGGAGGTTTTTAAACCATCCGATCTGGGCGTGGACGTGAGCAGCAAGATCAAGACCCTGAAGGTCAGTGAGCCGCCCAAGCGCGGCGCTGGCATCAAGGTGGCCGATGTGGCCGCGCTGGTGGACAAACTCAAGAACGAAGCGAAGGTGATCTGAGATGGCTGCACTTGTCATTGCCGAACACAACAACGGTGCCGTCAAAGGCGCCACCCTCAACACCGTGACGGCCGCGCTGGCCTGCGGTGGGGATGTGCATGTGCTGGTGGCTGGCCACAACGCGGGCGCTGCTGCTGCAGCAGCGGCGCAAATTGCCGGTGTGACCAAGGTGCTGCACGCGGATGCAGAAGGCCTGGGCCACGGCCTGGCCGAGAACGTTGCCGCGCAGGTGTTGGCCATTGCCAGCAATTACAGCCACATCCTGTTCCCGGCCACGGCGGCCGGCAAAAACGTGGCGCCGCGTGTGGCCGCCTTGCTGGACGTGGGGCAGATCAGCGACGCCACCAAGGTCATCAGCGTCGACACGTTTGAGCGCCCCATCTACGCTGGCAACGCGATTGCCACGGTGCAGAGCAGCGACAGCGTGAAGGTGATCACTGTGCGCACCACCGGCTTCGATCCGGCAGCCGCCACCGGTGGCAGCGCGGCGGTTGAGGTGCTGGCTGCCGTGGCCGCATCGGCCGCCAGCCACTTTTTGGGCAGCGAGATTGCCAAGCTGGACCGGCCCGAGCTGACCGCCGCCAAGATCATCGTGTCCGGCGGCCGGGCGATGGGCAGCAGCGAGAAGTTCAATGACGTGCTCACGCCGCTGGCGGACAAGCTGGGCGCTGCACTGGGCGCCAGCCGCGCCGCTGTGGACGCGGGTTACGCGCCCAATGACTGGCAAGTGGGCCAGACCGGCAAGATCGTGGCGCCCACGCTCTACATCGCCTGCGGCATCAGCGGTGCCATCCAGCACCTGGCCGGCATGAAAGACAGCAAGGTGATCGTGGCCATCAACAAAGACGCTGAGGCACCCATCTTCAGCGTGGCCGACTACGGCCTGGAGGCTGATCTGTTTGCTGCCGTGCCTGAGCTGATTGCCGCGCTGTAAGCACGGCGCTTCTCGCGACCCCGCAAGACCCACGCAAGGGCGCCGTTTCGGCGCCCTTGCCCCATCCGGAGACTGAAATGACCTACCGCGCCCCCGTCAAAGACATGCTGTTTGTGATGCAGGAGCTGGCCGGGCTGGCCGCAGTGGCCCAGCTGCCAGGTTTTGAGGATGCAGGCCTGGACACCGCTGCGGCCGTGCTGGACGAATGCGCCAAGTTCAACCAGGACGTGGTGGCGCCGCTCAACTGGGCGGGTGATCAAAACCCGTCCAGCTTCAAGGCCGGTGTGGTCAGCACCACGCCGGGTTTCAAACAAGCCTTCAAGCAGTTTGCTGAAGGGGGTTGGCAAGGCCTGCACCACCCGGCCGCGTTTGGTGGTCAGGGCCTGCCCAAGCTGATTCACGCCGCGTGCATCGAGATGCTCAACAGCGCCAACCTCAGTTTTGCGCTGTGCCCGTTGTTGACGGACGGCGCCATCGAGGCGCTGCTCACCGCCGGCAGCGACACCCTGCAAGCCGCTTACCTGCCCAAGATGATCGAGGGCCGCTGGACCGGCACCATGAACCTGACCGAGCCGCAAGCTGGCTCGGACCTGGCGGCAGTGCGCAGCCGGGCCGAGCCGCAGCCCGACGGCAGCTACAAGCTGTTTGGCACCAAGATCTACATCACCTACGGTGAGCACGACATGGCCGAGAACATCGTCCACCTGGTACTGGCCCGGGTCAGCGGCGCGCCTGAGGGTGTCAAGGGCATCTCGCTGTTTGTGGCGCCCAAGTTTTTACTGGATGCAAACGGCAACCCCGGCGCGCGCAACGATGTGCAGTGCGTCAGCATCGAGCACAAGCTGGGCATCAAGGCCAGCCCAACCGCCGTGCTGCAGTTTGGTGACGGCACGGCGGCGGTGTGCGCAAACGGCGCCGGACCCGGCGCCGTGGGCTATCTGGTGGGCCAGGAGAACCGCGGCCTGGAATACATGTTCGTGATGATGAACGCCGCCCGTTATGCGGTGGGCCTGCAAGGCATTGCGGTGGCCGAGCGGGCTTATCAGAAGGCAGTGGGCTACGCCCGTGACCGGGTGCAAGGCCGGCCGGTGGACGGCTCGATCAACGCTGCCGCGCCCATCCTCCACCACCCCGATGTGCAGCGCATGCTGATGACGATGCGGGCCTATGTGGAGGGCTGCCGCGCCATGGCCCTGGTGGCAGCTGCTGCGCAAGACGCCGCCCATGCCCACCCGGACGCGGC
>JAYVLI010000429.1:0-8116 GCA_043759535.1 Betaproteobacteria bacterium | reverse complement strand
GTGGGCGGCAATGCGGCGCACCAGCGCGGTCATGGCCTGCAGGGTTTTGGCCACCACCATCAGGCCGGTGGTGTCCTTGTCCAGCCGGTGCACGATGCCGGCGCGTGGCAAGGTGGCCGATGCGGGATGGTGGGCCAACAAGCCGTTCAGCAAGGTGCCCGACCAATGGCCGGCCGCCGGATGCACCACCAGCCCGGCCGGCTTGTTGACCACCAGCAGGTGGGCGTCCTCAAACACGATGTCCAGCGCCATCACCTCGGACCGGAAGGCCAGGCTTTCTGCCGTGGGCACCAGCGCCAGGCGGATCAACTGGCGGACTTTGAGCTTGCGCGAGGCAGTGGTCTGCACCTGGCCATCCAGCTGCACATGGCCCCGCTCAATCAACTGCTGCAGCCAGCTGCGCGAGAACTCGGGCGCCAGCGCCACCAGCGCCTTGTCCAGCCGCAGGCCGTGCTGCAAGCGGTCCACCACAGCCTCACGTACCTCGGCGCCAGCAGCGGCATCCACCTCGCTGTCCACGTCGTCTGGGGTCAGGGTATCGGGGGTGGTTGAGGCGGGGGTCGTCAGGGGTGGGCCCATTAGAATCATCAGGTTCGTTCACATGCCAAGAAGGACGCCGGCCGCAGGGCGGTTGTCAACAGCGATGAGTCTGCTCAAGAGTTTCAGCCCGGCTGCAGCAGCCGCCGACAGCCCTGGCCAACGCCAAAGTTTGGTGACAACGCAGCTGGTCTCGCGACGCTGGCTGGCCCCGGCGGCGGTGTTGGTGGTGGCCTTGCTGGCCGGCTGCAGCACCACATCGCGTGATGAAGCGCTGCGCAACGCGCCTGAGAAATTGTATGCACAGGCCAAGGAAGACCTGGACGCCGGCAGTTACGAGCAAGCCATCAAGGCGCTGGAGCGGGTGGAGGGCCGAGCCGCCGGCACGTTGTTGGGCCAGCAAGCCACGCTGGACCTGGCCTATGCCCAGTGGCGCACCGGTGAACGGGTGCTGGCCGTGGCCACGCTGGACAAGTTCATCAAGCTGCACCCGTCCAGCCCGGGCATGGACTACGCGCTGTACTTGAAGGGCTTGATCAACTTCAACGACAACATGGGGTTTTTGAGCAGCTTCTCGCGGCAAAACCTGTCTGAGCGCGACCAACAAGCCTCACGCGACGCCTTCCAGGCTTTTGCGCAACTGGTGGAGCAATACCCCGATTCCAAATACAGCGTGGACGGCCGGGCCCGCATGGACTACATCGTCAATGCGCTGGCCGAATATGAAGTGCATGTGGCGCGTTATTACTACCAGCGTGCGGCGTTTTTGGCAGCGGCCAACCGGGCGCAATTGGCGGTGCGTGATTACCAGCGCGCCCCGGCCACCGAAGAAGCACTGTTCATCCTGGCCGCCAGTTATGAGCGGCTGGGCCTGCCAGACCTGCAAAAAGACGCCGAGCGGGTGCTCAAGGCCAACTTCCCCACCAGCCGGTATTTCAAGGATGGTGTGCGGCGGGCGGACAAGGCCTGGTGGCAGTTCTGGTGAATTGGCTGGCCGGCCAGCCAGCGCCACGCGTCTGCTGGATGACTGGTTGGATTGAGCTTGAGCCTGACCTTGGCCTAACGCGGGTGTTGCGCGGCAATGTGGTCCAGCCAATCCAGCGCGTCGGCCTCGCTGTCCAATGTGCCCATGGCCGGCAGTGCGGCGCGCAGTTTGCGACCGTAAGGCATTTGCCGCAGCCGCGGGTCGGTGATCACCAGCAGGCCCAGGTCGGTCTCGCTGCGGATCAAACGCCCGGCGCCCTGCTTGAGTGAAATCGCGGCTTCCGACAAAAAATAGTCGTTGAACGGATCACGACCACGCGCTTCCAGGTCTTTGCTGCGCGCCTGCACCAGTGGGTCGTTGGGCGGCGGGAAGGGCAGCTTGTCAATGATCACGCACTGCAGCGCATCGCCGGGCACATCGATACCTTCCCAGAAACTGGCCGAGCCCACCAGCACACTGTTCGGGGTGTCTAAAAACCGCTGCAGCAGGCTGCGCTTGGGGTGGGTGCCTTGTACCAACACGTTGAGCAGCACACCGGCGGCGTTGGCCTCGTCGGTCAGAGCCTGGGCGATCAGTGGCAGCACCCGCAGCGTGGTGGTCAGCACAAAAGTGCGACCGCCCAGCCGACCGGCCAGCCGCGCCGCCAGCGCGCCCACCGCCGCCGGGTGACCAGCCTCGTTGGGCTTGGGGAAACGTGGTGGCACCCAGGTGCGGGCATGGGCGGCGTAGTCAAAGGGGCTGCCGACCCGCAGCTTGCGGGCGTCCTCCAGCGCGGCCGATTCACTGAACCAGGTCAGCGCGTCGTCACTGCCCAGCGTGGCCGAGGTGAAGATCCAGGCGCGTGGCGCCAGCGCCCGCTGCTCGGTGAACAGGTCGCGGATGTGCAGGGGCGATTCAACCAAACGCGCATCGCGTGGGCCAATGTCGATCCAGCGCACCCGGTCGGTCGCGGCCTCGGCCTGGAAGGCATGCGCCAGTTGGGCGATGCGCCGGCCGCGCTCCACCAGCCGGGTGAAGTCGGGCGCGGTGGCTTCCACCAGCAGGGCCGCATCGCGCGCTGCGTCGGCGGCGGTGGCCAGGCCGGCGAGTGCCTCAACAAACGCTTGCGTACCGGCCCGCTCATCCCAGCGTAGCTTGACAATGCCCCGCAGCTCACGCAGCGCACCGGCGCCGGCCAGGCGCAACTCACGCGCGGCGCGGTCCAGGCCGGCGGCCACGGTCTGCCATTCGGCCAGGCCGCGGGCGTGGGTCAGGCCGGCGGCCAGCAGGTCGCGGCCAAAGTCCAGTACCTGGTTGGTGGACAGCAGCGTGCCCAAAAACTGCAAGCCGGTTTCCACCAGTTGGTGGGCCTCGTCAAACACCGCTGCGTCCACCGTGGGCAGCAACTCGGCCACACCGCTGTCACGCAGCGTCAGATCGGCAAAAAACAGGTGGTGGTTGACCACCACCAGATCGGCCGCCATCGCGTCACGCCTGGCCTTGACCACATGGCAATCGCGGAACTGCAGGCACTCCTGGCCCAGGCAGTTGTCGCGGGTGGAGGTGACCAGCGGGATCACCGGCGAGCGGTCGTCCAGGCCTTCGATTTCGGCCATGTCACCGGTCTTGGTGGCCTGGGCCCAGGTCTCGACCCGGGCCAGCGCCCGCACCGCAAACCGGTCGGGCAGGCTGCCTGTTGCACGCGCTTCTTGCAGCCGGTGTAGGCACAAATAACTACCCCGGCCCTTGAGCAGCGCGATGCGCACCGGCAGGCCCAATGCATCGCGCAGGCGCGGCAGGTCACGCAAGAACAATTGATCCTGCAAGCTCTTGGTGGCGGTGCTCACCAGGGCGCGCCGGCCGCTCAGCAGCAGCGGCACCAGGTAGGCAAATGTCTTGCCCACACCAGTGCCGGCTTCGGCCACCAGAGTGGCGCGGTCTTCAATGGCGCGGGCCATCGCGTCGGCCAGCAGCAGTTGCGGTTCACGCTCCACAAAACCCGGGTCGGCCTGGGCCAGTGCGCCGCTGGGGCTGAGCGCGCTGCGGGTCAGGTTGGCCAGGTCACTGGGCAGGTGGCTGCTGTCATCGCCCCAAGTGGCGGCTGGGGCGTCGTCCGGCGTCATTGGCTGCAACGGGTGGGCTGGCAGCTCAAGCGGGCTGGGGTGGGTCAAGCTCCACCTCCAGCTGGCTGATCTGGTCGCGAAGGCGCAGCCGGCGCTTCTTGAAGCGGCGCAAGGCCAGATCGTCCAGTGGGGCTTGCTCGGCAGCGCGGTCGATCAGGGCATCCAGATCAGCATGCTCCATGCGCAATTCGATCAGCCGGCGCTGGGGTGAACGGAGGTTGAGATCGGGGTCGGCAGCGTCGTTCATCAGAGGGGCTGAGTTTATAGTCCCGCGCCATGAGTGCGACCTTGCCCCTGGCCTACCGTTTGATGGCCGCCACTGCCCTGCACAAGGGTGACCGGCCCTACCAGCAGGACCAGGTGGAGATCCTGCGCCACGCGCGCCACAAGGATTGCCTGCTGGCCGTGCTGGCCGACGGCATGGGTGGCAAGAGTGGTGGCCGCAAAGCCGCTGACCAGGTGGTGCTGACGGCGCGCCAGTTGTTTGAGCGGTATGTGCCTGCCAAAGACGACGCCGGTGACACCCTGCGCCAACTGGCGATGGAGGCGCACCTGATGATCAAGCTGACTGCCATCACCGCTGAAGAAGAGCCGCACAGCACCGTGGCGGCCATGCTGCTGGGCCCGGGTCTGGGTTGCGTGGTGGCGCATGCGGGTGATTCACGCATCTACCACTTTCGGGGTGCTGATTTGGTAGAGCGCACGGTGGACCATTCCTATGTGCAGCGGCTGATCGAGGAGGGCAAGATTTTGGAGGACGAGGCCAATACCCACCCACAAGGCAATCTGCTGACCGGTTGCCTGGGCACGCTGGCCGACCCGCCCACCACCGTGCGCCACATCGGAGCGCTGGAACCGGGTGACACCCTGCTGGCCTGCAGTGACGGCCTGTGGCACTACTTCACCCCGCGGGAGCTGGGCCTGATCGTCAGCAGCCTGGCACCACGTGAAGCCAGCGAGCTGCTGGTGGCCCGGGCCCGCCAGCGGGCGCAGGAGCAGGGCGACAACATCTCGCTGGCGCTGGTGCGCATCGACGCCATCGGTTGATGGCTGGGCTGGTCGGCTGATCTGGTTCAACGGGCCACCGGACCGGGTGGTGGGCGTGGCGGTGGCAGCGGCACCGGCAACCCTGCGGCGGGTGGGTGCTGTGCGTCCTGGCGGGCATTGCGGTCGGTGATGGCTTGGCGGTGGGCCTGGATGGCCTTTTGGCGCCGCTGGTAGTCCGTCTGGTTGTGCTGCAACGGCACTGCTGTGGCCGACGCCGCAGCGCCAGGCACAGCACCCAACGGGCGGGCGCTGCTGCGGCGCTCAGTGGATGCGGCTTGCGCTGCACTGGCTGCCTGCGCCGGGCGACGGGTGGTCAATGCAGCAGGCCCAGTGGTGGGCGCCACCTCGGCTGCACGGCCTTGCAACAGTTGCAGCCGGTCAGCACTGCGCTTGCGGCGCGCCGCATCGTCCACCAGCAGCAATTGGCGGCGCTGGCGCTCCAGTGCGGTGCGGTGGGTTTCACGCGCCTCGTCCAGGCACGGTGTCAGCAGAAACTTGCCCTGGCAGGCCGCCTGGGCTGCGCTGAATTCGGCATCTGCCGTGCGCCGCTCAGTGGCAATGCGCGCACGTTCAGTTTGGGTGTTATCAAGCGCCAGAGCACCGGTGGCGGCCGTTGCGGCAGCCCATAGGCTGCAAGCCAACACACCGGACAGCACAGCGGGTTTCATGTGATGCGGGTGTCCACATTGCGCCGGTCCAGCGCCAGGTACTCGGCGGAACGCATCTCCTGCAAGCGCGAGACGGTGCGCGGAAATTCATGCGCCAACGGGCCCTCGGTGTACAGCTGCTCGGCCGGCACGGCGGCTGACAGCACCAGCTTGACGCGGCGGTCGTACAACACATCCACCAACAGGGTGAAGCGGCGTGCCTCACTGGCAAAGCGGGGCGGCATTTGCGGCACACCAGACAAGATCACGGTGTGGAACTGCTGGGCAATCTCAAGGTAGTCGTTTTGTGACCGCGGCCCACCGCACAGGGTGCGGAAATCAAACCACACCACACCACCGGCGCGGCGCAAGGCGCGCAGCTCCCGGTGCTCGATGTGCAGCAGCGGGTCTTCATCCCGCGCCTCGGCCAGGGTGCTGAAGATGACTGCCAGCGCGGCCTCGGCCTGGGCCCCAAGTGGCGTGTGGAACAGCTCGGCCTGCTCCAGCGTGCGCTGGCGGTAGTCGGTGCCGGCGTCCACGTTGATCACCTGCAGATGGGCCTTGAGCATCTCGATGGCCGGCAGGATACGGTCCCGGTGCAGGCCGTTGGGGTAGAGGCCATCGGGCTCAAAGTTGCTGGTGGTGACAATGGACACCCGGTTGGCAAACAGCGCGGCCAACAGGCGGTGCAGGATCATCGCGTCGGTCACGTCGGCCACATGAAACTCATCGAAGCAGATCAGGCGAAACCGGCGAGCAATGCGCTTGCCCAATTCGTCCAGCGGGTCCACCGTGCCTTTCAGATCCTGCAGTTCGCGGTGCACCTCCCGCATGAACTCGTGGAAATGCAACCGCGTCTTGCGCGCCAGCGGCACCGACTGGAAAAAGCAGTCCATCAAAAAGCTTTTGCCGCGCCCCACACCGCCAAACATGTACACACCACGCGGGATGGGCGGGCGCACCAGCAGCTTGGTGACGGCATTGCCGCGCCGCGCCTTGTAGGCCGCCCATTCGTTCTCGCAGCGCTCCAGCGCGTCCACCGCCTGCAGCTGGGCGGCGTCTGCCGTGTAGCCGCGCTCAAGCAACGTCAGTTGGTACAGGTCGCGAACAGTCAAAGTGCGGGTTCCAGATGTTCACCAAGGAGCTTGCACGGAACCGGCTTTGCCGGGCCGTCGCAAGGCGCCCACTTGGGGGGCAGCGACCGGTAGGAAGCGTGGGGGCTAAAAGTTCAGCGTGCGTTTGTCCACCGCCAGCGCGGCTTCTTTGGTCGCTTCGCTCAAGCTCGGGTGGGCATGGCAGATGCGGGCGATGTCTTCGGCTGAGGCTTTGAACTCCATCGCCACCACGGCCTCGGCAATCAGCTCACTGGCCTGCGGGCCGACGATATGCACACCCAGGATTTCATCGGTCTTGGCATCGGCCAGGAACTTGACAAACCCGGTGGTGTCCCCCAACGCACGGGCGCGGCCATTGGCCAGAAACGGGAATTGCCCCGCCTTGTACGCCACGCCATCGGCCTTGAGCTGCTGCTCGGTGCGGCCCACCCAGGCAATCTCGGGTGAGGTGTAGATCACCCAGGGAATGGTGTTGAAGTTGACATGGCCGTGCTGGCCGGCAATGCGCTCGGCCACCGCAACGCCTTCTTCTTCGGCCTTGTGCGCCAACATGGGGCCACGCACCACGTCGCCAACCGCCCAGACGTTCTCCAGGTTGGTTTTGCAGTCAGCATCCACCACGATGGCGCCGCGCTCGTCCAGCGCCAGGCCAACCGCTTCAGGGTGGAGGCCGACCGTGTTGGCCACCCGGCCGATGGAGACGATCAGCCGCTCCACATCCAGCTTGACCGCCTCGCCCTTGGCGTTGGCATAGGCCACGGACACCCCCTTCTTGCCCGTCTTGACCTCACTGATCTTGACGCCGAATTCAAACTTGAGGCCTTGCTTGGTGAAGGCCTTGAGCGCCTCTTTGGCCACGCCTTCGTCTGCCGCACCCAGGAAGCCAGGCATGGCTTCGAGAATCGTCACCTCAGCCCCCAGCCGGCGCCAGACCGAGCCCATCTCCAGCCCGATCACGCCCGAGCCGATGACACCCAAAGTCTTGGGCACGGCAGCGATGCGCAGCGCGCCGTCATTGGACAGGATGCGGTCTTCATCAAACTCAGCACCGGGCAGTTGGCGGGCGTTGGACCCGGTGGCCAGCACGATGTGTTTGCCGCTCAGGGTCTCGTTGGCGGTGCCGGTCACGCTGATCTCGTACACGCCATCCGCCGCCTTGGCAAAAGCACCCCGGCCGTGGAAAAAGCTGATCTTGTTTTTCTTCAACAAATACAGGATGCCGTCGTTGTTCTGCTTCACCACGGCGTCTTTGCGGCCCACCATCTTGGCCACGTCGATGCCGAGATTGCTGAGGCCAATGCCGTGCTCGGCAAAGTGGTGGCTGGCGTGGTCAAAGTGCTCGCTGGATTGCAGCAGCGCCTTGCTGGGGATGCAGCCCACGTTGGTGCAGGTGCCACCGGGTGCCGGGCCGCCCTTGTCGTTTTTCCACTCATCGATGCAGGCGACGCTAAAGCCCAGTTGCGCAGCGCGAATGGCGGCGATGTAGCCGCCAGGGCCACCACCGATGACGATGACGTCGAAGTTTTTGTTCATCTAGAAACCTTTCAAATTCTGCTCTACGCAGTTTCAAATTCAGAGCTGTTCGGGATTGAGTGGCCCTAGCAGCGCCAAAAATACTTCGCGTACCCGCTGGACTACTTTTACATCGACTTGAACTTCTTCGCCGACATGCATCGCCCGATC
>JAYVLI010000428.1:0-4202 GCA_043759535.1 Betaproteobacteria bacterium | reverse complement strand
CTTCCGGATTGGAGCGCCGACAAAAGCCCCAGCGCCCGCGCCATCGCATGCGCCGCACAGGATTGCGGCACGCCGTACACCCTGGTCACCGGCATCCCGCTGCCGGACCAGTTCATCGACAACGTCCTGGCGTCGGCGCAAACGGTGCTCGCGAGCCAGAAGTTCGAACGTTTTGAAGCCACGTTTTCGGGCGCTGGCGACACGCTTTCGGCGGCGCTGGCCGCGCTGTTGGCCAGCGGCACCGCATTGCCCGAAGCCGTCACCGAAGCCCTGGGTTACCTGGACCGCAGCCTGGATGCCGGCTTTCGCCCCGGCATGGGCCATGTCATCCCCGACCGGATGTTCTGGGCGCAGCCTGACGCGGACTCCGATGAAGATGAAGCCAAAGACGACGCCGCAGACGCCGTGGCGGCCCATTTGGGCTCACCCGACAAAACCACCGACCTGATTTTTCAACAGCCTGCCCATGACACCAAACATTGACCAGAACGACACCCTGTTCGAGCGCGCACGGCGGGTCATCCCCGGCGGCGTCAACTCCCCGGTGCGTGCCTTCAAGGCCGTGGGCGGCACGCCCCGGTTTGTCAAGCGGGCGCAGGGTGCCTATTTTTGGGATGCCAACGACACGCGTTACATCGACTACATCGGCTCGTGGGGACCCATGATCCTGGGCCACGGCCACCCGGCCATCGTGCAGGCGGTGCAAAGCGCGGTGCTGGAAGGCTTCTCTTACGGTGCGCCGACCGAGCGCGAGATTGAGCTGGCCGAAGAAATTTTGCGCCTGGTGCCCAGCATGGACATGGTGCGCCTGGTCAGCTCAGGCACCGAAGCCGCCATGACCGCCATCCGCCTGGCGCGCGGTGCCACCGGGCGCAGCAAGTTCATCAAGTTTGAAGGCTGCTACCACGGCCATGCCGACGCGCTGCTGGTGAAGGCCGGCTCGGGCCTGGCCACCTTTGGCAACCCGACCAGCGCCGGTGTGCCGCCCGAGGTGGTGCAGCACACGCTGGTGCTGGAGTACAACAACATCAGCCAGCTTGAAGCGGCGTTTGCCGAGCATGGCCCGCAGCTGGCCTGCGTGATGATTGAGCCGATTGCCGGCAACATGAATTTTGTGCGTGCCAGCGTGCCGTTCATGCAGCGCCTGCGTGCGCTGTGTACCCAGCACGGCGCGCTGCTGGTGTTTGATGAGGTGATGACGGGTTTTCGTGTGGCCTTGGGCGGCGCGCAAAGCGTGTATGCCAAAGCCATCCCCGGCTTCAAGCCCGACATCAGCGTGTTTGGCAAGGTCATTGGCGGTGGCATGCCGCTGGCGGCTTTTGGCACCACGCGCAACATCATGCAGCAGCTTGCCCCACTGGGCCCGGTGTACCAGGCAGGCACTTTGAGCGGCAATCCGGTGGCCACCGCGTGTGGCCTGGCCACGTTGCGCGAGATCGCCAAACCGGGGTTTTATGAGGCGCTGTCCAAGTCCACCCAGTCGCTGGTGAGCGGCCTGACGGCGGTGGCGCAAGACGCCGGCGTGCCGTTTGTGGGCGACAGTGAAGGCGGCATGTTTGGCTTCTTCTTCAGCGCCCCCAGCCAGCCCGGCTTGCCGCAGCACTACAACGCGGTGCTGGCCACCGACAAAGAGCGCTTCAACCGCTTCTTCCACGGCATGCTGGACAGGGGTGTGTACCTGGCGCCGGCGCTGTACGAGGCCGGTTTTGTCAGCGCAGCCCACACCGCTGACGACATCGCAGCCACGGTAGACGCCGCCCGCAGCGCTTTGAGAGCGTGAGCCCAGCATGATCAAACAAACCGAGGTGCTGGGCCAGCCCGCGATGTGGCTGCGTGCGCCCGATGGCGCTGAAGTGACGGTGCTGCTGCAGGGTGGCCAACTGGTGTCGTGGATCCCTGCCGGTGACCAGGAGCGGTTCTACCTGTCGCCCAGTGCGGTGGCCGGCCCGGGCAATGCGGTGCGCGGTGGCATCCCGGTGTGTTTTCCGCAGTTCTCGCAGCGTGGCCCGCTGCCCCGCCACGGCCTGCTGCGGGAGCGCACCTGGCAGTGGGTGGACGGCGCGCAGCGCGGTGACGTGATGATCGGCGTGCTGCGCACCACCGACGACGAGGCCACCCGGGCGCTGTGGCCGCACAAGTTTGAGGCCGAGCTGAGCTTCAGCTTCTCGGGCCTGCAACTGGAGGTGGAACTGGCCATCACCAACACCGGCGACCCTGAGACCGACCAGCCGTTTGAGTTCAACGCCACGCTGCACAGTTATGTGCGGGTGGACGACATCACCCGCGCCCGCCTGGCCGGGCTGTATGCGGTGCGCTACCTCGATCAACTCACCGGGCTGTCCCAGCCCCAAGAGATGGACCCGTTCAGCTTTGTGGGCGAGATCGACCGCATCTACTTCGACACCCACCAGCTCAACAAAGGCCCGCTGACCCTGGCCACCGCGATGGGCCGCATGTCGATTGACAACATCGGCTTTGAGGACGTGGTGGTGTGGAACCCGGGGCCGGTGAAGGCGGCTGGCCTGGCCGATTTGCCCGACGGGGATTGGCAGCGGTTTTTGTGTGTCGAGGCAGCGGCGATTGGCGCACCGATCACGCTGGCGCCAGGGCAGGAGTGGGTGGGGCGGCAGGATTTTGAGGTCTGACCCTGAGGCTGGGCTGCCGCCTGCCAGCGTTGCTGCAGGCGCTTACAAGCGCTTGATTCGCGAGATCGCCACACCAACGGGCACGGCGGACGCCGCCAGGCCCATCACGGCCAGGACATCAGCGTGCCGCGCATCACACCGGTTCAGTGCGCAAGCAAGACCTGTTTGAGTGACTACCAGTCGACCTTGTCGTCACTACCGCCAAGGCTGGCCGGGAAGCCCGTGAAGTGCGGCAAGTCGTCCTTTACCGGCACCAGAGCATCCTTGCACATGATGTGCAATTGGGGCTTGAAGACGCCGGGCGGTAGCAAGTAGGCGCTGATGCCATGCACGCCCATGCCGACGGGGTCACCGAACAGATAGGTGCCGCAGCTGGCGCAGCGTGTACGCGCGTTGTCCTTCAACGCCCATTTGAAGGTTGTGCCTTCTGTTACTTCGACGCCGGCATGCGGGTAGATCGAATACGGCACAAATCCGCCGCCAGCGATGCGTTGGCAATCGCGACAGTGGCAGTACAGGTCGGCCACCGGCTCGCCAGTGAGTTTGATCTTGACCTGGCCGCAGTGGCAGGCAATGGTCATATTGGGCATGGTTGTTTCCTTGTAGAACGGGCTGATTGACCGAGCACCTGTGGCCCCGGCCAGGCGAGGCCGCCGTGGGCGTTGCCGCAGTCTTGGCTGGTAAGAGGGTTGGATGGCGCGGTATCGCTGCGGGCCGCGCCGCGAACGGCACCGCTGCCCCAACACCCGTAGGCCAACAGGCGGGAATACACATCACCGGCCCCGGCGGCTTGGCTTGGCGGCCGGGGCAGGCAAGTCTCATCACTGCTTGGCGCCTTCGACGAGCCGCCGGCCCAGCGACACTGCATAGGGTGCAGAGCGGGCGGCCAGCATCGGGTCGGCGGACGGCTCGACACCTTTGGGCAGATTCATCGGGTTGTAGTTGACCGCCACGCACGGGCCTGTGGCGTCAGCGGACACTGACTTGATGACCAGACGGCCCAGCGTGACTTTCTTGCGGTCGTCGGGCAGGGGTGTCACCGCGCTGTCGATCTTGTCACCAGCTTGCGCCAACTGCAGATTGAAGTCGAAGGCGACACCGCCAGCGGCCACGCGCTGGCGGATGTCGTCGAACAGGAAATCGGCGCCCTTGGCCTTGACCTCGTCGTCTGTCAGGGTCTGGATGCCGCCAACAGGCTCAAAAACCCATTTGCCAAACTGTTTCTGACCGGCCGCATCCACAAACGCGAAGGCATGCACACCCCAGTAGTTCACCTTGCTGAAACTGGCGGGCACCGGCTGGCCTGCAAAGTACTTGGCCTGCAGCAGCACTTCGGGGTTGGCATCGGCAAAGGCCTTCACTTTGTCGGGATTGGGTTTCTTGGTTTCGGGGTCCGGCGCCAACGACTCCAGCCGCCCCAACAGCTGTTGGGGTGTGGCCGCGCCAAAGATCGGCGCAGAGATATTGCCCATCTGCCAGCGCTCACCGTTGGGCAGGTCGAATTCGAGCGCCATGTTGCGCTGGCTGCGGGCGTTGTCCGGCGCCTTGGGGTTGCCA
>JAYVLI010000427.1:0-7620 GCA_043759535.1 Betaproteobacteria bacterium | reverse complement strand
GCCCAGCTCCAGCAGCCGCATGCCCAGCCGGTAGCTGCCGGCCTCGGGCCGGTCCACCAGCCGGCCGATGGCCAGGTCATTGAGGATGCGGTGGGCGGTAGACGGGTGCAGGCCGGTGGTCTCGCTCAGCACTTTCAGTGATACCGGATCCTGGTGAGCGGCCAGGGCGTCGAGCAACGAGAACAAGCGCTCGATCACTTGGATTGCGGGCGTTTGTCCTTCTTTTTTGGTCGTCATGGTGGTGTCCTGGAGCCTGCTGCATTTTTACATGGCGAAACGCGCGGCAGCATGGTGGTATGGCGCCTGGGCCCCATCCCGGCCTCATCCCGGCCTGCACCCGAGCCTCAATCCCGGGCGAGTCAGGCTTTGCGTGCTGGTGTGCTGCAGGCTGAGACCAGGCTGCAGGCTGCTGCCTGGCCTGAGCGCACCGCGCCCTCCAGCGTGGCCGGGTAGGGGCCGACCACGTGGTCACCGGCGGCGGCCAGGCCGGGGGCAATGGCCATGGCTGGCCGCTGCAGCGCGGGGGTGCAGGCAAAGGTGGCGCGCCGCTCGGCGCTGATGTGTTGCAGCAGCTGGTCGTCCGCACCTGAAAACGCGCCGGGGAAACTTGCGCGCGCCTGGCGCAGCACCGCCTGGCCGCAGCCGGCCGAGCCGTCTGCCAACCACGCCGCTGCGCCACTGATCACAAACGCAAACACACCTGGCCGGCCACTGATGGCGCCCAGGTCAAACACGAACTGGGCCGGTGCGTCTGGCCCTGTGCGCAAGGCCAGCATGGGCTGGGGCAGGCGCAGCCTGGCATCTGCCAAATAGGCGGTGACGATGGGTTGGTAGTGCAGCGCCGCTGCGCAGGCGGCCCAAGCGGGCTGGTGCGGCGCCACCAGGCGGGCCGCTTCCGTGGGGCTGCAGGCCAGCACCACGCCGTCAAAAGTCTCACCATCCACCTGCCAGCCGCTGCCGTGGGCCAGCAAGTGCTGCACCCGGTGGCCGCTGTGACAGCTTGCGCCGGCGGCTTGCAACCAGCGCCAGGCGGGACGGGGCAGCAGGCTGGACAGGTCAACCCGGGGCAGCAGCAAGTCAGCACTGCCGGGTCCGGCAAACAGCGCGTCTTGCAGCGCCCGCAAAAACACCTGCGCGCTGGCCTGCTCTGCCGGTGTGTTGAGGGCGGCCACACACAGCGGTGCAATCAGGTCGTGCTGCACTGCCGCCGGCAGGCCGGCGCACAACTGCTGCACCGTCAGCGTGGCTGGGCAGGCAAAGCCCTGGCGGCGCCAGCGCAGCGCGGTGCGCAGCAGGGCCAGTTTGTCTGACCAGCGCCAGCCGCTGGCCGCCAGCACGGCGCGCACAAACGCCGGCACTGGAGCACCTGCGGCCAAGGCCAGGCCCTGACCGTCGGGTGTGACCAGCGCCAGCGGGCGACGCAGCAGCACCGTTTCCGGGTCCAGGCCAACGCTGCGCATCAAGGCCAGCGTGGCGCTGTACGCGCCGATGAGGATGTGCTGGCCGTTGTCAAACGCGCCGGCCCGTGTCTGCACCTGGCGCGCCCGGCCACCGGGCTGCTGCGCCATCTCCAACAAGGTGACTTGCGCGCCTTGCTGCACCGCCTGCACGGCAGCCGCCAGCCCGGCCCAGCCGGCGCCCACCACCGCAATGCGTGGTGCGCCGGCACGCGCAGGCCGGGTCACGGCATCAGCGGCCACGCCAATGTGTCATCAAGGCGATCCACAGCTTGCGCAGCGGTGTCAGCGAGGTGCGCTGGTGCAGCACCTGGAAGGCATCGGCTTCGATCTCACGCAGCAGGCTGCGGTAGATGTTGGCCATCATCAGGCCGGATTTCTGCGCCGGCCGGTCCACCTCGGGCAGCAGCGCCACCGCTTCGTCATAGGTGGCGTGGGCGCGCTGGGCCTGGAAGCGCATCAAGGCGGTGAAGCGCTCGCTATAGCCCCAGGGCGCATCGCGTTTCAGCAACTCGTGGGCCTTGACATCAAAGCGCTGCAGCTCGGCCATCGGCAGGTAGATGCGGCCCATGCGGGCGTCGTCGCCCACGTCCCGGATGATGTTGGTGAGCTGCAGCGCCAGGCCCAGCCGGTGGGCGTAGTCCAGCGTGGCGGGCTGGGTGTGGCCAAAAATGCGCGCCGCCACCTCACCCACCACACCGGCCACCAGGTCGCAGTAACGCTGCAGTCCGGGGTAGTCCAGGTAGCGGGTCTGTTCCAGGTCCATCTGGCAACCGCTGATGACGGCCAGCAAATGTTGGTCGGTGATGGCGTACACCGGCGCGTGCGGCATCAAGGCCAGCAGCACAGGGTGTGTTGGCTGGCCAGCAAATGCGCGCACCACCTCTTGCTGCCACCAGGCCAGTTTGGTGGCAGCCACACCGGCGTCACGGATCTCGTCCACCACGTCATCCACCTCGCGGCAGAAGGCATAAAACGCGGTGATGGCGGCGCGCTGCGGCGGCGGCAAAAACAAAAAAGCGTAATAAAACGATGAGCCGCTGCCGGCGGCCTTGTTCTGGGCGTATTGCTGCGGGTTCATGGCAAGCGGAAGCCGGGTGTGGCGGCAGCTGGCCGCATGCGCAGGGCGCGCCACAGCAGCACAGGCAGATCAAGGGCGGAGAGGGTCGGGCGCTGCCCCAGGGTGCGGTACTGCATCGCCGCGATTCTCTCAAGGATGCGCAGCCCACCTTGCACCACCAGGCGCAATTCCCAGCCTAGCCGGCCGGGTACGCGGCAGGCCAGCGGCGCACCCTGCTGCATCAGCGCGGCGGCCCAGTGACACAGCTCACGCAGCAGGACCTGGGTGGCGGGGGTGTCGGAGCCGGCCTGCAAATCAAGCAGTTGCAGGCCGTGGCGGGCGGCATCGGCCACCGGCACGTAATGCCGGCCACGGGGCAAGTCCACGCTGGGGTCTTGCCAGAAATTGATCAACTGCAAGGCGCTGCAAATGGCGTCGGACTGGGCCAGCGACAGCGCGTCTTGCACACCCGCCAGGTGCAACATCAGCCGGCCCACCGGATTGGCCGAGCGGCGGCAGTAGTCCAGCAACTGGTTGCGGTCAGCGTAGTGCGGGTTGCCGGTGTCCTGGATGAAGGCGTCCAGCAAATCGTCCAGCAGCGGCAGCGGCAGGGCGTGGGCCTGGATGGCTTGTGCCAGCGGGCCAAACACGGCCGGCCACCGGTCAGCGGCCACGGCGCCGGTGGCGGCGGCCATTAAGGCCACCCGGTATTGCGCCAGGCTGTGGCGGCGCGTCTCGGCACTGGCGTCGCCCTCGTCGGCCAGGTCGTCGGCCGTGCGGGCAAAATGGTAAATGGCCTGCACCGGCGCCCGCAGCGCGGGTGGACACAGCACGGAGGCAACCGGAAAGTTTTCGTAGTGATCAACAGGCACGGGTGGATTGTCCAATGCGCCTTCGGTCAAGCCACTTGCGCGCCATTTTCCAGGCCTTGGGCGTGACGGGTGTGACGGCTTGTGCCCGCCACGCCCAATGGCTTGATTGACACTCCCCACACTGGCTTTTATATTACTGACCAGTCAGTCATTAACCTGCAACGGCATTGGTCGCCGGGCAGACAACCCAAGGTTTGCCCACCCATGCGCCATTGCCCAATGCGCCATTGCCTATTACCGCTGATGGTTCTGCCTGTTTTGCTGGCCTGCTCGAAGCCGCAGCCGGTGGAAGAGCCGGTGCGCGCGGTGCGCACCCTGACCGTGCAGATGGGCAGCAGCGCGTTGCAGCATGAATACGCGGCCGAGGTACGGCCACGCACTGAGTCGCGCTTGGCCTTTCGGGTGGGTGGCAAGCTGGTGCGGCGCATGGCCAATCTGGGCGACACGGTGACGACCGGCCAGGCGCTGGCGCAAATTGACGCCAGTGATCTGCGCCTGGGCCAGGACGCGGCGCGGGCGGCAGTCAGCACCGCCACGGCCCAGCAAGACCTGAGCGAAACCGAGTTCAAGCGCTATAAAGAGCTGCGTGAGCAAGGTTTTATCAGCGGGCTGGAGCTGGAACGGCGTGAGGCTGCGCTGAAATCCAGCCGGTCGCAAACCGATCAGGCCAGGGCCCAGGCCAGCCTGCAGAGCAACCAGGCGGCTTATGCGGTGTTGACAGCGGATGCGTCTGGTGTGGTCACCGCCATCGACGCCGAGCCTGGTGCGGTGCTGGCCGCCGGCACACCGGTGCTGCGCCTGGCGCACGACGGCCCGCGTGACGCCGTGTTCAGCGTGCCCGAGGACCGCGCCAACGCGCTGCGCGCGTTGCGTGGCAAGGTGGGCGCATTGAAGCTGCGCGCCTGGGGTGACGCTGACGCCTTGCTGCCCGCCACCGTGCGTGAGGTGGCCGCAGCGGCCGACCCCGCCACCCGCACGTTTCTGGTCAAGGCCGACATCGGCGCCACCGTGCTGCGGCTTGGCCAGACCGCCAGCGTGTTGGTGGACGCACCTGCGGTGGCCGGCGTGATCAAACTGCCACTCACCGCAGTGTTCCAGCAGGGTGGGCAGTCGGCGGTGTGGCTGGTGGACAAGGCCACCATGGTGGTGCGGGCGCAGCGGGTGGGGCTGGCCGGTGCGGACGGCAATCTGGTGTTGGTCAGCACGGGCCTGAGCCCAGGCCAGGCCGTGGTCACCGCCGGTGTGCATGCGCTGACCGATGGGCAAAAAGTGCGCTGGTATGTGGAACCGGGTGCGCTGGCAGGCCCGGTGCCGGCCGCTGCGCCTGCAGCCCGGGCCGTGGCATCGGCTACATCTGCCGCGTCACGCTAAAGCGCCCCAGCCCAGCCGCGCCATGAGCAACGATTTCCAACCCACCCCGTCCCGCTTCAATATCTCCCGCTGGGCATTGCAACACCCGGCCCTGACCCGCTACCTGATGGTGGTGTTGATGGTGCTGGGGGTGGCGGCGTACTTTCAGCTGGGGCAGGACGAAGACCCGCCGTTCACCTTCCGCGCCATGGTGGTGCAGGTGTACTGGCCAGGCGCCACGGCCCAGCAGATGGCCGAGCAGGTGACCGACAAGATCGAGCGGGCGCTGCAAGAGGTGCCGCAGTCCGACATCGTGCGCAGCTACACCAAACCGGGTGAATCGCTCACCACGCTAGAGCTCAAAGACAGCGCGCCGCCCAAAGACGTGCCCAACAGTTGGTACCAGGTGCGCAAAAAAATTGCTGATCTGCGTGCCAGCCTGCCGCAGGGCGTGATCGGGCCGTTTTTCAACGATGACTTTGGCGATGTTTACGGGTCCATCTTTGCGCTGGCGGCCGATGGCTTCAGCGACGAAGAATTGCGCGTGTTTGCCGAGGGCGTGCGCTCGCAGTTGCTGCGTGTGCCTGACGTGGCCAAGGTCGAGGTGTTTGGCGCCCAGGCTGAAAAAATCTTCGTCGAGATCTCGCAAAAACGCCTGGCCCAGCTGGGCCTGGAGATGAACCAGGTGCTGGCCCAACTGGCAGCGCAAAACGCGGTGGAGGGCGCCGGTGTGCTGGACGCCGGCAGCCAGAACCTGCAAGTGCGGGTGGCCGGTGCCTTCAACTCGGTGGATGAGCTCAAGCGTTTCCCAATCCGCGCCACCAACACAAGCACCGGCGCCAGCAGCACGCTGCAGTTGGCTGATATCGCCCAGGTGCGGCGCGGTGTGATTGACCCGCCCGCCGTCAAAGTGCGCCACCAGGGCCAGGCGGTGATCGCGCTGGGGGTGTCGATGGCCAAAGGCGGCGACATCATCGCGCTGGGCCAAGCGCTGCGCGAGCGTGCCGCCACCATCCGTGGCCAGTTGCCGGCAGGCATCACCTTGTCCCATGTGCAAGACCAACCGGCCGCAGTGTCACGCTCGGTGGGTGAGTTTGTGCGGGTGCTGATCGAGGCCGTGGTGGTGGTGCTGGCTGTCAGCTTTGTCGCGCTGGGCCTGCACGGCCGGCCCGGCTCGTGGATCCCCCGGCTGGACATCTGGCCCGGCATGGTGGTGGGCATCACCATCCCGCTGGTGTTGTCCATCACCTTTGTGGCCATGTATTACTGGGGCGTGGGCCTGCACAAGATTTCACTGGGCTCGCTGATCATCGCGCTGGGCCTGCTGGTGGACGACGCCATCATCTCGGTGGAAATGATGTCGACCAAGATGGAGCAGGGCCTGGACCGGGTAAAGGCCGCAAGCTTCGCCTATACGTCGACGGCGTTTCCCATGCTCACCGGCACGCTGATCACCGCTGCCGGATTCATGCCCGTGGGTTTTGCCAAGTCTTCGGCCGGCGAGTACACGTTTTCAATATTCGCCGTGGTGACCATAGCGTTGCTGGTTTCCTGGGTGGTGGCGGTGCTGTTCACGCCCTACCTCGGATACAAATTGCTGCCGGATTACAAGCCGCATCCTGAGCACGGCAATGACGTCTATCAGAAGCCGTTCTACCGCCGCTTCCGGCGGCTGGTGACCTGGTGTGTGACGTGGCGCAAGACGGTCATCCTGATAACGGTGGCGGTGTTCGCCGTCTCGATGTTCGGCTTCCGTTTCGTCCAGCAGCAGTTTTTTCCTTCGTCCAACAGGCCGGAGCTGATCGTTGACTTGTGGCTGCCGCAAGGTGCGTCGTTCCAGGCGACCGAAGCCCAGGTCATGCGCTTCGAGGAAAAGCTCAAGGGTGATCCCGACATCGTCAATTACGTGGCCTATGTCGGCAACGGCAGCCCGCGCTTCTATCTGCCGCTCGACCAGCAGCTCGGCCATCCCAACTTCGCGCAATTTGTCATCGTCACCCGGGACAACAAGGCGCGCGAAGTGCTCTATGACAAAATCAATCGGTTGCTGGAAACCGAGTTCACCGTACTGCGCGGACGCGTGAATCGGCTGGAAAATGGCCCGCCTGTGGGCTATCCGGTGCAGTTTCGCGTGATCGGCAACGACATACCGACGGTGCGCAAGATCGCCTTCGAGGTCGCCTCCATCGTACGCGCGAACCCGAATGCCCAGAACGTGCATCTCGACTGGAATGAGCAGGTGAAGGACATCCGCCTCGAGATCGACCAGAACAAGGCGCGCGTCATCGGCGTGAGTTCGCAAGGCCTGTCGACCGTACTCAATTCGATCCTGACCGGCTATAGCATCACGCGCTACCGCGAGAAGGACCAGTTGATCGAAGTCCTGGCGCGTGCCGAGACGGGCGAGCGCCTCGACCCCGGCAGGCTCTCGGAGATCAATGTGCCGACGCAATCCGGAAAATGGATTCCGCTGGCACAGATCGCAAAAATCGAATACGGCTTCGAAGAAGGCATCATCTGGCGCCGCAACCGGCAGCCGACGGTCATCGTTCGCGCCGACATCCGGGGCGACGTCCAGGCGCCGGTGATCTCCAAGCAGATCGATCCGAAGCTCGATGACTTGCGCGCCAGGCTGCCGGAGTACTACCGCATCGAAATCGCCGGCGCGATTGAAGAAAGCGCCAAAGGCCAAAACTCGATCATTGCGGTCATGCCGCTGATGCTTATCATCGTGCTGACCCTGCTGATGATCCAGCTGCAAAGCTTCCAGAAGACCTTGATGGTGCTGCTGACTTCGCCGCTTGGCCTGATCGGGGTCACCTTCATCCTGCTGACCTGGAACGTGCCCTTCGGTTTTGTGGCGATCCTCGGCGTCATCGCA
>JAYVLI010000426.1:0-7537 GCA_043759535.1 Betaproteobacteria bacterium | reverse complement strand
TTCAACATGATCGAGCAGCAGATCCGCCCCTGGGACGTGCTGGATTTGGGCGTGCTGTCGCTGCTGGCCATGGTGCGGCGTGAAGATTTTGTGCCGCTGGCCTACAAGGCCCTGGCCTTTGTGGATGCCGAGGTGCCGCTGTCTGGCAACGGTCAGATCGGCCCCGGCGGCCAGTGCATGCTGGCGCCCCGGGTGGAGGCCAGACTGCTGCAAGAAGCCCATGTGCAGCGCCATGAGCGGGTGCTGGAGATCGGCGCTGGCTCGGGCTTCATGGCCGCGCTGCTGGCGCACCGGGCGCAATCCGTCATCACGCTGGAGCGGGTGCCCGCGCTGGCCGCACTGGCCACCAGCAACCTGAAACGCGCCGGTGTGCTCAACGCCAGCGTGCGAGAGCTGGACGGCGCCAAAGGCTTGGCCGGTGACGCGCCGTTTGACGTGATCATGCTGTCCGGCTCGGTGCCCGAGGTGCCACAAGTGCTGCTGGACCAAGTCAAGATCGGCGGCCGGCTGCTGGCCATCGTCGGCCAGGAGCCGGTGATGCGGGCGGTGCGCATCACCCGCTTGTCTGCCACCGCGCTGCAGACCGACGAGTTGTTTGACACCGTGGCGCCGCGCTTGGTTGGTGTGGCCGAGCCCACCCGGTTTGCGTTTTAAGTCACCCAGGCTGCAGTGCGTCGCATGCCTGCGCGGCCCGGGGCGCAAGCCCGTGTATCTTCGATCTGTCTCCGCCCCGCCCACCCGCGAAGGATCTTGTCCATGCCCTGCTTGTTGTTGCCCACCCTGCCCCGGCTGCTGCAGCGCCGCACGCCGTTTGTCGAGTTTGCCGCGCTCAGCGCTGCCGCAACGCTTGTGTGGGGCATGGCCGGCAGTGCCCAGGCGCAAAGCCTGCAGGCGCTGTATGACGCTGCGCGGGCTTATGACGCAACCTACCAGTCGGCCCGCTCATTGGCGGATTCCACCGTGTTCAAAGCCGAGCAAAGCCGAGCGCTGATGCGCCCGGTGCTCAACGCCACAGGCACGCTGACCGAGAGCCGGTCCGACAGCCCCAGTGTGTCGGCTGACGCGATGACCACCAACCGCAGCGGCCAGCGCAGCGTGGCGCTGACCGGCCAGATGCCGCTGTTCAACCGCGCGAACGAGAAAACCATCCGCCAGTCCGAGCGCGGCATTGAAGTGGCCCGCGCCCAGCTGCAAGCCGCTGAGCAAGACCTGATCGTGCGCGTGGTGCAAGCCTATTTTGATGTGCTGGCTGCTACTGACGCCCTGGGCACGGTGCGCGCCAGCAAGGCGGCGATTGCCGAGCAACTGGCATCGGCCAAGCGCAATTTTGAGGTGGGCACCGCCACCATCACCGACACCCGTGAGGCGCAAGCGCGTTTTGACCTGTCTACCGCGCAAGAGCTGGCGGCCGAGAACGACTTGAACGTCAAGCGCCTGGCGCTGGAGAGTGTGTCCGGCCAGCAAGGCCTGGCACCCAAACCGATGGCCGTGCCGGTGGTGCTGCCCAAGCTGGTGCCGGCCGATGTGGAAGCCTGGGTGGCCGAGGCCGACGCCGCCAGCCCGGCGCTGCAGCAACTGCGCTTGGCGCGTGAGGTGGCGCGGCTGGAGACCGAGAAAGCCCGCGCTGCCGGCCTGCCCACGGTGGGCCTGAGCGCGTCGCTGAGCGAGGCGCACAGCAGCATCTCCAGCGCCACACTGGGCAAGAGCTTCTCCGGCTCGGGCTTCGGGCCGGTCGGCTCGGTGTCCGTGCAACTGACCATGCCGCTGTACACCGGTGGCCTGGTGCAAAACCGCATCAAAGAGACGCTGGCGCTGGAGGACAAAGCCCAGACCGACCTGGAAGCCGCCCGCCGCAACACCGCCCAGGGCACCCGCAGCGCGTTTTTTGGCGTGCGCTCACTCACCGCCCAGGTGACGGCGCTGGAGGCTGCCGAGTCGTCCAGCAAGCTGGCGTTGGAGGCCACCCAGCTGGGCTACAAAGTGGGCGTGCGTGTCAACCTGGACGTGCTGAACGCCCAGACCCAGCTCTACCAGGCCCAGCGTGATCTGGCCAAAGCGCGCTACGACGTGGTGGTCAACAGCCTGAAGCTGCGCCAGGTCACTGGCGGGCTGCAGCCGCAGGACGTGAATGCCGTGGACGCGCTGCTGGCGCGTTGAACGGCGCTGTGGACGCACTGCTGGCGCGTTCACGACACCCCCGATGTTTGCTGACGGGCGCCCACGGGCGCCCGTGGTGTTTGTGGCGGCCCAGTGGGTTTGCACTTCTTTGCCTGCCACCCAGCCAGCCAGCCGGCCGTTGGCGCGTTACTTAGGCATTGTTTGCCAGCACACTGCGCCATGACCTCCTCCACCAACCCCAGCCCTGCCGATCCCAGCCTGTTGGCGGCCATTGCCGCCCACCGCTTTGGCCTGGGCGAGCCTGACCTGGCGTTGCTGGGCGCTGAACCCCGCGCCTGGCTGCGCGCCCAGCTTGGGCCGGCCGATGCCCAGGTGGGCAGCAACCTGCCGGGCATCCAGGCCGCACTGGCGGTGCAGGCCAGTGCCAGGCGTGAGCGCAGCGACAGCACCCAGGCCGCACTGCGCCAGCAGGTGCAGGCCGACATCCGCGCCCGCCTGTTGACCGCTGCCACCACCACCCGGCCGTTTGCCGAGCGGCTGGCGCTGTTCTGGGCCAACCACTTCACCGTGTCGCTGGGCAAGGGCAGCAGCAACGGCCTGGTGGGCGCGTTTGAGCGTGAGGCCATCCGGCCGCACATCGCCAGCCCGTTTGCCACATTGCTGCAAGCTGCGGTACGCCACACCAGCATGCTGCACTACCTGGACAACAGCCAGTCGGCCGGGCCGCAGTCCCCACTGGTGCAGCGGCTGCGCCGGCGCAGTGCCAACCAGCCCGGCGGCATGGCCAACAACCCTGCACGCACCACCGGTCTGAATGAAAACCTGGCGCGTGAAGTGCTGGAGCTGCACACCCTGGGCGTGGCCGGTGGGGGTGGGGTGTACGGGCCTTGGGGTGGTTACAGCCAGGCCGATGTCACCGCGCTGGCCGCCGTGCTGACCGGCTGGCGCGGCTTGAAGGTGGATGCCGACAGCAGCAACCCATCCACCACGCCATCTTCAACACCCACCGACAACACCGGCTTTGACGCCAACTGGCACCAGCCCGGCCCCAAGACCGTGTTGGGCAAGCGTTATGACGAAGGCCCACAGGCACTGGCCCAGGTGCTGCAAGACCTGGCGCGCCACCCCGCCACCGGCCGCCACCTGGCCACCAAGCTGGCGCGCCACTGGCTAGGCGACCAACCGCCGCCCGCGCTGGTGGCCAGACTGGCGCGCTGCCATGCCGATACCGACGGTGACCTGCGCGCCATCGCCCTGCTGCTGGTGGACGCACCCGAGGCCTGGGCGCCGCTGCCCACCAAGCTGCGCCCACCCGAGGACTTTGTGATCTGCAGCGCCCGCCTGCTGCGCCTGGGTGACCGGCTGGTGCAGCGCGCACCCGACGCCGGCCTGGCCGCACTGGGCCAACGCCCGCAATCCGCCCCGTCACCCGCTGGCTGGCCAGACAGTGATGCCGGTTGGTTGGGCCCGGAGGCGGTGTGGCAGCGGGTGGAATGGGCCGTGCGGGTGGCCGACCAGCGCGGGGGCAGCACCGACGCACGGGCCCTGGCGCGCAGCAGCCTGGGGCCTTGGCTGACTGACGACACACGCGAGCAGATTACCCGCGCCGCTGACGGCCCCCAGGCGCTGGCCCTGCTGCTGATGGCGCCCGAGTTGCAGCGGCGCTAACGCCGCGCTGCTGCCCCATGCCTACCCACCCGGAGCACCCCATGCCCACACCCACCACCCCGCACCTGCCCCGCCGCCGCAGCCTGCTGCAGGCCGGCGCCGCTGCCGGCCTGGGCCTGCTGGCACCGCTGGCCGGCCTGCAACTTGTCAACGCGGCCGGCACGGCCGTGCCCGGTGGGCCGCGCCTGGTGCTGGTCATCCTGCGGGGTGGGCTGGACGGCCTGGCCGCCGTGCCCGCCATCGGTGACCCGGCATTTGCCGATGCCCGCGGCGCGCTGGGCCGCTTTGCCAGCCCGGCCCTGCCGCTGGACGGCCTGCTGGCGCTGCATCCCGCCCTGCCCGGCCTGCACGGCCTGTATGGCCAGGGCGAGTTGCTGGTGCTGCATGCCACCGGCCTGCCCTACCGCGACCGCTCGCACTTTGATGCCCAGCAGGTGCTGGAATCGGGCGGTGAGCGGCCGTTTGCGCTGGACAGTGGCTGGCTGGGCCGCGCCCTGGCCGGCAACGGCCACAAAGGCATGGCGTTTCAGTCGGCGGTGCCGCTGGTGCTGCGTGGCCATGCCGGCATCGACACCTGGGCGCCGTCCACCCGGCCCGACCCGGCGCCCGACCTGGTGGCCAGGCTGGGCCGGCTGTATGCACAAGACACCCCGCTGGCCGCCGCGCTGGCGCGGGCCCAGGCTTTGCGCGGCGATGGTGGCATGCAGCCGGCGGCGCAGCCCGCCATGCCATCCGCCATGCCATCCACCGGCCCAGCCCGCCAAGCTGCGCCGCTGTTGCTGGCCCGCCAGGCCGCCACCTTTGTGGCCGCGCCCGACGGTCCGCAGGCCGCCGTGCTGGAGCTGGGCGGTTGGGACAGCCATGCCAACCAGGCGGCCGATGGTGGCCCGCTGGTCAACAACCTGCGCCTGCTGGACAACACCCTGGCCGCGCTGCGCGACGGCCTGACCGCACCCGGCACTGGCGATGTGTGGCGCCGCACCGTCGTGCTGGTGGTCACTGAATTTGGCCGTACCGTGGCCATCAACGGCACCCAGGGCACCGACCACGGTACCGGTGGCGCGGCGTTTGTGCTGGGTGGTGCGGTGCAGGGTGGCCGGGTGTTGGCCGATTGGCCAGGCCTGGCCCCAGCGCAGCGCAACGAGGGCCGTGACCTGCGCATCACCACCGACCTGCGCGCGGTCTTCAAAACCGTGCTGACCGAGCACCTGGGCTTGTCCAGCGCGCTGGTGGCCAACACCTTGCTGCCCGGCAGCAGCAGCCTGCCGCGCCTGGCCTTGCTGCGCGGCTGAAGGCCGGCCAGTCCGCTACTGCGGGTCGTTGTGGTGGCTCAAGTCCAGCACCTTGCGCGCCATCAGCGCGGCAGCACCTCGGTGGGCGGTGGCAAAACCCAAGGCCCGCTGCACCCAGGCGTTGCGGCCGGGGTCGCTGGCCAGTTGGATGGCGGTGCGGATGCCGACGGCCAGGTCGTCCACCCGGATGGCTGCCTGGGCCGCCAGGGCCTGGGTGGCCGCTTGCGCAAAGTTGAAGGTGTGTGGCCCCATCACCACCGGGCAACCGCAGGCTGCTGCCTCGATCAGGTTTTGCCCACCCAGCGGCGCAAAGCTGCCGCCCAGCAGTGCCACATCGGCACAGGCGTAATACACCGGCATCTCGCCCAACGAATCACCCAGCCAGACATCGGCCTGGCTGGCCTCGGGTGGTGGCTGCATGTCCCACGCGCTGCGGTGGACCAGGCTCAGGCCCTGCATGTGGACCAGCGCGGCCACTGCGTCAAAACGCTGCGGATGGCGTGGCACCAGCAACAGCAGCGGGCGCGGCTGGGGCAGCGCGGCCCACAGCGCCAGCAGGCCACCCTCCTCGCCCTCGCGGGTGCTGGCGGCCAGCACCACCGGGCGGTTCAGGGTGCCGCGCCACTGCAGGCCCAGCGCGGTCAGCCGGGCCGGTGGGGTCACGTCAAATTTGAGGTTGCCGGTCACCATCACCTGCGGTGCGCCGGCCTCGCGCAGGCGGCGGGCGTCGGCCACGCTTTGCGCCAGCACCAGATTCAGGCGGGCGGCAGCCGGGTGCAGCAGGGCGCGCAGGCGGCGGCCTTTGCGGGCGCTGCGGGCGCTCAGGCGGGCGTTGCACATCACCATCGGCACCCCGGCCAGCTGGGCCTGGCGCATCAGGTTGGGCCACAGCTCGGTTTCCATCAACATGCCCACGCTGGGCCGGTAGTGGCGCAAAAAACGGCGCATGGCGCCGGGGGTGTCGTAGGGCAGCCAGACCTGGCCGTCCACCTCGGTGAGCAGCTTGCGGCCAGCGGCGCGGCCGGTGGCGGTGCCGTGGGTGAGCAGCAAGCGCAACTCCGGGTCGGCGGCGCGCAGGGCTTCCAACAAAGGCACGGCGGCCCGGGTCTCGCCCAGGGACACCGCATGCAACCACAGCGCACCGGGCATGGGCGGGCGGCCGCGGTACAGGCCAAAGCGCTCGGCCAGCGCGGTGCGGTAGCCCGGCTCTTGCGCACCGCGGCGCCAAATTCGCAGCAGGTACAGCGGTGTGGCCAGGCGCAGCAGCAGGCCATAAGCCGCCAGCGCCAGTGCATCGGCCAAGGGCTTGATCAGCACCTTCAACATACCTGGCCAGCCCGCCAAACGTGCAGTTGGCATGGGCCTGCTGGTAGGCCAGTGTGCAGGTCAGTGCGCAGCCTGGGCCACCTGCGCATCTGGCTTGACGACCCGCAGCGCGGCCATGAAGTCATGCTCAATGCGGGCCAGCGCCTCCGGTGTGTGGCCCTCAAAACGCAGCACCAGCACCGGCGTGGTGTTGGACGCCCGCACCAGGCCAAAACCGTCGGGGTAGTCAGCACGCAAGCCGTCAATCGTGCTGATGGCCGCCCCGGGAAACTTGGCGCCGGCCTGCAGTGCGGCCACCACCTGCGGCGGCTCACCCTCAGCACAGGCCACGTTCAGCTCGGGCGTGGAGAAGGACGTGGGCAGGGCGTCCAGCACCGCGCTGGGGTTTTTGCTGCGCGACAGGATCTCCAGCATGCGCGCCGCCGTGTATGTGGCGTCATCAAAGCCGTACCAACGCTCACCGAAGAAAATATGGCCGCTCATCTCGCCTGATAGGGGCGCGCCCACTTCTTTCATCTTGGCCTTGATCAGCGAGTGGCCGGTCTTGAACATCATGGGCTTGCCGCCCGCCTTCTTGATCACCGGTGCCAGGCGCTGTGAGCACTTGACATCAAAGATCACCGTGGCGCCTTTGTTGCGCGACAGCACATCCCGCGCCAGCAGCATCAACTGGCGGTCAGGGTAGATCACATGGCCGGCCTTGGTGACCACGCCCAGCCGGTCACCGTCACCGTCAAAGGCCAGGCCCAGCTCAGCGTCGGTGGCATGCACCACGGTGATCAGGTCGGCCAGGTTCTCGGGCTTGCTGGGGTCGGGGTGGTGGTTGGGGAAGTCGCCATCCACTTTGCTGTACAGCTCGATCACCTCGCAACCCAGCGCCCGCAAGATGCCCGGTGCGCTGGCACCGGGGATGCCGTTGCCGCAGTCCACCACGATCTTCATGGGCCGCGACAGCTTGGCGTCACCCACGATGCGGGCTTTGTATTCAGCGCTGATGTCCATCGTGGCCTTGCGGCCGCGCTTCTTGGTGTAGATCTCGGTCTCGATGCGCTGGCGCAGCTTCTGGATGTCATCGCCATAAATGGCGCGGCCGGCCAGCACCATCTTGAAACCGTTGTAGTCCTTGGGGTTGT
>JAYVLI010000425.1:0-3029 GCA_043759535.1 Betaproteobacteria bacterium | reverse complement strand
CACAATCCGCGCTTTCGGCTTTGAGGCAGCGCACAACCCGCTGCCCCGCGTTGTGAGCACCGCAAACGCCCCCAAGACCCCGGCCGCCCTGGCCGCACTGACCCTCGGCGCCTTGGGCGTGGTGTATGGCGACATCGGCACCAGCCCGCTGTATGCCCTGAAAGAGGTGTTCCACGGCGGCCACGTGGCCACCACGCCGGCCAACATCCTGGGCGTGCTGTCGCTGATCTTCTGGACCATGACGATCATCGTCTCGGTCAAATACGTGGTGCTGATCCTGCGTGCCGACAACAACGGCGAGGGTGGCCTGATTGCGATGCTGGCGCTGGCCACCATGGCCGTCAAAGACCAGCCCCGGCTGCGCAGCGTGTTGATGACGGTGGGCCTGTTTGGCACCGCCATTTTTTACGGTGACGGTGTCATCACCCCGGCCATCTCGGTGCTGTCAGCGGTCGAGGGCCTGGGCGTGGCCGCACCCGCACTCAACAGCGCGGTGATCCCGATCACGCTGCTGGTGTTGCTGGGGTTGTTCTCGGTGCAGCGCTTTGGCACCACCGGCATCGGCAAGTTTTTTGGCCCCATCACGCTGGTGTGGTTCATCGTGCTGGTGGCGCTGGGTCTGCCGCACATCCTGGCCAACCCGGCGGTGCTGGTGGCCCTGAACCCGGTATACGCGTTTGACTTTTTTGCCCATAACCCGATGGTGGCCTTCATCGGCCTGGGCGCTGTGGTGTTGTGCGTGACGGGTGGCGAGGCGCTGTACGCCGACATGGGCCACTTTGGCAAACAGCCCATCCGCATTGCCTGGTTTGCGTTTGTGATGCCGGCGCTGGTGGTCAACTACTTTGGCCAGGGCGCCATGCTGCTGGCCAACCCCGAGGCAATCGCCAATCCGTTTTTCCTGATGGCGCCCAAATGGGCCCAATTGCCGCTGGTGCTGCTGGCCACGGCGGCCACGGTCATCGCGTCGCAAGCGCTGATCACCGCCGCGTTTTCAGTCACCAAGCAGGCCATCCAGCTGGGCATCCTGCCGCGCATGATGGTGCGACACACGTCGGTGCGCGACACCGGGCAAATCTACGTGCCGTTTGTCAACTGGGGCCTGTTTGTCTTCATCGTGCTGGCGGTGGGCTTGTTCAAAACGTCCAGCAACCTGGCCTCGGCTTACGGCATTGCAGTGACGCTGGACATGACCATCACCACCGTGATGACCTTCTTCGTCATCCGTTTTGGCTGGAAGTACCCGCTGCTGCCCAGCCTGCTGGCCACCGGCTTTTTCTTCATCATCGA
Source organism: Betaproteobacteria bacterium (assembly GCA_043759535.1). GTDB lineage: Bacteria > Pseudomonadota > Gammaproteobacteria > Burkholderiales > Burkholderiaceae_C > Pseudaquabacterium. Next base: position 1,739 of record JAYVLI010000425.1, on the reverse strand, counting down.
CATCACGTTTTTTGCATCCAACATGCTCAAACTGATTGCCGGTGGCTGGTTCCCCATCGTCATCGGTATCGGCATGTTCACGCTGATGCTGACCTGGGTGCAGGGCCGCAAACTGATGGGCGACCGGCTGCGCGATGAGGCCATCGACCTGAACAGCTTTTTGGACGCGGTGTTCGTCAGCCCGCCAAAACGCGTCGAGGGCACGGCGGTGTTTTTGTCCGGCGAGGTGGGCCTGACGCCCAATGCGCTGATGCACAACTTGAAGCACAACAAGGTGCTGCATGAGTACAACCTGTTTGTGGCCGTCAAACAGCATGAGGTACCGTGGATAGGCTTCAACAAGCGCATCGAGATGCAGCCGCTGGGCCACGATTGCTGGCAGGTGGTGCTGCACTTCGGCTTCAAAAATGACCCCGACGTGCCCGAGGCGCTGAAGCTGCTGAGTGACCGCGGCATCCCGCTGCCTGAAATGGACACCAGTTATTTTTTAAGCCGCGACATCGTCATTCCCACCTTCGGTGATGGCATGTCCATGTGGCGCGAAAAGCTGTTTGCCAGCATGCACCGCAACGCATCAGCGGCGGCTGATTTCTTGAACCTGCCCAGCAACCGGATCGTGGAGCTGGGGGCGAAGGTGGAAATTTGAGGGGTGTGGCATGCCTGCTGAAATTTTGGTTTGTCGCGAGGACGAGGCCACTGGGTGACCGGTTGCCTCCATGTCCCCCGCCGCTGGCCAAAAGCGGCCACCGGCTCCTCCTAATACTTGCGGCAACCGGTCACCCAGTACCCTCGTCCCGGCATCACGGTGGTAGGGCACGGTTGTGAATGCCGGCATGCCACGGTGGTGGGGGCGCAGGCCGGTGGGGCGTTGTGCGCAGGGGCATAAAGGAGGAGCCGTTGGCCGTCTTTGGCCGACGGCGGGGGACAGCCCCGGAGTACAGCGCCCCGGCGGCCTGTGCTCGCTCCGAACCCAAACCCAACGTGCATCCATTTGGCCGTCACACACAACGGAGATTCGATTGACGTCTGGCTGGTGGTCCGATCTGCGCGCGGCCCTGTCGCTCTCGGCGGCCGTGGCCGGTTTTGTGGCGGTGCTGGTGGGCTACACCAGCTCGGTGGCCATCGTGTTCCAGGCGGCGCAGGCGCTGGGCGCCACGCCCGCGCAAACCGCGTCGTGGATGTGGGCGCTGGGCCTGGCCATGGGCATCAGTTGCATCGGCCTGTCGCTGCACTACAGGCTGCCGGTGCTCACGGCCTGGTGTACGCCGGGTGCGGCGCTGCTGGCCGCCACCCAGGGTGTCAGCCTGCCGCAGGCCACAGGTGCGTTCATCGTCTGCGCGCTGCTGATCATGCTGGTGGGCACTACCGGCTGGTTTGAGCGGGTGATGGACAAGGTGCCCGTGGCAGTGGCCGCTGCGCTGCTGGCCGGGGTGTTGACACGCTTCGGGCTGGACGCCGTGCTGTCGGTGCGCACTGCGCCAGCGCTGGTCTTGGTGATGGTGGCGGCCTTTTTGGCCGGGCGCCGCTGGTGGCCACGCTACGCCGTGCCTGGCGTGCTGCTGGCGGGTGTGGCGGTGGCGGCGTTGCAGGGCCGCTTGCACCTGGGCGCTGTCGACTGGACCTGGGCCACGCCCGTTTTCGTGATGCCGCAGTTCACGCTGGGCAGCGTGGTGGGCGTCGCGCTGCCACTCTTCATCGTCACCATGGCCTCACAAAACCTGCCTGGCGTGGCGGCCCAG
>JAYVLI010000424.1:0-9283 GCA_043759535.1 Betaproteobacteria bacterium | reverse complement strand
TGGGCCCACTGTGGGCACTGGCCGCGTTGGGCCTGGCCTGGCCTGTTGGGCGCAAGCCCGGCCAGTAAACTCAAAGGCTATCTCGCCCGATCTGCCCGGCGCTGCAGCAGCGTGACATGCACTTGTCACTGCCAGGCGGCACCGCGCCTCTCTTGAACGCCCCAGGCGGCCCGCCATGCTCAACTTCCAGCAACTGATCCTGCGCCTGCAAGACTATTGGTCACAACAGGGCTGCGCACTGCTGCAGCCTTACGACATGGAGGTGGGCGCTGGCACCAGCCACACCGCCACCTTCTTGCGCGCGCTGGGCCCCGAGCCGTGGAAGGCCGCTTACGTGCAGCCCAGCCGCCGCCCCAAAGACGGCCGCTACGGCAACAACCCCAACCGCCTGCAGCATTACTACCAGTACCAGGTGGTGCTGAAACCCGCGCCGGCCAACATTCTGGAGCTGTACCTGGGCTCACTGGAATCCGTGGGCTTCGACTTGAAGCAAAACGACATCCGCTTTGTCGAAGACGACTGGGAGAACCCCACACTCGGCTGCTGGGGCCTGGGCTGGGAGGTCTGGCTCAACGGCATGGAGGTGACCCAGTTCACCTACTTCCAGCAAGTGGGCGGCATTGACTGCAAGCCCATCACCGGCGAGATCACCTACGGTCTGGAGCGGCTGGCGATGTATTTGCAGGGCGTGGACAACGTTTATGACTTGCAATACACCGAAGGCCTGAAATACGGGGATGTGTTCCACCAGAACGAGGTGGAGCAAAGCACCTACAACTTTGAGCACAGTGATGTGGATTTTTTGCTGCAGGCGTTCAACGCGCACGAAAAGCAATCCAAGCATCTGATGACGGCCGAGCTGGCGCTGCCAGCCTATGAGCAACTGCTCAAGGCCGGCCACAGTTTCAACCTGCTGGACGCGCGTGGTGCCATCAGCGTGACCGAGCGCGCCGCCTACATCGGCCGCATCCGCAATCTGGCGCGCGCCGTGGCGCAAAGCTACCTGGACAGCCGGGCCAGGCTGGGCTTTCCGATGGCGCCCAAAGACTGGGCGGCCGATGTGCTGGCGCAGATTGCCCTGAAGAAAGCGGCCTGACGCCATGACCATCACCGTGAACACCCTGCTGGTTGAACTGTTTGTTGAAGAACTGCCGCCCAAGGCGCTGAAAAAACTGGGTGAGGCCTTTGCCACCGGCGTGGCCGGCGCGCTGCAGGCCCAAGGCCTGGCGCCGGCGGATGCGGTGGCCACCCCGTTTGCATCCCCCCGCCGACTGGCGGTGCATGTCACGGCGGTGGCCAGCAAGGCCGCTGACCGCAGCGTGTTGCAAAAGCTGATGCCGATCAGTGTGGGCTTCGACGCCAGTGGCCGTCCCACGCCTGCTTTACTGAGGAAGCTGGCTAGTTTGGGTGCAGACGAGACGGCCGTTCCGCAACTTCAGCGGAGATTTGAAGGCAAGGCCGAAAACTTTTTCTTTTCGACTACCGTACCCGGCGCCACGCTGGCTGAAGGCTTGCAAAAGGCCATCAACGAGACACTGGCCAAGCTGCCCATCCCCAAGGTGATGAGCTACCAGCTGGAGCGTGGCGCGGGCGCTGATTTCCGCCCAGGCTGGACCACAGTCCACTTTGTGCGCCCTGCCCACGGCCTGGTGGCGCTGCACGGTGATGTGGTCGTGCCCGTCAGCGTGCTGGGCCTGCAAGCCGGCCGCAACACCCAGGGCCACCGCTTTGAAGCCGCCGTCAACCCGGTGGTGCTGCGCCATGCCGACAGCTACGCCCAGCAGTTGGCCGACGAGGGCGCGGTGATTGCCAGCTTTGCGGACCGCCGGGCCGAGATCGTGCGCCAGCTCACAGCCGTGGCCGCACGCGCCGGCAGCGGCCTGCAGCCGATCCATGACGACGCCCTGCTGGACGAGGTGACGGCTTTGGTGGAGCGGCCCAACGTGCTGCTGTGCCAGTTTGAGCCCGAGTTTTTGGCGGTGCCGGCCGAGTGCCTGATCCTGACCATGAAGGCGAATCAGAAATACTTTCCGCTGCTGGATGTGTCCTCAGGCAAAGACGGCAAGCTGACCCACCAATTTGCCGTGGTCAGCAACATCCGCCCGGCAGATGCCAGCGCGGTGATCGGCGGCAATGAGCGGGTGGTGCGGCCGCGCCTGGCCGACGCCAAATTCTTTTTTGACCAGGACCGCAAAAGAACCCTGGCCTCGCGGGTTGACGGCCTGCACCGCGTGGTTTACCACGGCAAGCTGGGCAGCCAGGGTGAGCGGGCGCTGCGGGTGCAGGCGATTGCGCATTGCGTCGTCAACCAGTTGCGCGCCGCCACCTTGCCCTACACGGTGGAGGCCAAAGACCAGTTTGAGGTTCTGGACAGCAAATGCGCCCAGGCCGCGCTGCTGGCCAAGACCGATTTGCTGACCGACATGGTGGGTGAGTTCCCCGAGCTGCAGGGCACGATGGGCGCTTATTACGCCCGCCATGAGGGCCTGCGCGACGGCGTGGCCATCGCGATTGAAGACCATTACAAACCGCGATTTGCCGGTGACGGCCTGCCGCGCAACCACACCGGCACCGTGCTGGCGCTGGCTGACAAACTGGAAACCCTGGTGGGCCTGTTTGGCATTGGCCAATTGCCCACTGGTGATAAAGATCCATTCGCGCTGCGCCGCCAGGCCCTGGGCGTGCTGCGCATCCTGACTGAGAAAAACCTGCCGCTGGAGCTGGACGCCCTGATCAGCGCAGCCGAAGGCGTGTTTGCCGAGACCCACCGCAGCAGCCCGGCCGCCGCACCGCTCAAGGCCTTCATCGCCGACCGTTTGGCGGTGCAACTGCGTGAGCAAGGCTTCAGCGCGCAAGAGGTGGACGCCGTGCTGGCGCTGCAACCCACGCGCCTGGGCGATGTGCCCAAGCGCCTGACTGCAGTACGCGCCTTTGCCGCGTTAGCAGAAGCTGCGCCATTGGCCGCCGCCAACAAACGGGTGGGCAACATCCTGAAAAAATCCGACATCACCGGCGCACCGCAAGTCAACCCGGCGCTGCTGGTGGAGCCGGCCGAGGCCGCGCTGCACGCCGCGCTGGCCAGCGTGGCACCACTGGCCGACGCCGCGTTTGCGGCGGGTGACTACACCGCCTCGCTGCAGGCGCTGGCCGCACTCAAAACCCCGGTGGATGCGTTTTTTGAAGGCGTGATGGTCAACGCCGACGACGCCGCACTGCGCGCCAACCGGCTGGCGCTGCTGGGCACGCTGCATGCTTCCATGAACCGGGTGGCCGACTTGGCCCGCCTCGCGTCTTGACCCCAACCGGCCACGCCAGCACATGCAACCCGTCGTCAAACTGGTGATCCTGGGCAGGGACGGCATCCTGAATGACTTTCGGGACGACCATGTCAAGGCGCCCGAGGAGTGGTACCAGATTGCCGGCGCGCTGGAGGCGGTCTCGCGCCTCAACCACGCCGGTTGGCATGTGGTGGTGGCCACCAACCAGTCCGGCATTGGCCGGGGCATGATCGACATGGCCCAGGTCAATGCGGTGCATGCCCACATGCTCAAGCAACTGGCGGCGGTGGGCGGCCGGGTTGATGCGGTGTTTTTCTGCCCCCACACGCCCGAAGACCAGTGCGACTGCCGCAAGCCGCTGCCCGGCCTGATGCGCGACATCGGCAAACGTTACGGCATGGATTTGAAGCATGTGCCGCTGGTGGGCGACACCCTGCGCGACCTGCAAGCCGCCCAGGCTGCCGGCTGCGAGCCCCACCTGGTGCGCAGCGGCCGTGCGGCCAGCCTGGACGCCGCCGCGCTGGACCAGATCGCCAGCCAGGTGCCCGGCACCCGGGTGCATGACAGCCTGGGTGATTTTGCGGAATACCTGCTGACGCGTGGCAGTGTGTTGGCCGCCGCCATCAGCGCTGCGGCAGTGCCTTCTCGATCCGCCCCACCACCTGCGGCAGCAGCCCCCGCATGACGCGGCCGCTGATGCCCACCTTGCCGGCCACGGCCACCCGATGATCTATCTCCGCTCTGCGCTCTACATCCTGTGGCTGCTGGTCACCGTGGTCCCCTGGGCTTTGGTGGCGGTGGTGTTTTCCATCTTCACCCGGGGTTCACCGATGTACTGGCTGTGTGCCGGCTGGTTGAAGGCGGCCATCTGGGGCGCCAAGGTGATCTGCGGTGTCAACTACCGCATCCAGGGCCTGCAGCATCTGCCCACGGCGGCCGACGAAAAAGCCGCCGTGCTACTTGCACCCAAGCACCAGAGCACCTGGGAGACCTTCGCCTTCCCGGTCATCATGCCGCACCCGCTGGCCTATGTTTTCAAGCGTGAGTTGTTGTGGGTGCCGTTTTTTGGCTGGGCCATCGGCCGCATGGACATGATCCACATTGACCGCAGCCGCCGCAGCGCAGCCTGGGCCAAGGTGCTGGAGCAGGGCAAGCGCCTGATGGGCCAGGGCAACTGGGTGATCATGTTTCCCGAGGGCACCCGCTCGGCGCGTGGCGCCAAGGGTGAGTACAAAACCGGCGCGTCCCGCCTGGCGGTGACCACCGGCACCCCCATCGTGCCGATTGCCGTCACGTCCGCCCGCTGCTGGCCGCGCAAAAGCTGGTTGCTGCGGCCCGGCCTGATCGAGGTGTCCATCGGCAAGCCCATCCCGGTGCAAGGCCGGCGCCATGACGAGCTGATGCTGGAGGTGGAGACCTGGATCGAGGCCGAGATGCGCCGGCTGGACCCGGAGGCGTATGCCGACGCGGGCGCGGCTGGCGGGGCGCTGCCGCTGGCCTGAGGCGTGTTGCGGCCTTCGTAGAATCGCCGGCCATGCCCCAACCCGGCCGCCCCACCGTCCTGCAGCAGTTGTCGCTGTTTGATGTGCAGCCTGGCACGCCGCCAGAGACGCAGGCACGCGCGCAGCCAGACATCCTGCCGAACACCCCGCCAAACATGCGGCATGCCGCGCCGCCGCTGGCTGCGTTGCCATTGATTGCGCCCACCGCCGCCGTGTTCCCATCTGCATCCACTGCTGCGGCCAGCGCGCCGCGCTTCAACCACCCCCGTGCCCAGCGCTGCATCACGCTGGCCGGGTATCTGGTGGGTTATGAGTTCCGCCGCGCGCGGCGCCGCAGCATCGGCTTTGTGGTGGGGCTGGAGGGCTTGAGCGTCAGCGCACCGCGCTGGGTGGCACTGGGCGAGGTAGAGCAAGCGCTGCAAGCCAAGGCCGGCTGGATCTTGCGCAAGCTGCAAGAGCAGCATGAGCGCTCACAACGCCTGCAGGCCGCCAAAGTGGTGTGGCAAGACGGCACCAGCTTGCCCTACCTGGGCGAGACGGTGATCGTGCTGTTGGACAGCCGGGTCACCGGTGCCCAGCTCAACACCGACGGCCAGGCCCTGCCCGGTGTGCCGCGCCTCACGCTGCACCTGGGCCTGCCGCACAACGCCAACCAAGCGCAGATTCGTGAGCTGGTGCAAAGCTGGCTGCAGCGCCAGGCGCGCCGGGTGTTTGAGGAGCGCTGCGCCCACTTTGCGCCGCAACTGGGGGTGCGCATCAAGCGCTTGTCGCTCAGCTCGGCCGCCACCCGCTGGGGCAGTGCCAGCGCCAGCGGCGCGGTGCGCTTGAACTGGCGCTTGGTTCACTTTGCGCTGCCGGTGATCGACTATGTGGTCACCCATGAATTGGCCCACCTGCGCGAGATGAACCACAGCCCGGCGTTTTGGGATGTGGTGCGCTCGGTGCTGCCTGACTTTGAGCGCCACCGGGGCGCCCTGCGCACCGAGGTGCTGCCGGCGTTTGATTGATGGCCTGACCGTTGTGACATGAGTACTGCCATCGCCCCGTCCGCGCGCAGCGCTGCGCCCGGCGCCAGCTACACCATCACCGAGCTGGCGCATGAGTTCAACATCACGCCGCGCACCATCCGTTTTTATGAGGACATGGGCCTGCTGGCACCCGCCCGGGCCGGCCGCAACCGGGTCTACAACCAGCGGGACCGCACCCGGCTGAAACTGGCCCTGCGCGGCAAGCGGCTGGGGTTTTCACTGCAAGAGATCCGCAGCCTGGTGACGATGGACGACACCGAAAGCGACACCGTGCCGCAGCTGGAGGCATTTCTGGCCATGCTGACCGCCCACCGGCGCCAACTGGAGCAACAGCGCGACGACATCCGCGTCACGCTGGACGAGCTGGCCCTGCACGAGGGCCGCTGCCTGGCCTTGTTGGCAGCGGCAGGCGGCGGGCGCAAAAAGACCTGAGCCTGGGCGCTGGCCCGGCCGCCGATGGCGGCATCTAAGCCGGCGCCTGCTGGCCCAGTGCCTGCGCCACAAAATCCACAAACACCCGCACCCGGGCGGCCAACTGGTGGCGCTGCGGGTACACCGCGTGGATGGCCGCATCCGGTGTGCTGTGCTGCGGCAGCACCTGCACCAGGCGGCCGTCCTGCAGGTGGCGGGTGATGTCTCATTCAGCGCGCATCAGGATGCCGTGGCCGTCCAGCGCCCAATTCACCGCAATCTCACCGTCATTGGTGCTCAGCGTGCTGCGGGTCTTGACCGCCTCGGTGCGGGCCGCCTTGCCACGCCCGCTGGTGAGGCGCCACACGCCATAGGCCTCCTCACCCTGGCGGATGCCAATGCAGTTGTGCCGTGTCAAATCATTGGGCACCCGGGGTGTGCCGTGCTGGGCCAGACAGGCAGGTGTGGCGCACAACAAGCGCCGGTTGGGGGCAAGGTGGCGGGCAATCACCCGGGCATCGGACGGCGCGCCAAAGCGGATGCAGACATCAAATGCGTCGTCGGTCAGTGGTGGTGGGTTGACCGACAACTGCAACTGCACCTCCACCTGCGGATGCAGGCGCGCAAAACGCGAGATCAACGGCGCCACATGGTTGCGGCCAAAACCCAGCGTGGCATTGATACGCAGCAGGCCACTGGGCGTGGCGCGCGCACTGCCCAACAATTGCGCCAGGTCGTCCATCTCGCCCAGGATGCGGCGGGCGTGGGCCAGCACCAGTTCACCCTCGGGCGTCATGCCCATGCGCCGGGTGCTGCGCGTCACCAGCAGCACGCCCGCCCGTGCCTCCAGCAGCGCCAGGCGCTTGCTGACTGCCGGGGTCGTGATGCCCAGCTCACGTGCCGCAGCGCTCAGGCTGCCGGCGCTGGCCAGCGTTGAAATAAAGGCCAGGTCGGCGGCCTGGATGCCGGTGTTCATCTGTGGTGCCTGCCTGCGCAGCGGGTCTGTCGTGTGGCTTGCGATTGTGAACTTCAGGTACACACTGGTTTCACTTGTGCGCCGGCCGTGTGCCCGCAGCCCACCTAGAGTGCCTGCACCGCCCCAACCCCGGAGACACCACCATGAAGACCTACAACATCGCCACCATCCCCGGCGACGGCATCGGCAAAGAGGTGGTGCCCGCTGGCCAGCAGGTGCTGGCCGCGCTGGCCGCCGGCAGCAACAGCTTTGGCTTCACGTTTGAGAACTTTGGCTGGGGCGGGGACCACTACCGCCAGCACGGCCAGATGATGCCCACCGATGGCCTGGACGCGCTGCGCCACAAACACGCCATCCTGTTTGGCTCAGCCGGTGACCCACTGATCCCCGACCACATCACGCTGTGGGGCCTGCGCTTGAAGATCTGCCAGGGGTTCGACCAGTACGCCAACGTGCGGCCCACCCGCATCCTGCCCGGCATCGACGGCCCGCTCAAACGCTGCGGCCCGCAGGATCTGGATTGGGTGATCGTGCGTGAAAACTCAGAGGGCGAATATGCCGGCGTGGGTGGCCGGGTGCACCAGGGCCACCCGATTGAGGCCGCCACCGACGTGAGCATGATGACCCGCGTCGGGGTGGAGCGCATCATGCGTTTCGCCTTCAAACTGGCCCAATCCCGGCCGCGCAAGCTGCTGACGGTGGTGACCAAAAGCAACGCCCAGCGCCACGCCATGGTGATGTGGGACGAGATTGCGGTGCAGATTGCGGGTGAGTTCCCCGATGTCACCTGGGACAAGGAACTGGTGGACGCCTGCACCGCCCGCATGGTCAACCGGCCGGCCACGCTGGACACGCTGGTGGCCACCAACCTGCATGCCGACATCTTGAGCGACCTGGCCGCCGCGCTGGCCGGCAGTTTGGGCATTGCACCCACCGGCAACATCGACCCCGAGCGGCGCTACCCGTCCATGTTTGAGCCCATCCACGGCTCGGCGTTTGACATCATGGGCCAGGGCCTGGCCAATCCGATCGGCACCTTCTGGTCCTGCGTGATGCTGCTGCAGCACATCGGTGAGCCTGCTGCGGCCGACCGGCTGATGTCGGCCATCGAGCAAGTGACTGCCAACCCGGCACTGCACACCCGCGATCTGGGTGGCCAGGCCGGCACCGCTGACGTGACGCAGGCGGTGTGCAAGCTGCTGGCAGCGGCTTGAGCGCCCAGGAGATCAACCCCACGGTCACATCGCTGCTGCAGCACATCAGCAGTGGCAAGTTGCGCGCACTGCTGGCGGCCCGCGACCAACCCGCACAACAGGTGCTCTCACACCGGGTCAGACCTCGCCGCCAAACACCTGGATCAGGTTGTCGATGTACTGCTCCACCAGCTTTTCGTTCTCTGACGTGACCAGCGGCGCTACCACGCCCTTCATCAACCCGGGTAGCGGCACCACGATCGCGCCCTGAATCTTGAGCGTGATGTGGGTGGATTTTTTCTTGTCCACCAGCGTCCAGCTGCCACCCACCTGGGCATTGCCTTCACCCTTGACCGGTGTCCACACCACCGTGCCTTTTTTCTTGTCGGCCACGTAGGTTGCGGCATAAATGGTCTGGATGCTGACCGCACCGGCACCTACTTTTTCCATCTCCCAGCGGTAGGCACCACCGCCCAAATCCACCAGCTTGGCCACCTTGGGGAAATGGCTGGCCGAGGTGGGCACGTCAGACACCACGGCAAACACCGCCGGCATCAAGGCCTTGACTTCAAATTCATACGCCAGGTCAAACGGAACGGTGATGGCCACGGGGGTGTCTCCAATGAGGGGTGTCGGATGGGTGCAGGGGTGCCGGCGCATTTTGGCCGCGCCAAGCCAGCTGCGCCTCGGGGCCTGCCCGGGCGCAGGCTTGGGCTGATGGCGATGGGCTCTTGACGGAGCTCTCCGTTTTGGCGCAGCCGACCTTCCGCCGATGGAGCGAGGACGAGCCCGAGGGCGGCGGGTGACTGGCTGACTCCATGTCCCCCGGGCCTGCGGCCCTCCTCCTCATACTTACGTCAGCCAGTCACCCACCACCCTCGCACTCGTCCTGGGA
>JAYVLI010000423.1:0-11527 GCA_043759535.1 Betaproteobacteria bacterium | reverse complement strand
CATGGCCTGCTCAGGAGACTCGCCGTATTTGATGCCGCCCTGCGGGAACTGCCACGAGTGTGTGCGTAGCCGTTTGCCCCAGAACACCTGGTTGCGCGAGTTGAGCAGGATGATGCCGACGTTGGGCCTGAAGCCTTCCCTGTCGAGCATAATCTGACCTCAATTCTTGGATTGATTTCATTATTGCACCGGCGCAGTGCGGCCCGCGAATCCTCGCTAACCCGCACAAGTCTGCACAGGCCGCGCCGGGTTTTTGCGCTGCAGCCCTGCCTGCAAAACAAGCGCTCAGCCGGCCCGCCGCGCGGCCCATGCCGCAGCCGCCGGCCAGTACAAGCAGCGGCAGCCGCGCCCATGTTCGCCCCCAAATCCGCACCCGCAGTCGCACAACCGAGCCCCCATGAAAGCCTCCCAATTCTTCATCTCCACCTTGAAGGAAGCGCCCGCTGACGCCGAGGTGGCCAGCCACCAGCTGATGCTGCGCGCCGGCATGATCAAACGGCTGGGCGCGGGCATCTACAACTACATGCCCATGGGTCTGCGGGTGATCCGCAAGGTTGAAGCCATCATCCGCGACGAGATGAACCGCGCCGGCGCGGTGGAGTTGTTGATGCCGGTGGTGCAACCCGCTGAGCTGTGGCAAGAGACCGGTCGCTTCCAGGCCTACGGGCCGGAGTTGATGCGGGTCAAAGACCGGCATGACCGCGACTTCATCATCCAGCCCACCAGCGAGGAGGTGGTGACCGACATCGCCCGCCAGGAGCTGCGCAGCTACAAGCAACTGCCCAAAAATTTCTACCACATCCAGACCAAGTTCCGCGACGAGCGGCGGCCCCGGTTTGGGGTGATGCGTGGGCGTGAGTTCACGATGAAAGACGCCTATTCATTCGACCGTGACAAGGACGCTGCGTTGGTCAGTTATGGCGCGATGTTTGATGCCTACAAACGCATCTTTGACCGCTTTGGCTTGCAGTACCGCGCCGTGGCGGCCGACACCGGCGCGATTGGCGGTGACGCGTCGCATGAGTTCCAGGTGATTGCCGACACCGGTGAAGACGCCATCGTCTATTGCCCCACCAGTGACTTTGCGGCCAACATTGAATTGGCTGAAGCCGTGTCGCTGATTGCCAACCGCGCCGCGCCTGCGCAGCCCATGGTCAAGACGCCCACGCCCGGCAAAAGCACTTGTGAGGATGTGGCGGCACTGCTGGGCCTGCCGCTGGACAAGACCGTCAAATCACTGGTGCTGGCCACTGATGAGAAAAACGCTGCTGGCGACATCACCAAGACCACCGTGTGGCTGCTGCTGGTGCGCGGTGACCATGCGCTCAATGAGATCAAGGCCGGCAAGCTGGATGGGCTGAAGCTGGGTTTCCGCTTTGCCACCGTGGCCGAGATTGAGGAGCACTTTGGCTGCAAGCCGGGTTATCTGGGCCCGATCCATTTGCTGAAGCCGGTGAAGGTGATTGCCGACCGCACCGTGGCCGCAATGCACGATTTTGTCTGCGGCGCCAACGCGGCCGATGCCCATTTCACCGGCGTCAACTGGGGCCGCGACCTGCCCGAGCCCGATGTGGTGGCTGACATCCGCAATGTGCTGGCCGGTGACCCGTCACCCGATGGCCTGGGCGTGCTGGCCATCCAGCGTGGCATTGAGGTGGGCCATGTGTTTTACCTGGGCACCAAGTATTCCAAGGCCATGAACGCCACCTTTCTGGACGAAACCGGCAAGCCCAAATTCATGGAAATGGGCTGTTACGGCATTGGCGTGACGCGCATCCTGGGTGCGGCGATTGAGCAAAACCATGATGAGCGCGGCATCGTCTGGCCGGTGGCGCTGGCGCCGTTTGCGGCTGTTATCTGCCCCATCGGTTATGACCGCTCGGCCGAGGTCAAGGCCGCTGCCGATGCGCTGCACGATGAATTGCTGGCCGCCGGCATCGACGTGATGCTGGACGACCGCAGTGAGCGCCCCGGCGCCATGTTTGCCGATTGGGAGCTGGTGGGTGTGCCGCAGCGGGTGGTCATCTCCGACCGGGGCCTGAAGGCCGGCACGGTGGAGCTGCAAGGCCGGCGCGAGGCGGCGGCCAGCGTGGTGAACCTGAGCTACGCAGCCGGCCTGGTGAAGGGCCGCTTGTCGGTTTGAGCTGGGGGTTTGAGGTGAAGACTGGCGGCCTGCTGCAGCGACGCACACTGCTGGTCGGTCTGGCGGCCACTCTGTGCGGCGCCCGGCCAGCGCTGGCCGGCCCGCAGTCTGAAGAAGCTTTGGCGGACGCCGTGCGCTCGGCCTTGTCAGCCGCCGTGGCCACCAGCGCGCCGCCCAAGCCGGTGTTTGCCAGGCCGCAGGACAGGCAGGATTTTTTACGCTGGTTGGGCCTGATGAGTGAGCGCCTGCAGCGCAAAAAAAGCGAGGCCGCCACCCGCATCGAGTTTCTTGAAACCCTGTGGTACGAGAGCACACGTGCCGGGCTGGAGCCGTCGCTGGTGCTGGGGCTGATCCAGGTGGAAAGTGGCTTCCGCAAATACGCCGTCAGCAGCGCCGGCGCGCGCGGTTATATGCAGGTGATGCCGTTCTGGGCGCGCCAGATTGGCGACGGTGACCCAGCGCGGCTGTTCCACATGCAGACCAATTTGCGCTTTGGCTGCGTCATCCTGCGCCACTACCTCAATACCGAACGCGGGGACTTGTTTTTGGCGCTGGGCCGCTACAACGGCAGCCGGGGCCGGGCTGAATATCCCAACGCGGTGATGGCCAACCGCCAGCGCTGGACTGTTTAAGGCCGGGCAAGATTCAGCCGCGCAGACCGCCCCAGGCTTTGGGTGCAGCGCCAGGCGCACCCAGCAGTTGCAGCACCCGCTCCACCGTGTCGTCCACCATGGCTTCGATGCTGGTGGGCTTGTTGTAAAACGCCGGTAGCGGCGGAAAGATGATGCCGCCCATCTCGGTCACCGCCGTCATGTTGCGCAGGTGGGCCAGGTTGAACGGGGTCTCGCGCACCATCAGCAGCAAACGGCGGCGCTCTTTCAGCGTCACATCGGCAGCGCGGGTCAGCAGGTTGTCGGACAGGCCATGCGCTATCGCCGCCAAGGTCTTCATCGAGCAGGGCGCCACCACCATCGCGGCGGCGTCAAAACTGCCACTCGCCACACAGGCGCCGATGTCGCCGGGGGCGTAAGCGTGGTCGGCCAAAGCGTCAAGTGCGGCACGGCCCAGACCCAACTCGTGGTGGGCGTTGATCACACCCGACGGGGTGACGATGAGGTGGGTTTCCAGCCCCAGCGTGCAGGCGCGGGCCAGCAACCGCACGCCGTAGACCGCACCGCTGGCGCCGGTGATGCCGACGACCAACCGGGGCCGAGGCCCCGCACTCACTTGCTCAGCAGTTGCTGCAGCTCACCCGACTGGTACATCTCCATCATGATGTCCGAGCCGCCGACAAATTCACCGTCGACATAGAGCTGCGGGATGGTGGGCCAGTTGGCGTAATCCTTGATGCCCTGGCGGATGTCGTTGTCTTCGAGCACGTTGACGGTGTTGATCTGCGACACGCCGCAGGCTTTAAGCACCTGGATGGCCTTGCCCGAGAAGCCGCATTGCGGGAATTGCGCAGTGCCCTTCATGAACAGCACCACATGGCCGCCCTTCACGATGCTGTCGATGCGTTGCTGTACGTCACTCATGGTCTTGTCCGGCGGGGTGGAGGAAACCATGAACTTTATACCGACACCTGACCTGCGGCTGCCGCAGACTGATTTGCCCCGCTGTGCCGGCAGATACCGTCAAAACGCCATGTTGACGCCCAGCCGCAACACCGGCAGCAGACGCAGTGAGCCGTCCACGCTCAAGGCGCCGTTGCCGTTGAACAGGCGGTCCAGCCGGGCCGAGCCCAGGCCCTGGGCTGCCAGCCCCAGGTCGGCGCTAAAGCCCCAGTCCCCGCGCACGTTGCCGCTGGCGTAACCGATGCCGGCATAGGGCTGGGCGCTGCTGGTGTCGCTGCTGCTGCCGGGCACGGTGGGCGGACGCAAGTTGATCAGCAGGCCGCCGCTCAGCCGCAGGCCACCGGTTTGGCCCAGGCGCAGTGCGCTGAGCTGGTAGTCACTCATCAACCTCAGGGTTTGCGCGGCCTGGCTGGGCAGGCCCTGGCCGGCGGTGGGCAACAGGCTGTCGCGCTCGAACCGGGTTTGCCAAAACGCCCCAATCAGCGCCCCACCCAGCGCCCCACCCGCAACACCACCCAGGCCGCCGGGCGGTGAGACCAGGCCACCCTGTTGGGCGGCTGCGCTGCCGCAGGCCAGCGCCAGGACAACAGGACACCAACGGGAGATCTTGGGCATGGTGCGGCTCCGTGACGGTGGTATGTGGCCCGGTAGCAGGCCACTCTGAAATCATCGTACGCCGCTGCAGCGCTGCTGTGTGGGCCGAATTGGGGGACGATTTGGCAGTTGATCAGCGGCAATGCAGCGTCAGGCGGGTGTGGACCAGCATCCGCCGGTGCAGCGCGGCCGGCCGGCCAGGTCAGCCCGGGTGCTGATCTGGCCAAACCCGGCAGTTTGCAGCAGGCTGGCCACCGCTGCCGCCTGGTCCCAGCCGTGTTCCAGCAGCAGCCAGCCACCGGCAGCCAGGTGGCTGGGCGCGCCGTGGATGATGGCTGCCAGTGCGCCCAAGCCGTCACCGCCAGGCGTCAAGGCCAACCGTGGTTCATGCCGCAGCGCTGGCAGGTGGGGGTCATCCCCGGCGATGTAGGGCGGGTTGGACAGCAGCAGCTCAAACCGGCTGCCGGCCGGCACGGCCTGCCACCAATCGCCGGCTGCAAAGGCCACCGGCAGCGCCAGGCGCAAGGCATTGGCCCGGGCCACGGCCAGCGCGGCGGGGCTGACATCGGTGGCGCTGACCTGTGCTGCCGGCCAGCGATGCGCCACGGCCAGCGCCACCGCGCCGCTGCCGGTGCCCAGGTCCAGCACCCGGGGGTTGGCGTTTGCCAAGGTCGCCAGGGTGGGCAGCAGAGCCAACGCCCAATCCACCAGGGTTTCAGTGTCCGGCCGCGGCACCAGCACGGCGGGTGTCACTTGCAACAACAAGCCGTGAAAGCCTTGCTCGCCCAGCAGGTAGGCCAGCGGCTCACCTTGCCCCAAGCGCTGGCAGCCGCTGGCAAAAGCCAGGGTGATGGCGGTGGGCAAGGGTGCGTCTGCATGGCTGCGCAGCCAGGTGCGGGGCTGTTGCAGCAAGTGGCACAGCAGCCATTGCGCATCCAGGCTGTCCAGCCCGGTGGCGCTGGCTTGGGCCAGGGCTTGCTGCACGGTGATTTGCGAAGGGGCCTGGCCCGTCAAACCGCCTGTTGCCTGGCCCGTCACATGCCGCTTTCCAGTGCCGCCAACTGGTCTTGCGCTTGCGCGGCTTGCAGCGCGGCCACCACGTCGCCCAGGTCACCGTCCAGGATGGCGCCCAGCTTGTACAGCGTCAGGTTGATGCGGTGGTCGGTCAGGCGGCCCTGCGGCAGGTTGTAGGTGCGGATGCGGTCTGACCGGTCACCTGTGCCCACCAGGCTTTTGCGGGTGGCGGCTTCTTTGGCGTCACGCTGTGCGCGTTCGCGGTCCCGCAGCCGGGCTTGCAGCACGGCCAGGGCCTTGGCCTTGTTGCGGTGCTGGCTGCGGTCGTCTTGGCATTCAGCCACCAGGCCGGTGGGCAGGTGGGTGACGCGGATGGCCGAATCGGTCTTGTTGATGTGCTGGCCACCGGCGCCGCTGGCGCGGAAGGTGTCAATGCGCAGGTCGGCCGGATTCAGCGTGATTTCGGTGGTCTCGTCCGGCTCGGGCAGCACCGCCACGGTGGCCGCACTGGTGTGGATGCGGCCTTGTGATTCAGTGGCCGGCACCCGCTGCACCCGGTGGCCACCGGATTCAAACTTGAGCGCGCCGTACACGTCCGCACCCTCTACCCGCAGCACGATCTCTTTGTAGCCGCCCAGGTCGGACAGGTTTTCGCTCAACACCTCGGTGCGCCAGCCCTGGCGCTCAAAGTAGCGCAAGTACATGCGCACCAGGTCACCGGCAAACAGGGCCGATTCATCCCCGCCAGCGCCGGCGCGGATTTCGACAAACGCGTTGCGGGCATCGTCCGGGTCGTGCGGCAGCAGGGCGGCTTGCAGGGCGGCCAGGTTGGCGGTCAGGTCGGCTTGGGCGGCGCTGATTTCGTCCCGCGCCAAGTCGGCCATCTCGGCGTCGCCGGCGGATTCAGCCAGCAGTTGGCGGGCGGCGGCTGCATCGGCCTCACGCTGCTCGTAGGCCTGAAAGCGCTGCACCAGGCTGGCGGCCTCGGCCTGCTCGCGCGCCACCGTGCGGTAGCGCGTGATGTCCTGGCTGAGCTTGGGGTCGGACAGGTGCGCGTCCAGCTCGGCCAGGCGCATGACCAGGCGTTGCAATTGGTGGCGGAGAGAGGCTTTCATCGAAATCTGGATGGGGGCAGGGCAGGTCGCGCAGCAAAGCCACGGTCAGGCAGCAGGGCCAAAAACAACAACAGCGTGCCAGGCAGCATTGCCCGGCACGCCGCAAGCCGGTGTGGCCGCTAGTGGCTGTCGTCGCCGGTGGGGGTGCGCGGGGCCTGGCGCAAAAACAGCCGCGACACGGTTTGTGCCATCTGCTGGCGGGCCTCACCATCACTGGCGTGCAACTCGGCCAGGGTGCCGTGCAGCAGTTTTTGTGTCAGGCCACGGGACAAGGCCTCCAGCACGCTGTCGACATCGGCGCCTTTGGCCAGCAATTTGCGGGCGCGGGCAATTTCAGCGGCGCGCCAGTCATCGGCCTGGGCATGCAGGGCCTGGATCAGCGGCACGGTGGCGCGCTGGTCCAGCCAGTGGGCAAAACTTTGCACCCCGGCGTCGATGATGGCCTCGGCCTGGGCCACGGCTGCCTGGCGTTTCTCGCCGGCAGACTGCACCACGGCCGACAGGTCGTCCACCGTGTAAAGGTAGACATCGGACAAGCTACCCACCTCGGGCTCGATGTCGCGTGGCACGGCCAGATCAACCATGAACATCGGCCGGTGCTTGCGGGCTTTGAGCGCGCTGCGCACAGCGCCCAGGCCGATGATGGGCAGGGTGCTGGCGGTGCAGGAGATGACGGCGTCGTATTCATGCAGGCGCTGTGGCAAATCCGCCAGGCGCAGCGCCTGGCCGCCAAAACGGCTGGCCAGTTTTTCACCCCGCTCCAGCGTGCGGTTGGCAATGGCCAAGGCTTTGGGCGCGCGGGCGGCAAAGTGGGTGGCCACCAGCTCGATCATTTCACCGGCGCCCACAAACAGCACCTTGATCTGGCCCAGGTCCTCAAACAACTGGCCGGCCAAGCGCACTGCGGCAGCGGCCATGCTGATGGAATGGGCGCCAATCTCGGTGGACGTGCGCACATCTTTGGCCACTGAAAACGAGCGCTGGAACAACTGGTGCAGCGTGGTGCCCAGGGTGCCGGCGGCATCGGCCTCGCGCACCGCCTGTTTCATCTGACCCAGGATTTGCGGCTCGCCCAACACCATCGAATCGAGGCCTGAGGCCACCCGGAACGCATGGCGGGCAGCATCACGACGCTCCAGGATGTAGGTGTGCTGGCGCAATTGATCCCCGGTGACACCCCCTTGCGCAGCCAGCCAATCCATCGCCGGGCTGACCAGGGCCTGCACCTGGGCCGGTTCAGCGGCCACATACAGCTCGGTGCGGTTGCAGGTGGACAGCAGCGCGGCCTCGGGCAGGGCGCGCATCAGGCGCTCGCGAAAACCCCGTAAAGCGGGTGACAAGGCTTCGGGCGCAAAAGCAAAACGGCCGCGCAGGTCAAGCGGCGCGGTCGTGTGGTTCAGGCCGAGGGTGAACACACTCATGCCCGGATTATAGAATTTGCGGCTTGGCCCACAGACCGGCAACAAACCCCCGGATGCCGTACACGCCCATGGGCCTACTTGACGCCATCTGGCACCTGCTCAACCTCTTTGGCCCGGCCGCCGGCATGGCCTTGACGGCGCCCACGCTGGCCAAGCTGCTGTGGCGGCGTGATTTGCGGGCGGTGGCCTGGCGCAGCCTGGCGGGCTGGACTTTTGGCGCCTGCGCGCTGGTGTTGCTGGCCGGGCTGGTGGTGCTGGGCCGCGACGGCCGCATGGCCACCTACGGCGCGCTGGTGGTGGTGGCCGCTGCGGTGTTGTGGTGGCGCGGCTGGCGGCGCTGATCAGGCGGGCCTGCGCCGGCCCGGCAGCCCGCGATCAGGCGATTGCCGCCTGGTCTTGCAGCAGTACCTCGCCGCGCAGTGAATGCGGCAGTGCCTGGGCGATGCGCACGTCCAGCATCTGGCCCACCAGCCGCGATTGCAGCGGCCCACCGTCAAAGTTGACGATGCGGTTGCACTCGGTGCGGCCCATCAGCTCGGGTGCGCCGCCCGGGCCGGGCCGCCGGCTGGGGCCTTCGACCAGGATGCGTTGCACGCTGCCCACCCGGCTGGCGCTGATGCGCTGCACGTTGACCTCCAACAGCGCCTGCAGTTGCTGCAAGCGCTTCAATTTGAGGTCTTGCGGTGTGTCGTCGGCCAGGTTGGCGGCCGGTGTGCCGGGCCGGGGGCTGAAGACGAAGCTGAAGCTGGCATCAAAACCGATGTCTTCGATCAGTTTGAGGGTTTTGTGGTGGTCGTCTTCGGTCTCGCCGGGAAAGCCGACGATGAAGTCTGACGACAGGCTTAAATTCGGCCGCACCGCGCGCAGTTTTTTGATGGTGGATTTGTATTCCAGCGCGGTGTAACCCCGCTTCATGGCCATCAGGATGCGGTCACTGGCGTGCTGCACCGGCAGGTGCAAATGATTCACGAGTTTGGGCAACTGGCCGTAGGCGGCTATCAGGCGTTGGGTGAACTCATTCGGGTGGCTGGTGGTGTAGCGGATGCGCTCAATGCCGGGGATGTCGTGTACGTATTCCAGCAGCAGCGCAAAGTCGGCAATCTCTGCCTGTCCTTTCCGATCCTGACCCATGCGGCCCCGGTAGGCATTGACGTTCTGGCCCAGCAGCGTGACCTCTTTGACCCCCTGGTCGGCCAGCCCGGCCACCTCCACCAGCACATCGTCAAACGGCCGGTGGACTTCTTCACCCCGGGTGTAGGGCACCACGCAGTAGCTGCAGTATTTGCTGCAGCCTTCCATGATGGACACAAAGGCGGACGCGCCGTCCACCTTGGCCGGTGGCAGGTGGTCAAACTTTTCAATCTCGGGGAAGCTGATGTCCACCTGCGCCCTGCCCTGGGTTTTGCGGCTCTCCAGCAGTTGCGGCAGCCGGTGCAGGGTTTGCGGGCCAAACACCACGTCCACATACGGCGCCCGGTCCAGGATGGCCGCGCCCTCCTGGCTGGCCACGCAGCCGCCCACGCCGATCAGCACACCCTTGGCCTTGAGGTGCTTGACGCGGCCCAGGTCAGAGAACACTTTCTCCTGCGCCTTCTCGCGCACCGAGCAGGTGTTGAACAGGATCAAGTCGGCCTGCTCGGGGTCGTTGGTGGGCTCGTAGCCGTCGGCAACGCGCAGTACGTCGGCCATCTTGCCGGCGTCGTATTCATTCATCTGGCAGCCAAAGCTGCGGATATAGACTTTTTTGCTCATGGTGGTGTGCTCTCGGGTGGCGCGCGGCTTGGTGGAGACCTCAGCGCTTGGTCCAGGTTTGGGCGGGCGCGTCAAACAGCCAGCGCTGGGCCTCGGTGGGGTTGCTGGGCCAGGGCTTTTTGGCGGCTTCGTCGGGGCTCAGGATCCACACGTCCTTGACCAGGCCCAGCGGGTCAATCGTGTAATGCACCAGCAGCGGCTGCTGCACCAGTGAGGCCGAGAGCTGCAGCATGTTGTTGGCCGCGCGGATGCGGCTGCCGGGTGACAAGCGCACCGGCTGGCCATTGAGCAGCGCGTCGGGCGGGGCGGTGATTTCCAGCGCACCCCGCAGCGCGGTGGGCGGAAAGTTGCGGGTGATCTGGGCCTGCGTGCTGGCGCTGAAAACCACGCAAAACAACGCGCCAGACAACAACGCAACACGGGCCGGAATGGCCGGCAAGGCACAGCGGGGCATGGTGTGGATCCAGGGGCTGTGGGGCATGGCACCCGGCAGCGCTGGGGCCGCCGGGCAAGGGAGCGGCATTTTATGTGCTGTGGCCGGGCAGCAGCGGCGCGGCGCTGTGGGCCAGCAGCGCAGCAGCGCTGTCGTCTTTCAGCGCCACGCCGGTCAGGCCCCGGCGCAGTGCCTCGCGCACCAGCCAGACCAGGCGCAGCGCGGCGTGGTGCGGCGGCAGGCCATCGGGCCGGATGTTGGACACGCAGTTGCGCTGGGCATCACAGCAGCCCACCTGCGGTGCATGGGTCAGGTAGGCGCCGATGCTGTCGGGCGCGCTCAAGCCCGGCCGCTCGCCCAGCAGCATCAACACCAGCCGGGCTTGCAGCAGCGCGCCAATCTGGTCTGCCAGCGCCACCCGGGCTTGGGCGGCGATGATCAGCGGGGCCAATGTCAAGCCAGGGCCCGGGCTGGATTGCAATGCGGCACGCAAAGCGGCCACGAGGCCCGCGCCATGCTGCTGCACCGCCACGGCGGACAGCCCGTCCCCCAGCACGATCAGCAAGTCCGGCGGGCCGGGCAAGGTGGTTGCGGCAGCTTGCAAGCTGGCCAGGCTGGTGTCGTCCAGCTGACGGCCCCAGTCTGGCCGGCGCAGGTAGCTGGCGCGGTCGGGTGCGCGGCTGTGGGCCGGCAGCGTGGCCCAGCCCTGGGTGTGCAATTGCGCGGCCAGCGTGGCCATGTCCAGCGGGATGTGGACGGCGTCCCGCGCCTGGGCATGGGCAGCGGCAAAACGCAGCAGTTCGGCCGTGGGCAGGCTGGTGCCGGCGCGGCCCAGGGCGATGCGGGCGGGGGTGTGGCGGCGCAGGTCGGCCCAGGGGTCGGCGGGTGGCGGGGCGGGTGGTGCGGAGACAGGCATGCCGCTGCTGTTGCTGGTGTCGCCCATGTCGCCCATCCCGTTCACGTCGATGGCCCACCCAGCAGCGCCGCAAAGCGGCCCGCCAGCGCTGGTTTGGCCGCAGCCGGCAGCAGCGCGCCGCAGCCATCGGTGATGCCTTGGCGCTGCAACCAGGCTTCAAACTCGGGCGCACGCTTGAGACCCAGCAACTGGCGCACAAACAGCGCGTCGTGGAAGGACGTGCTCTGGTAGTTGAGCATCACATCGTCCGCCCCCGGCACACCCATCATGAAGTTGAGGCCGGCGCTGGCCAGCAGCACCAGCAGGCTGTCCATGTCGTCGCTGTCGGCCTCGGCATGGTTGGTGTAGCAGATGTCGCAGCCCATGGGCAGGCCCAGCAGCTTGCCGCAAAAATGGTCCTCCAGCCCGGCGCGGATGATTTGTTTGCCGTCATACAAATACTCCGGCCCGATGAAACCCACCACGCTGTTGACCAGCAGCGGCCGGTAGCGCCGCGCCACCGCGTAGGCGCGTGCCTCCAGCGTTTGCTGGTCCACACCGAAGTGGGCGTTGGCCGACAAGGCAC
>JAYVLI010000422.1:0-3234 GCA_043759535.1 Betaproteobacteria bacterium | reverse complement strand
AAGGAGCCGCAGTGAACAATCAATGGTTCTCGAAGGTCGCTGTTTGGCTGGTGATTGCACTCGTGCTGTTCACCGTGTTCAAGCAGTTTGACCGCGGGGTGTCTGCCGGCTCGATGATCGGGTACTCCGATTTCCTTGAAGAGGTGCGCGCCAAGCGCATCAAGGTCGTCACCTTGCAAGAGGGCAATGGCGGCACCGAGATTCTGGCCGTCACCAATGACGACAAGCGAATCCGCTCAACCGCCACTTACCTTGATCGTGGGCTGGTCGGTGACCTGATCGCCAGCGGCGTCAAGTTCGATGTCAAGCCGCGTGAAGAGCCGTCATTGCTGGTCAGCCTGCTGGTCAGCTGGGGGCCGATGCTGTTATTGATCGGCGTCTGGGTGTACTTCATGCGCCAGATGCAGGGCGGCGGCAAGGGCGGGGCGTTCAGCTTTGGCAAGAGCAAGGCCCGCATGCTGGACGAGGCCAACAACTCCACCACCTTTGCCGATGTCGCCGGTTGCGATGAAGCCAAAGAAGAAGTCAAAGAGCTGGTTGACTTCTTGAAAGACCCGCAGAAGTTCCAGAAGCTGGGCGGCCGCATTCCGCGCGGCGTGCTGCTGGTTGGCCCCCCCGGCACCGGCAAGACCTTGCTGGCCAAAGCCATCGCCGGTGAGGCCAAGGTGCCGTTTTTCTCGATCTCGGGCTCTGACTTCGTTGAGATGTTTGTCGGCGTGGGTGCGGCCCGGGTGCGCGACATGTTTGAGCAGGCCAAAAAAAGCGCGCCCTGCATCATCTTCATCGACGAGATCGATGCAGTGGGCCGGCATCGCGGCGCCGGCCTGGGCGGCGGCAATGACGAGCGTGAGCAGACACTCAACCAGATGCTGGTCGAGATGGACGGCTTCGAGACCAACCTGGGCGTGATCGTGATGGCCGCCACCAACCGGCCAGACATCCTGGATCCGGCACTGCTGCGCCCAGGCCGTTTTGACCGCCAGGTCTACGTCACGTTGCCCGACGTGCGCGGCCGTGAACAGATCCTGAACGTGCACATGCGCAAAGTGCCTGTCGGCCAAGACATCCGGGCCGACTTGCTGGCCCGTGGCACGCCGGGCTTCTCGGGCGCCGACCTGGCCAACCTGGTCAATGAGGCAGCGCTGTTTGCCGCTCGCCGCAGTGGCCGGGTGGTTGAAATGGTCGATTTTGAGAAGGCCAAAGACAAGATCATGATGGGCCCCGAGCGCAAGAGCATGGTGATGCCCGAGGAAGAGCGGCGCAACACCGCGTACCACGAGGCCGGCCATGCACTGGTGGCGCGGCTGATGCCCAAGACCGACCCGGTGCACAAAGTCACCGTCATCCCACGCGGCCGGGCGCTGGGCGTGACGATGCAATTGCCCGAGGGCGACCGCTACAGCCTGGACAAAGAGCGCATGCTGTCCACGATCTCGGTGCTGTTTGGCGGCCGCATTGCCGAAGAAGTGTTCATGCACCAGATGACCACCGGCGCCAGCAATGACTTTGAGCGTGCCACCTCCATCGCCCGTGACATGGTCACCCGCTACGGCATGACCGATGCTTTGGGCCCTATGGTGTACGCAGAAAACGAAGGTGAAGTGTTCTTGGGCCGCTCTGTTACCAAAACCACCACCATGAGCGAGCAAACCATGCAAAAGGTGGATGCCGAGGTGCGCCGCATCATTGACCAGCAATACGCCCAGGCACGCAAGCTGATTGAGGACAACAAAGACAAAATGCACGCCATGGCCAAAGCCCTGCTGGAGTGGGAAACCATTGATGCCGACCAGATTGACGACATCATGGCTGGCAAAGCACCGCGTCCGCCCAAAGACTGGACACCACGCGTCGTATCGTCTGACAACAGCGGCCCCTCAGGCGGGGCGCCAGCGGTTAACCCGGACCCCTCGCCCACGACTGCCTGAAAACGGGCTCGAAACGGTGCGAGAACCAGACTGAAATCGCGGTGAAAGCGGTAAAAATCCACAAAAAGGGGCTTCGTGCCCCTTTTTTAACGCCCCAGATTGGGTGAGGCAGCGGGTTGACTCACAATTCAAACCGCCCAGCAACTTCCAACGCCCCAGGCAACTATCCGCTCACCCCACCCCATGATCTGGCAAACCACCCGATTTTCCATTGACCTGAGCACCCCCAAGGTGATGGGTATTGTTAACGTCACGCCGGATTCGTTTTCAGATGGTGGCCAGCATGCCACCACCCAAGCGGCCTTGAAGCATTGCGAGCGCCTGCTGAAAGACGGTGCCGACCTGCTGGACATTGGCGGTGAGTCGTCTCGCCCGGGTGCCATGCCCCTGCCACTACAAGACGAGCTGGCGCGCGTGTTGCCGGTGGTGGTGGAGGCGGTCAAACTCGGCATTCCTGTCTCGGTGGACACCTACAAGCCTGAAGTCATGCAAGCGGTTTTGGATGCGGGTGCCGACATCATCAACGACATTTATGGGCTGCAGTGGCGGGTCGACGGGGATCAGGCCCCAGAGCCTAACGCACTGCAAGTGGTCAGCCAGCACCCGAATTGCGGCATTTGCTTGATGCACATGCACCGCGACCCCCAGACCATGCAGGCGCAACCCATGACGGGGGATGTGGTGGCCCAGGTGCTTCTATTTTGGGAGCTAACTACGAAGCAAATACGGGGGCTTGGGGTAGAAAATACCCGTATCTTGCTGGATCCGGGCATTGGATTCGGTAAAACTGTCAAACAGAACTTCGAGCTGCTGGCGCGCCAGCCAGAGCTGTTGACTGGGGGCTACCCGCTGCTCTTGGGCTGGTCCAGAAAGTCATCGCTGGCTGCAGCCACCAGCACTTCACTGGCGACATTGGCCTCGATGGACGTGCGTGATCGTCTGGTGCCCAGCGTGGCCGCAGCGCTTTTGGCGGTGGAGCGTGGTGCCAGCGTCGTGCGGGTGCACGACGTGCGGGAGACGATTCAGGCGTTGCGGGTGCTGAGCGCGGTGAAGTCTGCACTGCCATCGGAACAGCGATCTGCGCTGTAAACTGAGCGGCGCGCGGGCGAGCGTTAAGGCCGTCAATAGCTGCCAACACTGCATGACAACACCAATGGAAACAGGGCAATCATGACCAGAAAACATTTCGGCACAGACGGCATTCGCGGCACCGTGGGCGTGAGCCCCATCACCCCGGATTTTGTGCTGCGCCTGGCCCATGCCGTGGGCCGCGTGCTCAAGCGCAGCGAATCGCGCCCGACGGTGC
>JAYVLI010000421.1:0-4673 GCA_043759535.1 Betaproteobacteria bacterium | reverse complement strand
GTCAGCAGTGGCCAGCCCTCAACAGCGGCATGTGCGCCGATGAAGAAGTCTGGCAGCACCTGCAGCTTGCTGCCGCCGCGCTTGCGGTACTGGGCGTAGGCCCTGGCCGCCAGAAACACGGCAGGGCGAGGTATCTCGCGCAGTTCCAACGCCAGCGTTGCCACCACCTCGTCCAGTGCCTCCAGCGTCGAAAACGACAACGAGATCTCGGCGTAGATGACCGGGTTGATGACCAAGGCGTGCAGACTGGCTTGCGCACGCATCTGGGCAATCGACCAGTCTGCCCACTGCGGGTCGTTCTGCAGTACGTCAACCAGGACGTTGGTGTCCACCAGCAGCATCAGTCGTCGGCGCGCAGCAGTTGCATCAACTCGTCGGTCCGCCAGCGCACATCGGCACGCCCCCGCACGGCGTCAAATCGGTCGGTCGATGGCCGGCGTGCGCCCTTGGCTGGGTGTGGCCGATGCAAGACAACTTCACCGGCCGCGTTGACCGAGAACTGCACTGGTGCGCCGGGCAACAACTGCAATGCGTCGCGTATCCGTTTGGGGATGGTGACCTGGCCTTTGCTGGTCAGCGTTGTCGCCATGCAATGCTCCTGAAGTGTTACCAACGGGCATCATGGTAATACAGCGCTGCCAAGCCAAGCGGCACCCAGATGGACACTTTCGTTGCAGACCACCCGGCAGCCGCCGGATGGTCAAGGGTCAAATGCCGCGTCCCGGCCAGCCCGGGCCTTTGGCCAAGGCGGCGCGCAAAGCGTCCCCTTGCGCGTCCAGCCCCGGCGGCGGCTGGTCGGCCACGGCGCGTTGGCCGTCAAAACGCATCGGGTTGCCCACCATCGGCATCAGCCGATCCGCGCCCACATCCATCGGTGTCAACACACCACGGGCCAGCACCTGCGGATGTTTGAACACACCGGGCAGATCAAGAATGGGCGCGCAGGGCACGGCGTGTGGCTCCAGCAGCGCCACCCAGTCCAGCGTGTTGCGTTGTTTCATCCAGCCTTCAAGCACCGGGATCAGCGTGTCGCGGTGGGTGATGCGGCCGGAGTTGGTGGTGTAACGCGCATCCTGGGCCAGTGCGGCATCACCTGCCAGTTCACAAAAGCGGGCGAACTGGCCGTCATTGCCCACGGCCAGCACGATGTGGCCGTCCAGCGTCTCAAACACCTGGTAGGGCACCACGTTCATGTGGGCATTGCCCATGCGCTTGGGCGTGATGCCGCCCACCAGGTGGTTGCTGGCCTGGTTGGCCATCATCGCCACTTGCACGTCCAGCAGCGCGGCGTCGATGTGGCGGCCTTTGCCGGTGCGGCCGCGTTCGATGAGTGCCGCCAGGATGGCGGTGGTGGCATACAGGCCGGTGAACAGATCGGCCACCGCCACGCCCACTTTTTGCGGCTGGCTGCCGGGCATGCCGTCTTTTTCACCGGTCACGCTCATCAGGCCACCGGTGGCCTGGATGGCAAAGTCGTAACCCGCCGCCTGCGCCATCGGGCCGTCTTGCCCGTAACCGGTGAAGAGCAATACACCAGGCGCGGGTTCAGGGCCGACAGCGACGCGTAATCCAGCCCATAACGCTTGAGCTGGCCGACCTTGTAGTTCTCCAGCACCACATCAGCCTCCGCCGCCAACAGGCGCACCAGGGCTTCACCTTCGGGTGTGGCGATGTCGATGGCGATGGAGCGTTTGCCGCGGTTGGCACTCAGGTAGTAGGCCGACATCTTGTCCTCGGCCGGGCCCCACCACGGGGGGCCCCAACCGCGGGTGTCGTCACCCGGGCCGGGCCGCTCCACCTTGATCACATCGGCGCCGTAGTCGGCCAGCACCTGGCCAGCCCAGGGGCCAGCCAGCACCCGGGACAAGTCCAGTACGCGGGTGCCGTCCAGCAGTTTGGGGCTGCTCATGTCTGGGCGCTGGTCAGGAAAAGGCTTGAATGCCGGTGATGGCGCGCCCAAGAATCAGCGCATGCACATCGTGGGTGCCCTCGTAGGTGTTCACCACCTCCAGATTCACCATGTGGCGGATCACGCCGTATTCATCGCTGATGCCGTTGCCACCCAGCATGTCGCGCGCAACGCGGGCAATGTCCAGCGCCTTGCCGCAAGAGTTGCGTTTCATGATGCTGGTGATCTCCACCGCGGCCGTGCCCGCGTCCTTCATGCGGCCCAGTTGTAAACAGCCTTGCAGGCCCAGCGTGATCTCGGTCTGCATGTCGGCCAGCTTTTTCTGGATCAACTGGTTGGCAGCCAGCGGACGGCCAAACTGGTGGCGGTCCAGCACGTATTGGCGGGCCCGGTGAAAGCAATCCTCCGCCGCGCCCAGCGCGCCCCAGGCAATGCCGTAGCGGGCGCTGTTCAGGCAGGTGAACGGGCCCTTGAGGCCACGCACTTCGGGGAAGGCGTCTTCGTCGGGGCAGAACACCCCGTCCATCACGATCTCGCCGGTGATGCTGGCGCGTAGGCCCACCTTGCTGTGGATGGCCGGGGCGCTCAAACCTTTGGCGCCCTTGTTGAGGATGAAGCCCCGGATGGCGCCTTCATCGTCTTTGGCCCACACCACAAACACGTCGGCAATCGGCGAATTGCTGATCCACATCTTGGCGCCGCTCAGGCTGTAACCGCCGGCCACTTTTTTGGCCCGGGTCACCATGCTGCCGGGGTCGCTGCCGTGGTTGGGCTCGGTCAGGCCAAAACAGCCCACCCAGGCACCGCTGGCCAGTTTGGGCAGGTATTTCTGCTTTTGCGCCTCGGTGCCAAATTCAAAAATCGGCACCATCACAAGTGAGGTCTGCACACTCATCATTGAGCGGTAGCCCGAATCCACACGCTCCACCTCACGTGCCACCAGGCCGTAACACACATAGTTGAGGCCGGCGCCGCCGTAAGCCTCGGGGATCATTGAGCCCAGCAGGCCCAGCTCGCCCATCTCGTTGAAGATGGCGCGGTCAGTTTTTTCGTGGCGGAAGGCCTCCAGCACCCGGGGCTGCAGCCGGTCCTGGCAATAGGCATGGGCGGCGTCGCGCACCGCGCGTTCGTCGTCGGTGAGCTGGGCGCTGAGTTGCAGCGGATCGTCCCAGGAGAATTTTGCGTGGCTGGCCATGGTGGCTGTCCTTTCAGGCGGTGGGTTGGTGGCGCCGTGCAAATGGGCGCTGCGGGCAGGTCTTGACGATATCAACATCGCCCGCATCCGATTGGCGCGTGGACGACACGCGGCACAGCAGTGCAGGCGCCGCAGCCAAACACCGGCCTTAGAATCTGGTTGATCCAACCAACTTGGCTGCCACCATGGAATCCATCGGCCTGTTTGAAGCCAAAACCCATTTGTCTGAACTGATTGCCCGCGCCGAGCGCGGTGAAGAGGTGGTGATCACCCGCCACAACAAGCCGGTGGCCAAACTGGTGCCCATGCCAGCCGCTGCACCCGCTGCCCACGCCCGGCGCGACGCGGTGACTGCCTTGCTGCAAGCGGCGGCTGGCCGCCACCTGGCGCTGGACTGGAAGGCCTTGCGTGACGAGGGCCGCCGGTGAGCGGCAATGCGCCGGCCAGTTTTGTGCTGGACAGCTCGGTTGCGCTAGGCGGCTTTTTTGAGGACGAGCAGGACGCTTACGCCCTGGCGGTGTGGCAATCCATGGCCGAGGCCCAGGCCGTGGTGCCGGCGCTGTGGCATCTGGAGATGGGCAACATCCTGTCGCGGGCACTCAAAGCTGGCCGCATCACGGCCCAGGCGCTGGATGACTGCTGGGGCCGGCTGGCCCTGGTGGGCCTGGACACCCGGCCCTTGACCGGTGACGCCCGCCACTGGACCCAGCGCGCCGCCGACTGGGGTTTGACCAGCTATGACGCCTGTTACCTCGACACCGCCTTGCAGCATCGCCTGCCCCTGGCCACCAAAGACAAACAACTTGCCGACGCGGCCCGCCGCATCGGCGTCCCGATCTACCTGCACCGCCACACTGTGAGCCGCCCATGAAAGCCGCTGAAATCCGCGCCACCTTTCTCAAGTTCTTCGAGAGCAAAGGCCACACCATCGTGGCGTCATCACCCGTCATCCCCGGCGACGACCCGACGCTGCTGTTCACCAACGCCGGCATGAACCAGTTCAAGGACGTGTTTCTGGGGTTCGACAAGCGGCCCTACAGCCGCGCCACCACCAGCCAGAAGTGCATACGCGCCGGTGGCAAGCACAACGACCTGGACAACGTGGGCTACACCGCGCGCCACCACACCTTTTTTGAGATGTTGGGCAACTTCAGCTTTGGCGATTACTTCAAGAAAGAAGCGATTGGCTTTGCCTGGGAGTTGTTGACGGTCCACTTCAAGCTGCCTTCTGAGAAGCTGTGGGTCACGGTGTATGCCGAAGACGATGAGGCTTACGAGATCTGGCACAAGCAAGTGGGCGTGCCGGCCGAAAGAATCGTGCGCATCGGCGACAACAAGGGCGCACGGTATGCGTCGGACAACTTCTGGATGATGGGCGACACGGGGCCGTGTGGGCCCTGCACTGAGATTTTTTACGACCACGGGCCTGGCGTGGCTGGCGGCCCGCCGGGCAGCCCAAACGAGGACGGTGACCGCTACATCGAGATCTGGAACAACGTCTTCATGCAGTTCAACCGCACCGAAGACGGTGTGATGCACCCGCTGCCCAAGCCCAGCGTGGACACCGGC
>JAYVLI010000420.1:0-8052 GCA_043759535.1 Betaproteobacteria bacterium | reverse complement strand
TGCCACTGCGACGAAAGCCCGCAGCGACCAGGCCCGAATAGGTTTCGGCGTGGATCAGGTGGCTGGGCGTGGCGACCTGGGAGCGCGCCTGGCGGCCCGCTACGTAGCTGCAGGGGTAGGCGGCCGTGGCGTAGAACTGGATCTGCGCGAGGGGCAGTTCTTTGGGGTGGGTCACGTCGGGTTCAGCAAGTGCTGGTGCCAGTAGCCTGGATGATAGGTCCAGGCCTTCGGTGCAGCTTCGTCCACGTGAGCGGCAAGGTGGGCTTCGAACACGCTTCGCGACACTTCCGCCGCGCCCAGCGAGGCCAGGTGGCCGGTGTTCTGCTGGCAGTCGATCCACGGGATGCCGAATTCACAGCACAGACAAATCAGCGCGGCCAGCGCCATCTTGGAGGCGTCCGTGCGGCGCATGAACATCGACTCGCCGTAGAACATCCGGCCCAGGTTGACGCCGTACAGGCCGCCCGCCAGTTCACCGTCCACCCAGGTTTCGACGCTGTGCATGGCGCCCCAAGCCAGGTAGGCGGCCTGCAGCTCAGGCACGATCCAGGTGCCGCTCTGGCCCTCGCGCGGCGCGATGGCGCAGGCATTCAGCACGGCGGCGCGGTCGTGGTCGACGCGGATTTCGCAGCCCGGCGTGCCGGCAAAGCGCTGCACCGCCTTGCGCAACGAGCGCGACAACTTGAAGTGAGCCGTCTGCAGCACCATGCGCGGGTCGGGTGCCCACCACAGCGGTGGGTCACCCGGGCTGTACCAGGGGAAGATGCCTTTGCGGTAGGCCTCGTCCAGCCGCTGCGGTGTGACGCGGCCACCAGCGGCCAGCAGGCCGGGCGCGTCGCTGTCATCGCCCAGTGCCAGCCGGGTGGGCGGCAGCGAGGTGGTGTCGTCGATCCAGGTGAGTGATGCGCCGGGCATGGTGCCCGGATTGTGCGTGGCGCAGCGGTTGTGGTCAGCCGGTCAGATGATCAGATGGTGACGCCGCCGTCGATGACCAGCGATTGCCCGGTCATGAAGCGGCTGGCCGGTGCGGCCAGGTACACCGCCGCGCCGGCAATTTCGTCCGGCTCGCCAATGCGGCGCAGCGGGGTTTCGGCATTGCGGGCGGCCAGGGCCTCGGGGTTGTCCCACAGCGCTTTGGCAAAGTCGGTCTTGATCAGGCCGGGCGCAATGCAGTTGACGCGGATGTTGTGCGGCCCCAATTCAACCGCCAGGTTGCGCGCCAGTTGCATGTCGGCGGCCTTGCTGATGCAGTAGGCGCCGATGACGGACGAGCCACGCAGCCCGCCGATGGACGAGACGATGATGATGGACCCATCACGCCGCGCCACCATTTGCGGCGCCACCATGGTCACCAGCCAGTTGTTGGCCACGATGTTGTTGTCCAGAATCTTGCGGAACTGCTCATCGGCGATGCCGGCCATGGGGCCGTAATACGGGTTGCTGGCGGCGTTGCACACCAGCGTGTTGATCTGGCCGTAGGTGGCCAGCGCAGTGTCCACCAGGGTTTGCAGCGCAGCCTTGTTGGAGATGTTGGCGGCCACCGCCAGCGCCGTGCCGGCGCCGTGCTTGGCGTTGATGGCGTTGGCCACCGCGTCGCAGGCGTCTTGCTTGCGCGACGAGATCACCACCTTGGCGCCGTGCTCGGCCAGGCGCTCGGCGATGGCGCGGCCGATGCCGCGGGACGAACCGGTGACGATGGCCACTTGGCCCTGGAGATCAAACAAGCCCATGGTGAATCCTTGTTGGGTTGCAGCAGGTGACGGGATGCCACCATCACATGCCTGATTTTCCAATCTGCCAGGCCTGCCGCCATTGGGACTTACGGTATAACCCACGCCGCAGGGCATACCTGAAAATCCAAAAAACGCAACTTCCCGCAACTTTTGATCCGGCGGCTGACCCGCTGGCAGACCCGCATGAAACTCGACTTCACCGGCCGTGTGGCCATCGTCACTGGTGCGGGCGGCGGCCTGGGCCGCGCCCATGCCCTGGCCCTGGCGGCACGTGGTGCGCGGGTGCTGGTCAATGATTTGGGTGGCACAGCCGCCGGTACTGGCGGTTCACCGCTTGCCGCCCAAGCCGTGGTGGACCAGATCATCGCCGCCGGTGGCCAGGCCCTTGCCAACGGCGCGTCAGTGACCGACCCGGCTGCGGTGCAGGCGATGGTGGAGCAGGCCATGGCTGCCTGGGGCCGGGTCGACATCCTGGTCAACAACGCCGGCATCTTGCGTGACAAGAGCTTTGCCAAGATGACGCTGGATGACTTTAAAAGCGTCATCGATGTGCATTTGATGGGCGCGGTGCATTGCACCCAGGCGGTGTGGCCCATCATGACGGCGCAAAAACACGGCCGCATCGTGATGACCACCTCGTCGTCCGGCCTGTACGGCAACTTTGGCCAGGCCAACTACGGCGCGGCCAAGATGGCGCTGGTGGGGCTGATGCAAACCCTGTCCATCGAGGGCGCCAAACACGACATCCGTGTCAACTGCCTGGCCCCCACCGCCGCCACCCGCATGACCGAAGGCCTGATGTCACCCGAGGTGCTGGCCGCCCTGCAACCCGAGGCCGTGGTGCCGGCCATGTTGTGGCTGGCCTCACAAGACGCACCCACCCGGGCCATCGCCTGCGCCGGCGCCGGCACGTTTGAGGTGGCACACATCACCCTGACCCGGGGTGTGCATCTGGGCATGGGCGATGACGTGCCCGAGCAACTGGCCGCCGCCTGGGCCCAGGTGGTGGACCGTGCGGGTGACCAGGTGCCCGGCAGCGGCGCTGCGCAGGGTGGCAATGAGGTGACGCAGGCGCTGGCGGCGCGGCGCTGACGCGGCCTGCGGCATCAACACCGGCCCAGCCAACTGCTCAGCCAGCCATTCAGCCAGCCAGCCATTCAGCCCGTCATCCAGCCCGTCATCCACACAACCCGCCGCCATGCCCCCGCGCAGCCACCCGCCCCATGTGCCACCGCCGCTGGCGGTATTTGGCGGCCAACCACCCCCGGCGCCGGCCTGGTTCACCGATGCCTTGGCCCATGCACCCCAGCGCAGCCTGGTGACCGTGCAGGGCGCACCCATCGAGGCCCTGGCCTGGGGCCGCGTTGGTGACCCCGGCGTGCTGCTGCTGCACGGCAATGCCGCCCATGCCGATTGGTACAGCCATGTGGCGCCGCTGCTCAGCAGTGGCCGGCGGGTGGTGGCGCTCAGCTTCTCGGGCATGGGTGGGTCGGGCTGGCGCACCCAGTACAGCGTGGCGCAGTGGGCCGATGAGGCGCTGGCCGTGGCGCAGGCGGCCGGGCTGTTTGAGGCGGCGGTGGCGCCAACCGTTGTCGCCCACTCGTTCGGTGGCTTCTCGCTGATGAATCTGGCGGCACGGTTTGGCCAGCAACTGGCCCGCGCCGTCATCATCGACACCCCGCTGCGCGCGCCCTCGGGCGCCGAGGGCAAGCGCCGCCACCGCGCCGACAACCTGCGCTCGGCCCGTGTCTACCCCAGCCTGGACGAAGCCTTGCTGCGCTTTCGCCTGCTGCCACCCCAAGGCTGTGCCCACCCTTTTATTGCCGACCTGATTGCCCGCCGTGGCTTGAAGCAGGTGGTGGGGCCGGACGGTGGGCCGGGCTGGGTCTGGCGGTTTGACCCCTTCACCTTTCGCCATTTTGACTTTGGCCGGCCCTACCGCGACTTGAAAGCCGCCCGTTGCCCGGTGGTGCTCGTGCGTGGTGGCCGCTCACGCCTGGTCAGCCCGGCGCTGCTGGACTTCTGCATCAGCCTGGCGCCTGCCGGCACCCTGAAGCTGGAGCTGGCCGACGCCGACCACCATGTGATGGTGGACCAGCCGCTGGCGCTGGTGCAACTGCTGGCAGATCTGGTGCCGGTGGCATGAGCACGCAACGCGCGGCGGCAGCGGCAGCAGCGGCGGCAGCGGTGGCCAGCAGCCCACGCGCCACATCCAAGTTCACCGAAAAGCGCGCGCTGATCCTGGACGGCGCGGCCCGCCTGTTCAACCGCCGTGGCATCAAGGCCGGCACCCTGGCCGAGGTGGCGGCCGATGTGGGCTTGGCCACCAACAGCCTGACCTACTACTACCGAAAAAAAGAAGATCTGATCTGCGCTTGCCTGCTGCGCAGCATTGCCGCCATCGACCAGTTGATTGACCAGGCAGCAGCAGCGCCCACATTGGCCGGCCGGGTCAGCAGCTTTGTCCATGGCTTTGTGGGCCTGATGGCCGATGTGGCCGAGCAGCGCCGGCCCGAGCTGATTTTTTTTGGCGACATGCGGGCGCTGCCACGCGAGTTGGCAGCACCGGCCTTCAGCGCGTACGAAAACATGTTCCGCCACCTGCGGCGCTTGTTGCGGCCGCAGCAGGCTGCGAGCGATCCCGCAAGCGATGCGACCGGCAGCAGCACCCGCAACGCCGGCCTCAACACCCGCCGCGCTCTCAACGCCCGCACCCATTTGCTGTTAGCCCAGGTGATGTGGTCACGCGCCTGGTTGACCCGCTACGAGCCAGCCGACTACCCCCGTGCTGCCCAGGCCATGGCCGACATCCTGCTGCACGGCCTGGCCGGGCCGGGGCAGGGCTGGGCCAGCTGGGTGGCAGCCGCCCAGCCCACCACACCTGCCCCGGCTGACGGCGACGACGCACTGGCGGACGCCCTGGGGGATGCCTACCTGCGCACGGCCACCCGTTTGATCAACGACCACGGCGTGGGTGGTGCGTCGGTGGAGCGCATTGCCGCCGCGCTGGCGCTGACCAAGGGCTCGTTCTACCACCACCATGACACCAAACACGGCCTGGTAGACGCCTGCTTTGAGCGCAGCTTTGCGCTGATTCGGCGGGTGCAACTGGCCGCGCTGGCCCAGCCTGGCAACGGCTGGCAGCGGCTGCTGGCGGCCAGTGTGCCGCTGGTGGCGCTGCAAGACCCGGCCCAGCCCGGCCAGCCCAACCCGCTGCTGCGCCTGACCGCCTGGACCGAGCTGCCCGGCGCGCTGCGCTGGGGCAAGTTCACCAGCCTGAACCGCCTGGGCGAGCGCTACGCCGCCATGGTGGTCGATGGCATGGTGGACGGCTCGATCCGCCTGGTGGACCCCACCGTGGCCGCCCAGCTGGTGTGCGGCGCGGTCAATGCCTTGTCCGAAATTGGCCACTGGTTGCCCACCGCCAACGGTGACGCCACTGAACCCACCACCCCGCTGGTGGACTTGTTTGCCCGACCGCTGTTGCTGGGCCTGCTGGCCGCTATGCCGGCGGATGCCTGACCCTACCGCAGCATTCCGACAGGAGAACCTTGATGAGCAGCCCCCCCAGCACCACCACCACCAGCAACGCCCAATACGCCCAGTTCACCGGCACCCGCCCGGTGTCGGCCCAACACGCATTTGATGAAGCCAAACTCACCGCCTACCTGCATGCCCACATGCCGGCGCTGGCGGCTGGGCCGCTGCAGGTGGAACAGTTCAAGGGTGGCCAGTCCAACCCCACCTTCCGCCTGACGGCCGCTGACGGCCAGCGTTATGTGCTGCGCCGCAAACCGCCCGGTGTGCTGCTGCCCTCAGCCCACGCGGTGGACCGGGAATTTCGCGTCATCAGCGCGCTGGCCACGACCGAAGTGCCAGTGGCCCGCGCCCATGTGCTGTGTGAAGACCCGGCCGTCATCGGCACCGCGTTTTATGTGATGGACTGTGTGGACGGCCGGGTGCTGTGGGACCCCACCTTGCCCGGCATGACCGTGGCCGAACGCGGCGCCATTTATGACGAGCTGAACCGTGTCATTGCCGCGCTGCACCGGGTCAACCCGTCCGCCGTGGGCCTGGACGGTTTTGGCAAGGTGGGGGGTTATGTGGAGCGTCAGGTCAAGCGCTGGACGCAGCAATACCGCGCTGCCGAGACCGAGGTGATCCCCGCGATGGAGTCGCTGATCCAGTGGCTGCCGCAACACCTGCCGGCCGAAGGCGACACCCGCATCGTGCATGGCGATTACCGGTTGGACAACGTGATGTTCCACCCCACCGAACCACGCATCCTGGCCGTGCTGGACTGGGAGCTCTGCACCCTGGGTGACCCGCTGGTGGACTTTGCCTACCACTGCATGACCTGGCACATGACCAACGGCCCCACCAGCCGTGGCCTGGGTGGGCAAGACCTGGTGGCGCTGGGCATCCCGCCTGAGGTGGCCTACCTGCAAACCTATTTGCAGCGCACCGGCCTGGCAGCACGCCAGATTGGCGCGGATGAATGGGGTTACTACATCGTCTTCAACATGTTCCGCCTGGCGGGCATCCTGCAAGGCATTTTGGGCCGTGCGCTGCAGGGCAATGCGTCCAACCCGGCGGCACTGGAATCGGGCCGCCGCGCCAAACCGCTGGCCGAGCAGGCCTGGGCGTTGGCGCAAACGCTGCATCACGCTTGAGCACTGTCCTTGCGCCTGTCATGGCCGGTCTGTCCCTGCTAGGCTGATCGAATCCAAGGAGAGACCGATGAGCACCGAACCTGCTGCACCTGCACCCGCACCCAGCATCCCAGAGCCCGCTCTGCGTGACGGCGCACTGGCCACTGACCAGATCGAGGCGCGGCTGTTGGCCGAGCTGCCCGGCTGGTATCTGGAGGGCGGCTGGATACGCCGCAAGATCAAAACCAGCGGCTGGAAGGCCACGCTGATGGTGGTCAACACGGTGGGCCATCTGGCCGAGGCTGCCTGGCACCACCCAGACCTTGCGGTGTCTTACGCCTTTGTCATCATCAAGCTGCAGACGCATGACGCCAAAGGCATCACCGAAAAAGACTTTGCGCTGGCCGCCAAGATTGAATCGGTGCTGATGTGGCAGCCCGGGCGAGAGCCCGGCGCGGCGCTGGAAGGCACACCAGACGACCCGCGTTTCAAGTACATCAAGTACGGTTGAAACGGCGGGCCGCTGCGGTCTCAGCGTGTCGGGCTGCGGCCTGACGGACCCGTGGAACCCGTGGGAACTGTAGGACCCGTGGGGACAGCAGGACCAGCGGGACCAGCAGACCCGATGGGGTCGGTGGTGCCGGTGGTGCCGGTGGTGCCGGTGGTGCCGGTGGTGCCGGCAGTGGGGCGGCCGCCACCACGCTGCGGCGGCCGGCCATCCCGGTGTGGGCCATTGTTGCGGTCATCGCGGCGCTGCTGTGGCGCGCCGTCAGGGCGTGGGCCGGGTGGGCGGTCAGGCCGCCCACCGGCACGCTCAGGGCGTGGGCCGTCGCGCCGCCCGTCACGTTGCCCGTCACGTTGCCCGTCGCGTGGGCGGTCACGCGGACCGTCACGTTGCCCATCACGTGGTCCATCACGTGGTCCATCACGCCGCATGTCCTGTGGCGGCCGGTGGTCGCCCATGGGCCGGGGCGGCGGCGCCTCGGCGGCTTCTTTGCGGGCCAACTCCAGCAGGGGTGTCAGTGCATCAGGCGTCATGCCTTTGAGCGCGCAAAAATTGCCCAGCGTGAGGGTGGTGCGCTCAAAGTCGCGCAGCAGCGCACCACGGGCCTGGCGCGCTTGCTGTTGCTCGGCGCGTTGGGCTTGTTGGGCTTGTTCTTGTGCGCGCGCCTGGGCATGTGCTTCTGCGTGCATGGCCTGCGCAGCAACGCGTGTCTGCTGCTCGCGCTCCCGTGTCACCTCGCGGCGGCGGGTCAGCTCATCGCGGGCCAGTTGGCGGTGTTCTTCGGTCAATTCACCGGCAGGTTCGCCGTCCAGATCAAACCGCTGGGTGGCCTTGCCCAGCGCGATCAGGTAACCGGTGCTGCCGGTGTAGCGGTGGAAGAAGGCGCCGAGCGCGCGCCGGCTGAACTGCCCCGGTGCACGCGCCTGGATGTCGGTCTGGATGCGCAGCTTCACCGGCTTGGGCTGGCCGCCGAACAGCGCCGGAAACTGCTGCTTGAGCAGCGCGGCGCAGGCCGCCGGCGTCTGTTCGGCGGGCGCCTTGGCGGCAGCACCGTCAGCGGGCGGGGTGACGCTGATCGGCGCGGCGGCGTCGTCGGCCGGCACCGGGCCCGGTCGAGATGAAGCGCCATCGTCGTCGGGGGCTGAGGTCTCGTGGCCGTCCG
>JAYVLI010000419.1:0-4069 GCA_043759535.1 Betaproteobacteria bacterium | reverse complement strand
GTGAAGGGCCAGCGGCCCGGCCTACACCCAAAGAATGCTCGGCGCAGCCGCTGATCAGATGGCGGCGCGGCACGACGCGGCCGGGCTGTAGAGCGCGGCGGGCCTGCAGCGCAGGCCTCAAGCGTCGCCAGAGAACCGGTGAAACTTCACCAGCGGATTCCAGGCGGCGCGCTCTTGGGCAATCAGGGTGGCGTAATCGTCTGCCCCTTTTGGCAAGGCCAGTTGGCTGGTGCTGGCCTGCGCGGCCTGCACGGCCGGACTGCGCAGGGCTTGCCGAATGGCGTCGCCCAAGGCTTGCACCTTGGCCGCAGGTGCGGCTGCCGACATGAAAAAGCCAAACGTCTCCAGCGGCGGCACGTTGCCCACACCACTTTCTGAGAAGGTGGGCACGGCAGGCAAACCTGGCCAGCGCTCACTGCCGGTGACGGCCAACGGCCGCACACCGGCGTCTTGCAGTGCCTTCATGGTGGTGCCGGTGCCAATGCCCAAAAAGCCGGCCGGCACACCACCCGCGATCAAATCCACCAAGATGGCGCCGGTGCCGTTGTAGGCCATCGGCTTGAGCACCACCTCCATCGACAGCGCCATCAAGGTGGCCACGAAGTGCGGCATGGTGCCGCGCCCGGGCAGGCCATAGCCGGCCTGTGACGGGTCGTCTCGCACCCAAGCCACATAGTCTTTGATGGTCTTGACCTGGGACGGGGTGGACGGGCCGACGGCAAACAACACATCGGCGCTCATCAGCGCGGCCACCGGCACAAAATCGCGCGAGGGGTCAATCTTGGACATCGCCTGCACCTGCGGCAGCAGCGTCATCTGGCTGCTGGGGCACAACAACACCGTGGCGCCGTCGGGTACCGCCGCATGCGCGGCCCGCAAAGCCACCAGGCCGCTGTTGCCGGGTAGGTAGGTCAGGTCGGCACCCAGGCTGGGCTGGTAACTGCCTTTGGCCTGCAGTTCTTTGAGCACCGCTGACGCATATACAAAACCGTCCCCCCGGCGCGGAAAGCCAAACAGCAGCTTGCCGCTGTTGGCCTGGGCCTGCGCCGGCATGCCGGCCAGCACACCGCTGGTGCCCAACAGGGTTTGCATCAACTGCCGACGGTTGAGGGGCGTGTGCATGGCTTGGCCGGTGGTCATGCCATGACATCGACCACCACCACCACAAATTGAGCGCCGCTGGCCCGGGGCGCCTCATCAGCGCGTGTGGGGATTACGCCCGACGTGGTGTGACAAGACCCGACACCCGCCGCGCACTGCTGCGCGCCACGCTGACATCGGCGTCATGCACCAGGGCCACGCCCATGCGGCGTTTCACATAACTTTCCGGCTTGCCAAACAGCCGCAACTCGCTGTTGGGCACTTGCAGCGCCTCGGCCACGCCGTCAAACACGATGCCCACGGCATCGACGCCGCCGTAGACCACCGCACTGGCGCCTGGGCTTTTGAGGCGGGTGTCCACCGGCAGGCCCAGGATGGCGCGGGCATGCAGCTCAAACTCGTTTTGCCACTGGGTGATCATGGTCACCATGCCGGTGTCGTGCGGGCGTGGGCTGACCTCGCTGAACCAGACTTGATCGCCTTTGACAAACAACTCCACCCCAAACAGGCCCTGGCCGCCCAGGTTGTCGGTCACGGCACGGGCGATTGACTGCGCCCGCTGCAAGGCGGCCGGCTGCATGGCGCAGGGCTGCCAACTCTCCACATAGTCGCCGCTGACCTGCAGATGGCCGATGGGCGCGCAAAACTGCGTGGCCACCTGGCCGTCAGCGCCCAGCGCGCGTACCGTCAGCAGGGTGATTTCATAGTCGAAATCGATGAAGCCCTCCACGATCACCCGGCCCGGCCCAACCCGGCCACCGGCCATGGCGTGGTCCCAGGCGGCTTGCACATCGGCTGGGCCGTCAATCTTGCTTTGGCCCTTGCCGCTGCTGCTCATCACCGGTTTGATGATGCAGGGGTAGCCGATGCCGGCCTGGCCTGCTGCACCGTTGCCATCGATGGCGGTTTGCAGCTCGGCCAGTGCATCACAAAACTGGTAAGGGCTGGTGGCCAGGCCCAGGGTCTCGGCGGCCAGGCGGCGGATGCCTTCGCGGTCCATCGTCAAGCGTGCTGCGCGGGCGGTGGGGATGCAGCGGATGCGGCCTTCGGCCTCCAGCGCCTCCAGCACCGGGGTGGCAATGGCCTCGATCTCGGGCACCACCAGGTGGGGCTGCTCGGCCTCGATCAGCGCCCGCAGCGCTACCGGGTCGCTCATGGTGATGGTGCGGGCATGGTGGGCCACCTGGTGGCCGGGCGCGTTGGGATAGCGGTCCACCGCGATGGTTTCCACCCCCAGGCGCTGCAGCGCAATCAGCACCTCTTTGCCCAATTCACCGCTGCCCAGCAGCATGACGCGGGTGGCAGACGGGGACAGCGGGGTTCCGAGGGTGGTCATGGCGGGCGGGCTCCAGGGCGGGCAAAGCCCGGATTGTGGCGCCCGCCAGGGCGCTGGCCTGCCGACGCGTCAGGCCGGCAGCGCAAGCTTGCTGGCTGCGGTTTGGCGGCGCCGGCCCAGCCAGGCCAGGCCGCCCAGGCCCGCGCCAAAGAGCAGCCAGTTCTGCGGCTCAGGCACCGGCGTGTTGATGGGCAGGGCTGACAAATCCAGCGCGGTCGGCCCGGCCATGAACAGGCCGGTCAAAGCGTCTGCATCACCGCCAAACGACGCCACCTTGCCGTTGAGCAAGTCCCAAGCCGCCACCAGCGGCGTGCCGGCCTTGCCGGTGGCGTCCTGCGGGGTGTAGGTCATGGTGATCTTTTTCAGCGGCTGCAGTGACGCGTTGAGGGTGAACCGGTCCTCACCGCCTGACCCACCTGTGGCAAACGAGGTCAGCAGCACGTCCTCGAACTTCATCGTGAAAAACACATAGGCGTTGGCGCCGGTGTTGCGTGCCGTGAACACCACATCCGTGAAATGGGTGCCAGCGGCAACGCCCAGAAAGGTCTTGGGCGCGGCTGCATCCAGGTACTGCGTCCAGTTGAAGTCCAGGAATGCGGGCCTGCCACCCGCGTTGCTGACGCCCCAGGACCAGGCCAGCAGGTCAGACGCTTTTTGCGGCCCAAACACCCTGTCCGTCGATGAGCCATCAATACCGGCGATCTTGATGAACATGTCGATCGCCGCATGGGCCGGTGTGGCCAGCAGCAGGCCGGACAGGCCAGTCAGCACCAAGGTGGCACGCGCGACGGCGCGCAGGGCGGGCTTCAGTGGGAGCAGGGTTGGCATGGTTTTTCTCGTGAGATTGAAAGGCGCAGGGACCGTAGCACGGGGCCTGTGATTTTTGTCACGCTTGCGCGTCACCCCCC
Organism: Betaproteobacteria bacterium; assembly: GCA_043759535.1. Classification (GTDB taxonomy): domain Bacteria; phylum Pseudomonadota; class Gammaproteobacteria; order Burkholderiales; family Burkholderiaceae_C; genus Pseudaquabacterium. Next base: position 724 of record JAYVLI010000419.1, on the reverse strand, counting down.
CTGACCCAAGCCCTAGCGCGCCATGCGTCAACATCACGCCATGCCCAGCCCTGCCCTCACCCTTGACCACCTGCGCCGCTACGCCGTGGCACGCAGCCTGTTTGCCCCCACCACGCTGCCGCAGGCCATCACCCGCCTGGGCTTTGTGCAGGCTGACCCGATACGCGCCCCGGCACGCGCGCAAGACCTGACACTGCGCCACCGTGTCAAAGGCTACCGGGCGGGAGATCTGGAGACGCACTACCCGCGCTTGGGCGTCGAAGAAGACTTCTTCGTCAACTACGGTTTTTTGCCGCGCGCCACCCAGGCGCTGATGCACCCCCGCACACCACGCACCGCCTGGCCCGCCAGCCGCCACCACCAAGCCGCTGCGGTGCTGGACTTTGTGCGTGAGCGCGGTGTGGTGCATCCGCGTGAGGTGGACGCGCAGTTCCAGCATGGCAAATCCCAAAACTGGTTTGGTGGGCAAAGCAATGCCAGCACCCAGTTGCTGGACGCCATGCACTACTGCGGCCTGTTGCGCATTGCCCGGCGCGACGGCGGTGTGCGGCTGTACGCGGTGCGGCCGGTGGACAACACGCCGGTGGACCCGACCACCGCGCTGGACGCACTGGTGGACGTGATCGTGCGCAAGTACGCGCCGCTGCCGGCTGCGTCACTGGGTGGCCTGCTCAGCCGGCTGGGTGTGGGTGCGCCGCAGTGGGCCAGCCAGCGCAGCACGGTG
>JAYVLI010000418.1:0-3685 GCA_043759535.1 Betaproteobacteria bacterium | reverse complement strand
CAGCCGGGCAAGCTGGTCCGCCTCGTCGACGATGGTGGTGGCCAGGCGCTGCCGCTGTGCCATCGACAGGCGATCGCCCTGGTCGTGCAAGGCGCTTGCTGCACCGAGGATGGTCGCCAAGGGGGTGCGGTAGTCGTGTGAGATGGCGGCCAGCAGCGCGTTGCGCACCGCCTGCAACTGGGCCTGGGCCAGAGCGCGCTGCTCGGCGTGCTGGCTGGCTTGGCGCTGCAGGGCCAGGCCCATCTGGTCACACAAGGCCTGGGCATGGCCACGCAGGGCTTCATCGGCACGGCCGGCGGCTGGCAGGCGCAGCACGGCGGCGCCAAAACTGGCCTGGCGGCCACGCAGCGGCAGGTACCAGTGCGCCAGGGTCTCGTGGTGGCCGCTGCCTGGGCCCATGGCCAGGCCCTGGCGCAGGCAGTGCCACAGGCCGGCGGTTTCATCGGCATCGGGCTGGCCCAGGGCCATCACGCTGGGGTGGGGATCGGTGGGGTCCTCAGGGTCGGTGCGGTCGGTGCGGTCGGTGGCCGCATCGGGTTGGTCCCGGCACAGCAGCAGTGCCACCGGTGCCCGCAGCAGGCTGGCCAGTGTGGTCTGCAGGGTGCCGGCGTGGGCCAGCGGCTCGGCGCTGTCGCGCAGCGCGTCACCCAGGCTGCGCAATTGCTCGGCCTGCTGTTGGTGCTGCCTGGCCTGGCTGGCCTGGTGGCGCAACCTGGCCATCAAGCCGGCCACCACGGTATTGAGCACCACCATGGCCAGCAGCAGCAGGCCGTTTTGCCGGCCGTCCACCGCAAACGTGCCACGCGGCGGCACAAACAGCCAGTTGAAGGCCAGCACCGACACACTGCCCGCCAGCACCGCCGCCAGCGCCGGCAACCACAGCGCGGCCACGGTGGCCGCCAGCACCAGCAGCAGGGCCTGGTTGGCCAGGTCGATGTGGCCGTCCAGCAGCAGCTGCACGGCCCAACCTGCGGCCCACACTGCCAGGCCCGTGGCCAGTGCCCGTGCCAGGGGTTGGCGGCCAAGCAGCGCAGGCGTGGGCGGTGACAGCGAGGGCATGGGCAACATGGACGGCAGTGACGGTGGCTGATCAGCAGGGCTTGACATGGCCAACACAGTAGCAGCGTGGGCATCAGGATCGCATCAGCAGGCCAGGCGCGGCCCGCCGCTTGAACTTCGTCGCAACAGACGATGGCAGCGCCGCTGGCGCGCCGTTAGCGTGCTGGCCTCTCCCAACTTCTGAACGAGTGACAACCATGAAACTGGACGCATCCATCTCGGCCGTGATCACCGGTGGCGCCTCAGGCCTGGGCGCCGCCACAGCCCGCCGGCTGGCAGCAGCCGGCGTCAAAGTGGCGTTGTTTGACCTGAACGACGCCGCCGGCAGTGCGCTGGCCGCCCAGCTGGGCGGTGTGTTTTGCCAGGTGGACGTGACCAATGAAGCGTCGGTGGACGCTGGTTTTGTGAAGGCCCGCGCCGCCAACGGCCAAGAGCGCATCCTGGTCAACTGCGCCGGCACCGGCAACGCCATCAAGACCGCCAGCCGCGACAAGGCCACCGGTGAAATCCGCGCGTTTCCTACCGCCAACTTCGAACGCATCATCCAGATCAACCTGATCGGCACCTTCCGCTGCATCGCCAAAAGTGCGGCCGGCATGCTCAGCCTGCCGGCGCTGGACGGTGGTGAGCGTGGCGCCATCGTCAACACCGCCAGCGTGGCGGCGCAAGACGGCCAGATGGGCCAGGCCAGCTACTCCGCCAGCAAGGCCGGTGTGGTGGGCATGACCCTGCCGATTGCGCGCGATTTGATGGGCGAGGGCATCCGCGTCAACACCATCCTGCCGGGCCTGTTCAACACCCCGCTGCTGCAGGGCGCGCCCGAGAATGTCAAAGCCGCGCTGGCGGCCTCAGTGCCCTTCCCCAAGCGCCTGGGCGACCCCGACGAATACGCCCAACTGGCCGAGTTCATGGTCACCAACGGGTATTTCAACGGTGAAAGTGTGCGGTTGGACGGTGCCATCCGCATGGCACCACGCTGACCTCAAGCTGAAGGATGCCGGGCAGCCAGGTATCAGCCCGCTGCAACTGGGCGATGCGATGATGGCTGCATGCCCCGCCGACCCTCCGCATGCTGGACCGCGCTGCTCAAGCCTTGATCGCCCCCGCGCTGGGCTGGGCCGCTGGCGCACTGCTGCGGCGGGGTGTGGCGGCTGACGCCATCAGCCTGACCGGTTGTGGCTTGGGTCTGGTGGGCGCCGGCTGGATTGCCACCGGCCACCCGTTGATCGGCCTGGCGTGGCTGCTGGCCAGCCGCCTGGCCGATGGCCTGGACGGCGCGGTGGCCCGGCTGACCCAGCCTACCGACCGTGGTGCGTTTCTCGACATCACACTCGACTTTGCGTTTTACGCCAGCGTGCCGCTGGCTTTTGCGCTGGCTGATCCGGCCGCCAACGCGCTGGCTGCGGCCGTGTTGCTGGCCGCCTTCATCGGCACCGCCAGCAGCTTTTTGGCCTTTGCGGTGCTGGCTGAGCGGCGTGGCCTGCGCAGCCTGGCCTACCCCAACAAAGGCCTGTACTACCTGGGCGGCCTGACCGAAGCCACCGAGACCCTGGCTTGTTTTGTGGCGATGTGCCTGTGGCCGGCCGCCTTTGCACCGCTGGCGCTGGGTTTTGCCGCGCTCTGCGGTCTGACTTGGCTGGCCCGCTTGCAGGCGGGATGGTTGGCTTTTGGCGGCCTGCGGGGCGGGGCATGAGGCCGCCAGGTCGTGTTGCCGGCCGCATCACACGCCAAGCCCTGGCTGGCCTGCTGCTGGCCCTGGGCACCGCCCAAGCCCAGCGCGGCAATGACCTGCGCCTGGCCGTGCCGCTGCTCACCAACCCGGCCAGTGGCGCGGTGGACGCTCCGGCGCCACCGTGGCGGGTGGTGGGGTTGCCGCGCCAGACCAAACCGGTCACCCGCTACAGCGTGCAACTGTTGGACGGCCAACGGGCCTTGCGCATCGAGGCCCAGGCGTCTTACGGCAACCTGGTGCATGTGCTGGACCCACCCCCCGAGCAGGCCCACCGCCTGGTCTGGCGCTGGCGCCTGGACGAGCCCAACCCCGCTGCCGACCTGCGCCGCAAGGACGCGGACGACAGCCCCGTCAAGCTCTGTGCGATGTTTGACCTGCCCACTGCAGCGCTGCCGTTTGTGGACCGCCAGGTGCTGCGCCTGGCGCGGCTGCGCACCGGTGAGGATTTGCCCGCCGCCGTGCTGTGTTACCTGTGGGACAGCCGCCTGCCCGCCGGCACCGTGCTGGACAACGCCTACACCCGGCGCATCCGCATGATGGTGTTGCGCGGACCAGACGCACCGCTGCGCAGCTGGGTGGGTGAGCAGCGCGACATTGCGGCTGATTTTTTGCGCCTGTTTGGCGACGAAACCAAGCTGCTGCCACCGCTGGTGGGCGTGTTGGTGGGTGCGGATGCCGACAACACCCTGGGCCGCAGCCTGGCCTGGCTGGGCGCTGTCACCCTGGATTGAGTCCGGCCCGGCGCGCTGTGTGTGTGCAGTGCTTGCGCTGCAGCAGGGGCTGGATTTTGGAGGAGGTGACGAGCCTTGCCCTCGGCACTGGTTGCAACGGTTGGGGCTGCTTCGTTCCCGACCTGACCCGGTTGGCCGCGCTTCCATGCGAGGAGGCCCGTCG
>JAYVLI010000417.1:0-3761 GCA_043759535.1 Betaproteobacteria bacterium | reverse complement strand
GCGGGGTCCCACGCGTACACGGTCTGTTGTTGTTCGCCCAGACCTTCGATGCTGAGTTTCATTTTATCGCTTACTTTCAGAAATACTGGTTTCGGTTTGTGACCCATTCCCACACCTGGGGGGGTTCCGGTGCTGATCAGATCCCCCGGATAGAGGGTCATGAAGCGGCTGATATAGCTCACCAAGTGGGCGACTCCAAACACCATGGTGCGGGTGCTGCCGTTCTGGCGGCGCACGCCGTTCACGTCCAGCCACATGCCGAGTTGTTGCGGGTCAGGCACTTCGTCAGCCGTCACCAGCCAGGGGCCGATGGGGCCAAAGGTGTCGCAGCCCTTGCCCTTGTCCCAGGTGCCACCACGCTCCAGCTGGTATTCACGCTCGGACACGTCGTTGACCACGCAATACCCCGCCACATGGCGCAGCGCGTCGGCCTCGCTCACATAACGTGCCTGGCGGCCGATCACCACGCCCAGCTCCACCTCCCAGTCGGTCTTGAGCGAGCCTTGGGGCAGCACGATGGGGTCATTGCAGCCGATCACCGTGCTGGTGTGCTTGGTGAACAGCACCGGCTCGGCCGGCACCGGCATGCCGCTTTCGGCGGCATGGTCGGCGTAGTTGAGGCCCACGCAGATGAACTTGCCCATGCCGGTCCAGGGCGGCGCCATGCGGCCGGGTTGCGCCACCAGCGGCAGCGTGTTGGGGTTGAGCGCCCGCAGCGGCGCCAGGCCCTCGGGCGTCAGCATGTTGGCCTGCAAGTCTTTGATCACGCCGGACAGATCACGCACGCCGCCCTGGGCGTCCAGCATGGCGGGTTTTTCTTGGCCTTTGGGGCCGTAGCGCAGCAGTTTCATGGGTGTTGTTCTCCGGTGTGGTGGGTGAAATTCAGTTGGACCAGCCGCCGTCGATGACGTGCGTGGTGCCGGTGGTGAAGCCGCTCTCGTCGCTGGCCAGGTAAACCGCCAACGCAGCGATCTCGCTGGTGCGGCCCAGCCGGCCCATGGGCTGGCGCGCCACAAACGCGGCTTCGACCTGTTCCACCGTCTGGCCGCTGGCCTGGGCTTGCGCCTTGATGCGGTCGCGCAGCGAGGGCGATTCCACCGTGCCGGGGCAAATGGCGTTGCAGCGCACACCCTGGGTGATGAAGTCAGCGGCCACCGATTTGGTCAGGCCGATCACCGCCGCTTTGGTGGCGCCGTAGACAAAGCGGTTGGGCGCCCCTTTGATGCTGCCAGCCACCGAGGCCACGTTGATGATGGAGCAACTGCGGCGGCTGGCCGGCCGGGCCAGCATGCCCGGCAAGAAGGCTTGGATGGTGCGGAACTGCGCCCGCACATTGAGGTTGAAGCCAAAGTCCCACTCGGCTTCGGTGCAGTCCAGCACGCTGCCGGCATGCACAAAACCGGCGGCGTTGACCAGCACGTCCAACGTGCCGGCGGCGGCCGCTGCGGCTTTGACGGCGGCTGCATCGGTCACGTCCAGCACTGCAGCGCGGCAGCCGGTGGCCTCCACCAGCGCGTGCAGCAGCGCGGCGTTGATGTCGGTGGCGATGACTTGCGCACCTTCTTGCACAAAGGCCTCGGCAATCGCCCGGCCAATGCCCTGCCCTGCGGCGGTGATGAATGCGGTTTTGCCTTGAAGTCGGTTGGCCATGGGGTGTCAGGTGGGTGGGTGGAGGAGTGGGGTGCGCAGCGGCGGCCTGCGCCGTGGGCTGCTGGTGACGGCTGCTGTTGTTGCGGCTGTGGTCGTGGTCGCCGTGGTGAACGCGGTTGTGGACACGGTTGTGGGGGACACCGGCAACGCCGCCTCAGCGCCGGGTGCGGCCACGCTGGCGGCCAGCCGGTCATGCGATTGCTGCAGGTGGCGGTGCATGGCAACGCGTGCGGCCGGCGCGTCACCCGCCGCGATGGCGGCCAGCACCGCCTGGTGTTCGGCCAGCGCCAGTTGCCAGGACCGGCCGGTTTCAAAGTGCTGGCCCAGTTGCTCAAACAGCGCGTTTTCGCGCTCGTCGTACAGCTCGGCCACGGTGCGCACCAGTGGGCCGTGGCCGGCCGCCTCGGCCACGCCCAGGTGGAACAGCCGGTCACCGCGCACCGGCGCCAGCCCGGCGGCCACATCAGCAGCCATCAGTGCCAGTGCTTGTTGCAGGTTTTGCAACTGCGCCGGCTGGCAGTGCAGCGCGGCATGCGCGGCCAGCTCGGCCTCCAGCAACTGGCGCGCCAGCAGGGTCTCAAACGGGCCAAACGCGGTGTCCACACGGGGCGCGCTGGCAGCGGGCTCACGCGCAATCACCTCAATACCCGAACCCATGCGCACGCTGACCAGGCCCTCCACCTCCAGCGCAATCAGCGCCTCGCGCACGGAGGGGCGCGACACGCCGAGTTGTTGCGCCAAATCCCGCTCGGGCGGTAGGCGCGTGCCCACCGCAAATTCACCACTGCGGATCAGGCCACGCAACTGGTCGGCAATCTGACGGTACAGGCGGCGGGGCGCCAGGCTTTGGATGGGCATGCAACAGCGAATTCGGGTAATTTGGCAAAGAGGTCAGACCAATTTTTGCGAAGTGTCCCACTGAACTTTTGGGATAAACCCAGTGCAAACCCGCATCAGGTGGCTGTCTGCGGCAACCGGTGGGTTTCGCTGAATGCCGGCCTCACCAGCGGCAGCCTTTGTCGCGCAGGGCGTCCAGTGCCAGCGGTGCGGCGGCCAGCAGGCCCATGCCGCTGTAGGCCTGGCGGCAGTCGGGCCGGGCCGATTTGGCGATGTCGTCCGCCAGTTTGGACGCGGTTTCGGGTGGGTGTGGCAGCAGTTGCAGCAGGCCACTGCCGCCCCGCGCCGAGATGGCACCACCGCGTGGGCGCACCAGCTCCAGGTTGAGGCGCGGCGCGCTGGCCGGCAGCGACGGCGCGGTGGCCACGTCATGCCCCACCCGGGCGCCGGCATCAGGAGCGCCCGCGCCGGCTGCTGGCGCTTTGCCGGTGCTGGGTGCGGTGGCGCTGCCTGGGCTGTTGGATGGCCGGTCTTGGCTGGGCGCTGCGGTGATGGGTGTGGCAGCGCCGGGGTTGGCGGTGGTGTTTGGGGCTGGCGCGGGTGCGGGGGACGGTGCGGGGGACGGTGCTGGTGCTGGTGCTGGTGCTGGTGCTGGGGCTGGGGCTGGGGCTGGGGCTAGCGTTGGAGCCGGAGCCGGAGCCGGAGCCGGAGCCGGAGCCGGAGCCGGAGCCGGAGCCGGAGCCGGAGCCGGCTGCGTTTCAAAGCTGGGCAGTGCCGGCCACTCTGCAGCGGTGGGTTGGATCGCGGCGGCTGGCGCGGGTTGGATGGCTTGCAGGCGTGGAGCCACCGGCAATACCCGCTGCACCGGTGGCTCTGGCATGGGCGCAGGGGCTGGGGCGACCGCAGGCGCTGGCATGGCCACGGGCGCAGCCGCCGGTGGGGCAACCGGTGTGGGCACAGGGCTGGGCGCAGGTGCGGGTGCGGGCGGTGCAGCCGGTGGTGGCAGTGGTGCAGGCACCGGCGGCAGCAATGGCGGCGGCGCTGGTACAGGCACCACCACGGGCACCGGCACCGTGACCACCGCAGCAGGCGCAGGCGCAGGCGCAGGTGCAGGTGCAGGTGCAGGTGCAGGTGCAGGTGCAGGTGCAGGTGCAGGTGCAGGTGCCGGGGCAGGGGCAGGGGCAGGGGCAACTACACCCACATTCTTTTGTTTCTTAACAACCGAGAGGATCTCTATGCGACGATTTTTAGCACGGCCTTCTTCAGTTTTGTTA
>JAYVLI010000416.1:0-19319 GCA_043759535.1 Betaproteobacteria bacterium | reverse complement strand
GGGGGTGTACGTGGGCAACGATGTGCTGATCGGCAACAACGTCAAGGTGCAGAACAACGTGTCGGTGTATGACGCGGTGACGCTGGAAGACGATGTGTTCTGCGGCCCCAGCATGGTGTTCACCAATGTGTACAACCCACGGTCTGCCGTGCCACGCAAAGATGAATACCGGCGCACGCTGGTGCAGCAGGGCGCCACGTTGGGCGCCAACTGCACCATCGTCTGCGGCTGCACCGTGGGCGCGTTTGCGTTTGTTGGCGCGGGCGCTGTGGTCAGCCGTGATGTGCCAGCATTTGCGCTGGTGGTGGGTGTGCCGGGCAGGCGCATCGGCTGGATGAGCCGGCATGGTGAGCGGCTGGATTTGCCTGTGCAGGGCGCCGGTGATGCGGCCTGCCCGGCCACCGGTGAGCGTTACCGCCTGGTGGGTGATGTGGTCACTCCGCTGGCCTGATCGATCAAGCTGAAACCCCATGCAATTCACCGACCTCAAGACCCAGTACGCGGCCCTCAAGACCGAGATCAACAGCCGCATGCAGCGGGTGTTGGACCACGGCCAATACATCATGGGCCCCGAGGTGGCCGAGTTGGAGGCCGCGCTGGTTGCGCGCACCGGCGCGCCGCACTGCATCACGGTGGCCAGCGGCACCGAGGCGCTGTTGATCGCGCTGATGGCCATCAACTTCAAGCCGGGCGATGAGGTCATCACCACGCCTTTCACCTTTGCCGCCACGGCCGAGGTGATCGTGTTGCTGGGCGGTGTGCCGGTGTTTGTGGACATCGAGCCCGACACCTGCAACATCGACGCGAGCCTGATCGAGGCCCGCATCACACCACGCACCCGGGCCATCATGCCGGTCAGCTTGTATGGCCAGGTGGCGGACATGGCGCAGATCAATGCCATTGCTCAGCGCCACAGCCTAGTGGTGATTGAGGATGCGGCGCAGAGCTTTGGTGCGCATTACCAGGGGCAAGAAAGCTGCAATGTCAGCCATATTGCTGCGACCAGCTTTTTCCCCAGCAAACCGCTGGGTTGTTATGGCGATGGGGGTGCGCTGTTCACCACCGACCCGGTGATTGCGCAGGCCGCGCGCGAGATCCGCGTGCATGGCCAAAGTGGCCGCTACCACCACACCCGCGTTGGGCTGGGTGGCCGCATGGACACGCTGCAATGCGCCGTGGTGCTGGCCAAGCTGGGCCGGTTTGACTGGGAGGTCCAGCGCCGCCAAGCGCTTGCCCAGCGCTACAGCCAATTGATCCAGGCCAGCGGCGCGCCGGTGCAACTGCTGGCGGTGCGGCCTGACCGCACCTGTGTGTGGGCCCAGTACACCGTGCTGGTCGATCATCGGCCGGCGGTGCAGCAAGCGTTGCAAGCGGCCGGTGTGCCCACCGCCGTGCACTACCCCAAGCCGCTGCACCGGCAGCCGGCCTACGCCGCGTATTGCTGCCCCGATTGCAACCCGCACAGCATCAGCGCAGCGCAGCGGGTGTTGAGCTTGCCGATGAGCGCTGATTTGACCGAGGCTGACCAGGATGTGGTGGTGGCAGCGTTGGTCCACGCAACGACGCAGGCAACGCCGCAGGCCACGGCGCACGCATCGGCGCAGGCCTGCAGCGCAGCCGCACCAGCCAGCGCCGCACCGGGCGCGGCTGTGGCCGCTGCCTGAGCCTGCAGCCGGCCCACCAGCCCGTCACGCCACCACCCAGCCATGCTGCGCGCCATCCTCACGCTGCTGGCCGGCGGCGCGCTGGCGCAGGCCTTGCCGCTGCTGCTGGGCCCCTGGTTGACGCGGCTGTATTCGCCCGCTGACTTTGGCAGTTACCACCTGTTTGCGGCGGTGGCGGTCAACCTGGCGGTGGTGGCCTGTGCGCGGTATGAATTTGCCCTGCCGCTGGTGCAGCAAGAGGCCGAAGCCGCAGCACTGCGCAGCCTGTGCCTGCGCCTGCTGGCGCTGGCCACCGGCATCACCGCCTTGGGCGCCTTGGCCTGGGCGCTGCTGGCGGGTGTGGTCTGGCCGCTGTGGCTGCCGGTGGCAGTGGGTGTGCTGGGCTGGTTGTCACTGGCCACGCTCAATACGACCCGGGCGCAGCGCTTCCGCCGCCTGGCTGCGGCGCGGGTGCTGCAGTACGGCGGCGGCGCGCTGCTGCAAGGCCTGGCCGGGCTGTGGCAGTGGGGGGTGATGGGCTTGATCGTGGCGCCCACCGTGGCCGCACTGGCCGCCGCTGCGGCGCTGGGCTGGCCCGGCCAGGCGCGGGCGGCACGGGCACAGTGGCTGGCGGCGGCGCGGGCACACCGCAGCTTTCCACTGCTCAACACGCCGCATGCGTTTTTGGGGGCGCTGCAAGACACCCTGGCCATCGCGCTGATTGCTGGCAGCCTGGGGCCAGCGGCTGCTGGCGCCTGGGGCCTGGCGCTGCGCTACCTCAAGGCACCGGCCACGCTGGTGGGTGGGGCGGTGTCGCAGGTCTTGTATCCGCGCCTGGTGGCGGCCAGCGGTGCGCAGCCGGGCTGCACGGCGGTGGGGCGGGCGCTGGTGCTGCGCACCATGCTGTTGCTGGCGCTGCTGGCCAGCCCGCTGGTGGCTGGCTTGTGGTGGCTAGCGCCCTCCCTGTTCACCTGGGCGTTTGGGCCGGACTGGGCACCGGCGGGTGGCCTGGCGCGGGCGCTGGCGCTCTACATCGGCCTGCATTTCATCGCCTCGCCGCTGGGCGTGGTGACCCTGGCCTGGCAGGCCCAGGCCTGGGCGCTGAAGCTGGCGCTGCTGGGCCAATTGCTGTTTGTGGCTGCGCTGGGCCTGGGGCTGCACTGGGGTGGTTTGCAGGGTGCGGGATGGGCGGTGTCGGGCGTGATGGCCGCCTACTTTGGCTGGTATTTCAGCCGCCTGGCCACCTGGCCACTGGGGCCGGTGGGGCCGGTGCTGGAACCGGTGACCGCGCAAGCGGTGGCTGCGGATGGGCTGGCGCCATGAGCGGCGGTTTGAAGGCTGCCTGGCGCGGCTGGATCAACGCCCAACGCCGCCGGCTGGCGCACCTGTTGCTGCACCGCATGGTGTTTGGTGAGACATCGGCTGGCCGCCACTTGGCCCATACCCGCATCGCGCCATCCACCTGCATTGAGCATGCTGGCCGGCTGCAACTGGCCGACCATGTCTACATCGGCCCCTTCAATTTCATCGAGGCCAGCGGTGGTGTGGCGGTGGGTGAGGGTGTGCAGATCACCCACCATGTCAGCATCGTCAGCCACAGCGCGCACCGGGCGCAGCGCTTGTTGGGCCGTGCTTATGCCGATTGGCCAGGGCCTGGGCCGCGCCCGGGCTGGGTGGCCGGCGCGGTGTTGATCGGGCCGTATTGCTTCATCGGCCCGCACAGTCTGATCGAAGCCGGCAGCCGGCTCGGCTGCGGCTGCATCGTGCGCGCCGGCAGTGTGCTGCGGGGCCACTACCCGGACCATGCGGTGATCGCCGGCAACCCGGCCAAAGTGGTGGGGGACGCACGCGATGGGGATGCCCGCTGGCTGGCCGCTGACCCCAGCTTGCGCGCCGGCTACGCGGCTTGGGCGGGCCCGGTTGCCGGTGTGTCAGACGGTGGTACGTCAGGTGGTGCGGCCGACGCTGGCCAGCAGCCCATCCCATGAAGCTGGTGCTGCTGGGCGATGGTGACAGCCCCCACCTGCTGAAGTGGGCGCGGGCGCTGGCCCCGCAGGTGGACTTGTGGGCCGCTTCATCACGCGGTTTTGCACCGGGCTTTGATGCCCTGGTGCCGCCGCAGCGCCGCCTGGCCCTCAACACCCGGCCAAAGTTTGACGGTGGCAATCTGGCCTTGCTGCGCCAGTTGCCGCGCCTGGCCGCCTGGCTGCGCCAGGTGCGCCCCGACTGGATCAACGCCCACTACCTGACATCCCACGGCACGCTGGCCTGGTTGGCCACCACGCTGCTGGGCGCGCCTGGCAGGCTGGTGGGCTCGGCCTGGGGGTCTGACATCTTGGTCACGCCGCAGCGCAGCGCTGTGTTGCGCTGGATCACCGGCAAGGTGTTGCGTGCCTGCGTGCTGAGCACCAGCGATTCGCAGGTGATGGCCGCCCGCATGCGGCAGTTGGGTGCGGCTGAGGTGATGACCTTCCCCTTCGGCCTGGAGGCGCTGCCGCCGCTGCCAGCAGCCGGCATCAAACAAGATCACCTGGTGTTTGCCAACCGCGGCCTGGAGACGGTTTACGCGCCGCAGCGTGTCATCCGCCTGTTTGCCGCACTGGCCAAAGATTGGCCCGATGCCCAGTTGGTGCTGGCCAATGACGGCGCACTGCGGCCGCAACTGCAGCAGCAGGTGTACCAGGCGGGCCTGGCGCAGCGGGTGCGTTTTATCGGCCGGGTGGACGCCGCCACGCAAGCCGGCTGGTATGCCCGCGCCCGCTGGTATGCCAGCCTGCCGGAGAGTGATTCGGTCTCGGTGTCGGTGCTGGAGGCACTGGCCCACGGCTGCATCCCGCTGCTGTCTGACCTGCCGGCCAACCACGAGCTGGTGCAACACGGCGACAACGGCTGGGTGGCCAGCGGTGCCAGCCTGCCCAGCGCCGCCACGCTGCAGCCGCTGCTGGACCGGGCTGGTGAGGTTGCGGCTGCCAACCATGCCTGGGTGGCCCAGCACGCGATGTTTGGCCCCAGCGTGGCGGCGTTTTTGGCCCGGCTGCAGGCGTTGGACGCCGATGCTGCTGCCAATGCTGCCAGCCAGGCCTGAGACCTCACATGAACATCCTCTACCTCAACCACTACGCCGGCACACCCGCGCTGGGCATGGAGTACCGGCCCTACTACCTGGCGTGTGAATGGGTGCGCAGCGGCCACCGCGTGTTGACGGTGGCGGCCAACTTCTCGCACGTGCGGGCGCAGCAACCGCCGGCCGGGGATGTGGTGGTGGACGGCATCCACTACCGCTGGTTGCCCACACCCGCCTATCACGGTAACGGCACAGGCCGGGTGTGGAATATCTGGCGTTATCTGGCGCAGGTCTGGGGCCAATCCGGCCGCCTGGTGCGCGAGTTCAAGCCTGATGCGGTGATTGCGTCCAGCACCTACCCGATGGACATCTGGGTGGCGCGCCGCATCGCAAAAATGGCCGGTGCGGTGCTGGTGTTTGAGGTGCATGACTTGTGGCCGCTGTCGCCGATTGAGCTGTCAGGCATGTCGCCCCGCCACCCCTTTATCCGCCTGTGCCAGGCCGCTGAAGATGCGGCTTATCGGCATGCGGACGTGGTGGTGTCGATGTTGCCCAAAGTGCAGGGCCACATGGCCGCCCACGGGCTGGACCTGGCCAAGCTGCACGTCGTGCCCAACGGCATCACGCTGGATGAATGGCAGGGCACCGCACCGCCGCTGCGGGGTGATGTGGCTGCAGCCATCGCCATGCACCGCGCCGCCGGCCGCACTGTGGTGGGCCATGCCGGGTCCATGGGCCTGCCCAATGCGCTGGATGTGCTGCTGGACGCTGCAGTGCTGCTGCAGCACGACCCCATCGCCATCGTGCTGGTGGGTGATGGCCATGAGCGGGCACGGCTGACAGCGCGCATCCAGGCGCAAGGCCTGCATCACGTCACCTGGCTGCCACCCATCCCCAAGGCGCAGATCCCGGCATTTCTGGCGCAACTCGACATCGCCTACATCGGCTGGCAGCGGGTGCCCATCTACCGCTTTGGCATTGCGCCCAACAAGCTGATGGACTACATGATGGCCGGCTGTGCCGTGCTGCACAGCGTGGACGCCGGCAACGACCCGGTGGCCGAGAGCGGCTGCGGCCTGACCGTGCCGCCTGAATCACCCCAGGCCGTGGCCGATGGCCTGCGCACCCTGGCCGCCTTGCCAGCAGCCCAGCGACAGGCCATGGGCCAGCGCGGTAAAAATTTTGTGCTGGCCCACCACACCTACCCGGTGCTGGCGCAGCGTTTCATCCAGGCGATGCAGCGGTGAACAGCGCCAAACCACCCGTCCAGCCATCCGATGAAGCCGGCGCCGTGGCGCAGCGCTACGCCCGCCGCGGTGGGGCCAGCCGCTACAGCTATCTGCAGCCCGACGTGTGGCAATCGGTGCAAGAGCGCCAGCGCGCCTTGTTGCGCCTGTTGGTGCGGCAGGGCCTGACCGACCTGGCGCAATTGCGGGTGCTGGAGGTGGGCTGCGGCGCCGGTGGCAACCTGCTGGAGCTGCTGCGCCTGGGCTTTGCGCCACAACACCTGGCCGGCGCTGAGCTGCTGCCGGAGCGTTTAGCCCAAGCCCGCGCCGTGCTGCCGCAAGCCGTCACGCTGTGGGACGGGGACGCCAGCGCGCTGCAGATTGCACCGGCCAGCCAGCACATCGTGCTGCAGTCCACCGTGTTTTCGTCGCTGCTGGATGGTGATTTTCAGCAACAACTGGCCGCTGCCATGTGGCGCTGGGTGGCGCCGGGTGGTGGGGTGTTGTGGTACGACTTTACCGTCAACAACCCACGCAACCCGGACGTGCGGGGTATGCCGCTGGCGCGGGTGCGGCAGCTCTTTCCGCAGGCCCGCATCAGCAGCCAGCGTGTCACGCTGGCGCCGCCCATCGCCCGCGCCGTGTGCCGCATCCACCCCGGGCTGTACCCGGTGTTCAACGCTTTGCCACTGCTGCGCAGTCACCGCTTGGTGTGGTTGGCCAAGGCGTGATGGGTGCTGTTCAACAACCTCAGTCCGCCGGGTCCATGCCTTGGAACACCTGCGCCATCGCCACGCTGCAGCCCACGCTGCTGGCCTGCAGCACGGCATCCTGGCTCATGTCACACAGCACCCAGCGGTCATCCGCGCCACGCTGAAAGCCCTCCACCCGGCGTGTCTCCGGGTCCACCAGGATGTATTCCTGCAGTGATGCCAGGCGCCGGTACAACGCAAATTTTTGGCTGCGGTCGTAGGCCTGGGTGCTGGGGGACAACACCTCGATCACCAGCGTGGGGGCGCGGAAAATCATCTCGGTGGCCAGGTCGGCTTTGTCGCAAGTGACAAACACATCGGGGTAGAGCAGGGTGTCGTTGGCGATTTGCACCTTCATGCCCTCGGCAAACACCTGGCAGGGCGTGCCTTCCAGTTGCTCGCTGAGGCGGCGGTTGAGGTTGGACACCACCCGCCCATGCGTGCGCCGCCCGCCCACCATCGCAAAGACCTCGCCCTGGTGGTACTCGTTGCGGTCGGGCTGGGTGTTCTCCCAGGCCAGAAACTCATCCATCGTCAGTTTGTGCTGCAGCAAAGCCATGATGAACCCTCCGATGCGCCAATTGTGTGCCTGGTTGGGCCCGGCCGGGTGACAGCGGAACCCGGGCCTAGCGCCCCGTAAAATTCAGGTACGCATGAGCTCAGACAACACACTCCACCCGCTGCCGCTGCCCTTCTTGCCCTTCGCCCTGCCCGAAATCGGCGAAGACGACATTGCCGAAGTGGTGGACACCCTGCGCAGTGGCTGGATCACCACCGGCCCCAAAGCCAAGCGCTTCGAGGCGGATTTCAAAGCCTGGCTGGGCGACGCCGGCGACAACACCGACGGCCTGCACTGCATCGCCGTCAACTCGGCCACCGCCGGCCTGCACCTGGCGCTGGAGGCCATCGGCATCGCCCCCGGTGACGAGGTGATCACCACCACCCACACCTTTACCGCCACCGCAGAGGTGGTGCGCTACCTGGGCGCTGACGTGGTGCTGGTGGACATTGACCCAGCCACGCTCAACATCAACCCGGTGTTGATTGAAGCCGCCATCACGCCCCGCACCAAAGCCATCTTGCCGGTGCACTATGCCGGCCTGGCGGCCGACATGCCCGCCATCCTGGACATCGCCCGCCGCCACAAGCTGCGCGTGGTGGAGGACGCGGCCCACGCGCTGCCCACCACCAGCGCCGGCCAGCGCATCGGCACCCTGGGCAGTGACGCCACGGTGTTCAGCTTTTACGCCAACAAGACCATCACCACCGGTGAAGGCGGCATGCTGGTCACGCGTGACGCCGCGCTGGCCAAGCGCGCGCAGGTGATGCGCCTGCACGGCATGAGCCGCGATGCCTTTGACCGCTTCACCGCCACCGTGCCCAGCTGGTATTACGAGATTGTGGCGCCCGGCTTCAAGTACAACCTGACTGACATCGCCGCCGCGCTGGGCATCCACCAATTGAAGCGGGCGCATGCGTTTGCGCAGCACCGTGCAGCCATTGCCGCCCGCTACAACGCCGCGTTTGCT
The DNA here is from genome assembly GCA_043759535.1 of Betaproteobacteria bacterium. Classification (GTDB taxonomy): domain Bacteria; phylum Pseudomonadota; class Gammaproteobacteria; order Burkholderiales; family Burkholderiaceae_C; genus Pseudaquabacterium. The sequence continues at coordinate 11,105 of JAYVLI010000416.1, read as the reverse complement.
GACTTACCGGTGATTACCGCACCCGTGGCGCAGGCCGGTGAGCTGCACCCTTGGCACCTCTATGTGCTGCGTCTGTTGCCGGCCGCCGGCATCAAGCGCGATACGTTCATCGAGCGCCTGTTTGCGCTGGGCATCGGCTGCAGCGTGCACTACATCCCCTTGCACCTGCAGCCGTATTGGCGCGACCGGTATAACTTGCAGGCGGCTGATTTCCCGGCCAGCCAGCAGGCCTACGCGCAGATGCTGAGCCTGCCCATCTACAGCCGCATGGGCACGCCAGACGTGGACCGCGTGATTGCCGCCGTGCGCAGCTTGCTGGCACCTGCCTGACAACGCTGCCCCCGGCGCGCAAGCAGCACCCCATGGCCAAGCGCCTGTTTGATCTGCTTGGCGCTGGCCTGGCGCTGCTGCTGCTGGCGCCACTGCTGCTGCTGCTGGCGCTGGCCATCCGGTTGGATTCAGCCGGCCCGGTGTTCTTCCGGCAAGAGCGGGTGGGGCGGTTTGGGGTGCTGTTCCGCATTCACAAGTTCCGCACCATGCAGGTGGATGCACCGGCGCTGGGCCCGCCGCTCACGGTGGGCCGCGATGCCCGCATCACCCGGGTGGGCCACTGGTTGCGCCACTACCGGTTGGATGAATTGCCGCAGTTGCTGGATGTGCTGCTGGGCCGCATGAGCCTGGTGGGCCCGCGCCCCGAGGTGCCGCACTACGTGGCGCACTATCCGGCTGCACTGCGCACCCGCGTGCTGGCGGTGCGCCCGGGCATCACCGACCCCGCATCACTGGCCCACATCGATGAGGCGGCCCTGCTGGCTGCGGCTGCCGACCCCGAGCGCGAATACATCGAGCGCGTCCTGCCACCCAAGCTGGCGCTGCAGGCGGCCTATGCGGAGCACGCCACGCTGTGGTCCGATCTGGCGGTGCTGGCCCGCACGCTGCGTGTGCTGTTGTCGCGCTGAAATCGCGTTCAAATGGCCCTGCGCACCGCGCCAATCCTGCACTTGTACAATTTCAAGTTCCAACTTTGAAACAGTACAACATGCTGCCGCGCCACGCCCTGCACACGCTTCAAGCGCTGGCCAGCGGCTTTCCGGTGGTGGCCATCACCGGCCCGCGCCAGTCTGGCAAGACCACCTTGGCCCGCAGCGCTTTCAGTCATCTGCCCTACATCAACCTGGAAGACCCGGACACCCGCGAGCTGGCGCTGGCCGACCCGCGGCGCTTTTTTGGTCGCCTTGCCGGCGGTGCCGTGCTGGATGAGGTGCAGCGTGCCCCGCAATTGATGGCCTACCTGCTGGGCCTGGCGGACGCATCACCCGCCATGGGCCGCTGGGTGCTGACCGGCTCACAACAGTTTGGTTTGATGGACGGCATCGGCCAGTCATTGGCCGGTCGTGTGGGGCTGTTGACGCTGCTGTCGCTGTGCCATGCCGAGCTGCCCGGCACCACCTCGCTGGAGGACCGTCTGTGGCGCGGCGGCTACCCCGCACTGCATGCCCAGCACCGAGACCCGCAGCCCGCGCACTGGTTTGCCGGCTACCTGGCCACCTACATCGAGCGCGATGTGCGCCAGTTGCTCAATGTCGGCAACCTGCTCACCTTTCAACGCTTTGTCACCATGTGTGCGGCGCGCAGCGGCCAGTTGCTCAACCTCAACAGCTTGTCGGCGGATTGCGGCATCAGCCAGCCTACGGCGCGCCAGTGGCTTACCGTGCTGCAGGCCAGCGGCCTGGTGGCGCTGCTGCCGCCCTACCACCGCAACTTTGGCAAGCGGCTGGTCAAGACACCCAAGCTGTATTTCTTGGACAGCGGGCTGCTGTGCTATTTGCTGCGCATTGCCTCGGCCGATGACTTGACTCACCATGCCCAGCGTGGCGCCGTGTTTGAGACCTGGGTGGTCAGTGAGACGCTCAAGCACCGCTTCAACCGTGGCTTATCGGCTGACCTGTACTTCTGGCGTGACAACCATGGCCTGGAGGTGGACCTGGTGTTTGAACACAACCAGCACCTGCAGGCGGTTGAATGCAAATCCGGCACCACCTACAGCGCCGATTGGCTGGCCCCGGCGCGGCGCTGGCGCAGCGTGGTGGGCACTGAAGCGGCCGACCCGGTGCTGGTCTATGGCGGCCCTGCCAGCCATGCCGCAGCCGACCATCGGGTGTTCAGCTGGCAGCAGCTAGGCCTGACTACATGACCTCTGCATGATCACCATCTGGCACCGGCTTGACCGTTTCCTGGCCCGGCTGCGCCCGCACCGAGAGCCGCTCTCGCTGGCCATTGATGGCGCGGTGGTGGCACTGGCCTGGAACATCACCTACCTGTTCCGCCTGGGCTTTGAGCGCTGGGTCAGCGCCCGGCCGGCCTATGACGCCTGGGTGTTGCTGGGCATCGTGCTGGCGTATGCGGCGGCCTTCCATGCGCTCAAGGTGCCGCAGGGCATGTGGCGCTTCTCGGGTTTTGGTGAGGTGAAACGTTTAGCCCTGGCCTGCCTGCTGGCCGGCCTGGCCAGCGCCGTGGTGGTGCTGATGCTGCAACTGGGGCAGGTGCCACGCGCGGTGCTGGCGCTGCACCCGGTGGTGGCTTTGATGGGCTTGGCACTCGTGCGTTTGGTCTACCGCATGGTCTACGAGCATGCGCGCGCGCGCATCACCGGCAGTGATGTGGAAATCCGCCGCGCCATCGTGATGGGTGCGGGTGAGGCAGCACGCCGCTTGCTGGCCGGCATCCACCAACAAGGCTGGATCGTGCTGGGCCTGCTGGACGACGACCCGGCCAAGCAAGGCGCGCGCATTGCCGGTCTGCCGGTGCTGGGGCCGCTGGTGGCGATTGCCGACAAGGCGGTGCGTGGTGCGGCCACCCACATCATCGTGGCCATGCCAGCAGCCAAAGCATCCCAACGCCGGCGGGCGCTGGACCTGGCCGCACCCAGCGGTTTGCCGGTGCTCACTGTGCCATCGGCCGATGAGTTGCGCGACAGCCAATCCGCCATTGACCGGGTGCGTGACATCGAACCCGAAGACCTGCTGGGCCGCGAGCCGGTGCAACTGGACGAAGCCGGCATTGCCGAGGTGCTGGCCGGCAAGACGGTGTTGATCACTGGTGCCGGCGGCAGCATTGGCAGCGAGCTGTGCCGCCAGGTGGCGCGCTTCCAGCCCGCGCGTATCGTGCTGTATGAGCTGAGCGAGTTCAACCTCTACACGATCGAGCAAGACCTGGGGCAGCGCTTTCCTGGCTTACCGCTGGTGCGCATCATGGGTGATGTGAAAGACCTGGCCCACCTGCGCCACGTGTTTGGCCAGTGGCAGCCGCAAGTCGTCTTCCATGCGGCAGCCTTCAAGCATGTGCCGCTGATGGAAGAAGACCACAACGCACTGGCCGCGCTGCGCAACAACACCCTGGGCACCTGGCATGCCGCGCTGGCAGCGGCTGAAGTCAAGGCCAAGCGCTTTGTGTTGATCAGCACCGACAAGGCGGTGAACCCCACCAATGTGATGGGTGCCACCAAGCGCGCCGCCGAGATGGTGGTGTCGGCCATGGCGGCTGAGCACCCGGCCACCCGCTTCATGGCTGTCCGCTTTGGCAACGTGTTAGGCAGCAGCGGCAGCGTGATCCCCAAGTTCAAAGAGCAGATTGCCCGCGGCGGGCCGGTCACTGTCACCCATCCGGACATCATTCGCTACTTCATGACCATCCCTGAAGCAGCGAGGTTGGTGATCCAGGCTGCAGCCATCGGCGACAGCGGCCAGGTGCTGGTGCTGGACATGGGCGAGCCGGTGAAGATCGTGGACCTGGCGCGGGATTTGATCCGCTTGTCCGGCCATGCGGTGGACGACATCGCCATCGTCTTCTCCGGGTTGCGGCCAGGCGAGAAGTTGTTTGAGGAGTTGCTGGCCGACACCGACACCTCCATGCCCACCCGGGTGCCGCGCCTGCGTGTGGCGCAGTTGGATGGCCGCCCGGTGCAGATTCAGGACCTGCTGGACTGGAGCCGCGATGTCCCTCCCGGCGGGGATGCCGCAGTGCAGCGCCACATCGGCCGCCTGGTGCCTGAATACCGGCCGCAGCAGGCCTGATCAGTCGGTCAGATCAACAAAGCCTGGCAGTGTGCTGGCCAGCACCGGTGCTGCCAGAAAGTGCGGCAGCAGCAGCGAAAAATACACCCGGTGGCCAAAGCTGTTGGGGTGGTGCATGAAATCACCGGTGCGTGACTCGATCGGATTGCCATCGCGCGCGCTGCGGTCAAACGCAGCACGGATGTCGATGGAGGCCACACCACGCTGGCCGGCCACGCGGTTGATGGCCTGGTTGTAGGCCAAGGTCTGCGCCGTGTCTTCACGCACCCAGCGGGTGTTTTGTTGGATGAAGCCCACCAGGATCACCCGCACGCCCACCGCCTGGGCCTGTTGCACCGTGTCCAACAGCGTGGCCTCAAAGTCAGGCAGTGCAGCAGCACCTGCCACATGGTCATTCATGCCAAAGGCCAGCACCAGCGTTTGCGGCTGGCCTGCCAGCAGCCCTGGCAGGGTGGGCAGCACCGATGCCAGCGTGCCACCGGGCACCGAGGGGTTCAGCACCTTGGCGCCAGCGCCCAAGTGGTTGCGCAGCAGGCCGCAGTAGCTGTCGGCATCGGTGCCCAAAAAATAATTGGCGATGGTGTGTGCACCGGCGGCAATGCTGTCGCCCAGGCACACCACCCGGCTGTGGCGGGCCGCGCCGGTGGCGGGCTGCACCAGCCGGTCTGGTGTGCTGCTGCTGTAGTCCACATAAATCTGGGATGGGATGGTCAGCGGTGGGTTGCGCGGGCTGGCCGAGAAGCTGAAGCTGCTGCCGCTGCTGGCGGTGTGGCCGTAGCCGGCAAAGTCGGGCAGGCGCGAGCCGACCGTGCGTGCCAGGCCCTGGCCGCTGGGCTGCCAGTCGGCGCCTGGCAGGTAATCGATGCGGGTGCCCGATTCGCTGTAGCCATAGACCGCCCGAATCGTGGCAGCGGGCTGGCGCAGTCGACTGGTCTGCACACCGCTCAACACCACCGCCTGTGCGCGCACCTCGGTGGTGGGCGTCGCCGCCGTGGTGCCACCACCACCGCCGCCGCAGCCCGCCAACATGGCAGCTAGCCAGGCTGATGACAGGCAGCGGAAGGTGGCGTTGCTGCGCGGCACGCGGGAGAGGTTGTGGTGCATCAGGTCAGTCAATCCGCTCAGCCCATGCCGTGCGGGCGTTGATGGTGTGGCCTCATGGCGGTGCGCTGGCTTGCAGCAGCATGTCGTCGACCACACGCCGTGCGCCCAGCATCGACAGGTGATCATCGTCGGCGTAGTACAGCAGGCCATCGGCCTGCACCATGCACCGCCCCGGGATCACGGTGTTGCACAGCAGGGCCTGCGGCAGGCTGTGGCGCAGGCCGGGGGCCTGCACCGCATGCAGCAGCTTGATCGCAGTGGCGTTGCGCGTCTGGTAGCGGGCCCAGTCGGTGGAGATCTGGGACGGTGGGCTGCCACCACCGGCTACCGCCAGCAGGTTGAGTCGCGGTGGTGTCCAGCCCACCTCGGGCACCGGGTCCAGCACCACCGTGGTCTTGATTGCGGCCAGGCGCTGCAAGTAGCCCACCAGTGCGCTGGCTTTGGGCGCTGCAGCGTCACTCAGGTGGCCGCCCGTGTCGGCCGCCAGGTTGCGGCGGTAGGGATAGTCGTGCTCGGCACCACCTTCGCCGTTGTCAAAGGCTGCTGCGTCGATGGTGGCATCCATGGGGTACAGCCGCGCCGTCCAGCGGATGGCCACCAACACGCTGCGGATGTCGGGCTGGCTGATGAAGGCCAGCAGCTTGCGGTCGGCCTCGGCACAGAAGGCCAGGCGCTCGGGTGTGGTCGGCTCGCGGCTGTCAAACAGCCCAGGAATGGGGTGGCAGCTGGTGCGCACCACATAGCCTGCCAGGCCGTCATGGGCCAGGCGTTCGTCCAGCGCGCTGGCCAGGGCGTAGGCATGAGAGTCACCCAGCAGCGCCACCACACCGGGCTTGCCGGCTTACCCGATGCGGCACACATGCAGCCAGGCATCCAGCGCCGGGCAGCCTTCTACCCGGGTCTTGGTGGGCTCGATCAGCTGCCGTGTCTGCGGCACCCAGCGCTGCGGCAGGCCTTGGGTGGCCACCAGCACCCCGCCCAGCACGATGAACAGCCCTGTGCCAGCTGCCGACCCCACAAAGATTGCCTTGCGTGACCAGCGGCTGCCACGCCGGAACGGCGCCTCGACATAACGCCACGACAGATGGCCCAGCAGCAGCGACAGGCCTGCCAGCCCGGCCAACAGCCAGGGCGGAGGCAGGTTGGCAAGACCCAGGCGCGCAAACGCCAACAGCGGTTGGTGCCACAGGTAGGCGCTGTACGAGATCATGCCCAACCACAGCACCGGGCGCAGCGTCAGCAGGCGGCCGGCAGGGCTGCCGGGCCGCACACAGGCCAGCACCAGCCCGGTGCCCAACACCGGTGGCAGCGCATGCCAACCCGGAAAAGGCGTGGCCGCGTCATAAGCAAACACCGGCAGCAAGATCAGCGCCAGGCCCACCAGCCCCAGTGTGTGCAAGGCCCAGGCAGGCCAGCCGGCCACAGGGCGGAAGCGCAACTGGTTGTCTGACCCCAGCGCCAGCAAGGCGCCCACCAGCAGCTCCCACGCACGCAGAGGCGCCAGAAAGAAGCTGGCCACCGCATAGCGGTCCAGCGCCCACTGGCTGGCCAACAAGGACACCCCCGCCAAGCCCAGCAGCAGCAGGCCCAGCCGGCGCACCCTCAGCCGCCAGCACAGCGCCAGCAGCAGTGGGAAGACGATGTAGAACTGCTCCTCCACGCCCAGGCTCCAGGTGTGCAGCAGCGGCTTTTCATCGGCCGCCAGATCGAAATAGCCACTGGTGCGCCAGAACAGCAGGTTGGACAGGAAGACCGACACCGCCAGCAGGCTGCGGCCAAACGCTGCGGCCTCCTACGGCAGCATCCACAACCAGGCGGCGGGCAGGCACACCAGCATCACGACAAACAGCGCAGGCAGGATGCGCCTGGCGCGCCGCTCGTAGAAGCGCCCTGCACGCAGCTCGGCCACGATGATCGAAGTGATCAGAAAGCCACTGATCACGAAAAACACATCCACGCCCACATAACCTCCGCCAAACAGGCCGAAGCCGGCGTGGAACAGGATCACCGGTAGCACGGCCAGGGCACGCAGGCCGTCGATCTCGGGCCGGTGTGCCATGCCTGGCGCTGCGGTGCTGGCCGGCGCTGAGCCGGTGGAGGGCGCAGTGGCGACGCCGGTGGACAAGGGAGTCATGCGTTGAGGAGGCGGCCTGCGTGCGCGTGCGGAGGGTCGGGACAGCCGCATTTTCAACCCGGCCAAGGCCTGGGCCGGCACAGGCATGGCACGCAGCTTGCAAATCACTTGGGTTCGGCACTGTTGTGGCGTGGCTGCAAGCTGCCCGCAAGGCGACAGTGGCCGCTCCAACTCGCTGATACTGTCAGTTTTCGGGCGCTGGCAGATCTTGCGTCAGACCCGGGTCCCGCGTGTTCAAGCCGTCTCCGGGTCGATGGCATCTCAACACACTGCGTGGCCGGTCAGACCGGTTCTCGCGCATCCCAGGGGAAAACCTGTTCCGTGAAAATCATTTCTATTCTTTGCATCATTTTTCTGTTCCCGTCTGATGCCTTTGCCTACATCGACCCGGGCAGTGGCATGCTGGTCTGGCAGGGTGTGATTGCAGCCATCGGTGCTGGCGTGATCTTTGCCAAAAAGCCGGTCCAAACCATCAAAGGCTGGGTCCGGCGTTTGAAACGCAAATGAGGGACCCCGAGGGCCGCCTGACGATGACCGATGGGGAGGCCGTCAGGGCCTTGGCAGTGTCGGTTGGTGCTGACCATTTCTTGCGCTCAGCGTTGGCCGCTGATTTGGTGCATCAGGGCAAGCTGCTGGCGTTTGTGCTGCGTGATGCGCAGACCGCAGTGGCCGCCCGGCTTAGTTTTGTCAGCCAGCCCACTGAATGGTGCGACGCGCAGTTGTTTGATGCCGCTGCCTTGACGCTGGACATCCAGCAGCAGGCCACTGCCGCAGGCTTCGACCTGAAGGACGCCAGCGCCTGGAACATCCTGTTTGTGGGCACCCAGCCGGTGTTCTGCGACCTGTTGTCGTTCCAGGTCCACAGCCGAGACAAGTGGTGGGCGGCGGGGCAGTTTGCCCGCCACTTCATCGTGCCGTTGTGGCTTGCGCAGCAACGCGGCCTGCATGCCTTGGACAGTTTCAAATGTTGGCGCGATGGAGTTGATCCGCAGCAGGCACGCAAGCTGCTGGGTGTCAAACGCTATCTGCACCGCTGCTGGCCACTGGTTGCCGGTGCCACAAGCACTGCCGCAGCCGCAGCGGACAGCGCGCCAACAGCAACCACAGCCACCGAGCGCAGCCGCGCCTTCCGTACCCGTTTGTATGCATCCCTGCGGTGGATGCTGGACGGCGTGCGACCCACCGCAAGCCGGGCCGCCGATGCCAGCCCGTGGAGCGGCTACACCGGTGACCGCCACCATTACCCCGCCAGCAGCTTGACGCACAAGCAGCAGCAGGTGCGCACCTGGTTGCTGCAACTGGTACAGCCGCAGCCGGCACCGACCTGGGTGCTGGACTTCGGCTGCAACACCGGTGAGTTCAGCGCGATGGCGCTGGACGCCGGCGCCCAAGTCATCGCTGTGGATGCCGACCACGCCTGCATCCAGCGGCTCTATCTGGCCCATCCAGGCCAGCCGCGCTTGCATCCGGTGGTGGCCGCAGTGGACGACCTGGGCGGCGGGCGCGGCTGGGCCGGCACCGAGCAACCCGGCCTGCCCACCCGGCTGGCCGGCAGCGCCGACCTGGTGTTGATGCTGGCCTTGCTGCACCACCTGGCCGTCGGGGCGTCAGTGCCGCTGAACGAGATTGCCCGCTTTGCCCGCGCCTGCACGCGGCGCTGGCTGATCGTTGAATGGATCCACCCCGACGACCCGCAACTCACGCTGCTGGCCCAGCAACGCTGCCGCGAGCCGGGCGATTTCTCGCTGCAGCGCCAGCGCCAGGCTTTTATGGATGCCGGCTTTGAGGTGTGCAGCGAGTTGCCGCTGGCACCTGCAGCGCGCACCCTGGCGCTGTTGCAGATCGCGGCATGAGGGCTGTTGCCCCGCGTGCCCCGGTGGTCGGCCTGTTCTGGGGCGCTGCCATGCTGGCTGTGGCCTGGGCCGAGCTGGCGTTGCAGGAGGCCTATCACCGGGTCTCGTCGTCTTCGGTCGGGTTGGTGGTGGTGCTGGCCACCGCTGTGCTGGTGACAGCTGCCGCCATGCTGGTGCGCCGCTTTGCCAGCGGCTGGCCTGCGGACGTGCTGCAGCGCTTGCTGGTCTTGCTGGCGCTGCTGGTGGCGGGCTACTGGATCTTGGGTGGCACGCTGGTCGGGCTGTGGGACGGTGGCGCCCGCAGCGCCATGCTGATAGCGGGGGCGGGCATGTTGCTGGCCATGACACTGCTGCTGCGCGCCAACGCCGACCTGTGGGCCCGGGCTTGCCTGGCGCTGCTGGTGGCCGGCTTGCTGTTTGTCGGCAGTCAGCCGGTGCTGGGTGCATTGCGCGCCAAGCACCTGGCCTGGCCGCCGGGCTTTCAAACGCAAGATGCAGCGGCCGACGCTGGCCGGGTGGCCACCATCGTGCTGCTGCTGGATGAGCTCAATGCCCGCAATGCCGGCCCCATCGCCGAGGTGTTGCGCCAACAAGGCTTGCAGGTGGCCATCCGGGCCGTGCCCAGCATCGGCGACGGCACGGCCCGGGTGCTGCCCGCCATGTTCACTGGGCAGTTGTTCCCTGACGCCAAGCCCTGCGGGCTCACAACCATCTGCAGCGGCAATCAGGCGCTGGATTTCAGCCGTATCCAGGCCACGCGCCCTGACATCGACGTGGTGGGCTTCTACCACCCCTATTGCGCCATCCAGGGCCTGCGCAGCTGTGAACGGCCGGCCATCGATCTGGCCATCTTCGACAGCCGCCGCTGGCAATGTGGGCTTTGGCGGCGTTTTGGCTGGCCGCACGGGGTGGATGCGGCGGCGTGCCGGGCTGCAGCGGTGGGCGCCTGGGGGGTGATGTCCGAGCGGGTGCTGGCTGGCTTGCGGCGCGCACCCGCGCTGACCCAGGGCGGGCTGTTGTTTGCGCACCTGCCGCTACCGCATCCGCCCGGGCACAGCGGTGACGGTGCGCTTGCGCAGCACTACGACGCCAACCTGCTGCGCGCGGCCAGCGCCGTGGGCCAGACCCTGCGCACGGCCGCTGGCCATGGCCTGGCGCTGCGGGTGCTGATCTTCTCGGACCACCCATTACGCCAGCCGGCCTGGTGCCGGGGCTACCCGGGGTTCTTCTCGGGCACGTGTGTGCCAGTAGAACGCCTGGTGGACGACAAAGTGCCCATGATCGTGGCCGGTGCCACCACGCCTGACTTGAGCGTCCATACCAGCAACTTGAACGTCTTTGCGTTGATGGCGGGTTGGATAACCCGCTGACATGCTAAATCAGCTACACGTAGTTCTTCAGCGCCTTATACGCGCCGCTGGTATTTCCCACCGGAAGATCATCTTCCAGTGGCCGTATCCAGTTACTGTTTAGCAGTGGGTGCCCCTCCCACCTGGTTCCGTATATACCGAACATCATTTGCAAGTCGCCACCCATATATACGGCCTTCCGACCCATCTTCTTTATGTGTGAACACAGTGGATGCCCAAAAGCGCCACAACCCAACAACGCGATATCAAATCCTATCGCCTCAATTTCTGCTTCCATGAAATGCAGGGCATCCCACCAAGTTTCGAACCTATTATCTTTGTTGCTGACAACCTGAACCGGCCTATACGTTTCTAGGTGGAAATCTGGCAAATACTTTTTGTTCTCAAACAGCAGTTCTTTTCGCTTGTATTGATGCTTGAGGCTGCTCGCGAACGGATGCACAACTAAAACCTTTTTCCCCTCAAGAACTTCCCTGATTAGGCATGAACCTCAGCCAAGCCCCGAATTTGCCGTTCTCGCTGAGGCTTGGCGCGGATGACATCGCCGATCAACTGGGTGACCAAAGTGTGG
>JAYVLI010000415.1:0-12724 GCA_043759535.1 Betaproteobacteria bacterium | reverse complement strand
GTCTTTACTGCGGGCTTGGTGTCCCAAGGGGGAGAACGGGGTCAACCGGGCGGGCTACCCGTCAGCGCGGCGGGTGCAGGTGAAGCGTATTAGGGGGAGGTGGAGGCCTTTAGCCGACACCGGAGGACTGAGCCCGGACACAAACAGTCCTGATGACTGTTTGTGCCTGGCGAAGGATCGGGGCCGCTGGCCCCGAGCATGAGCGGAGCCGCTCGCCCGACGGCCACGCTGCGCACCACACGGCGCACGCCAGCTTGGTGAAATCGGCTCAGCCAAAAACCTTCAAACCACCCCAGCCCGCTTGTCCCGCGCCAGCCGAAAAGTGGCCAACTGCTGGTAGATGACCACCCGCGCCCGGTTGATGCCACCCAGCGCTGCATGCTCAGGCCAGGCGTTGCCGGGCGAGTAGGACAGCGCCTCACCCAGCGCGTCGCGCTCCGGCGTGCGGAACTGCTGGCGTGGGATCGTCAGCGTGGCCACTTTCAGAAAGGGCGACACCGCCTCGTCCCAGCGCACGGCGGCGTCTTCCAGCGGCATGTCGGCTTGGCGCAATTGCACGCAGAAATCAAAGCTGGCTTCTTGTGTGTCCAGGTGGGCTGCCATCGCGGTGCTGAGGTAATCAGCGGCCCGCGCGCCCAGCTGTGGGCTGCGGTAACCGGAGGTGGGCAGCACCGAGTATTTGACCTCGCGCTTGGCGCCAAAGCGGTACGGCGTGGTGCTCCAGTAAGGGATGTCCAGCGGTGAGCTGGGGCTGATGCGCGCTGAGCGCAACTGGCGCAGCACGCCCAGCCGGCCGGTGGCGATGAATTTGACCAGCAACTGCAGCATCGACCGCTCGGCGCTGTAGTACACCAGGTCACGGAACAGCTCCACCGTGCCCAGCGGCATGGTTGGGTGGCTGAGCAGCACAAAGTCTTGGCCCAGCGGCGCGGCGCGGCCATCGCGGCCAGAGGTGTACAGCAGCTTGATGGCCAGGCCACGCAGGTCAGGCACCGTGTCGGGCTGCAGTTTGGCGCTGGCGTTGGACAAGCGCACCCAGCATTCAAACCGCCGCGGCTCGGCAAACACACCCACCCGCAGCGCTGCGGGCAAGCCGTCTTCGACCGTGAAGCTGCCGGCCAGCACCCCCAAGGTCTTGGGATGGGCGTCGCGCCGGGTGGCGCCCTCCGTGTGGTCCCGCTCCATCTTGCGCCGCAGGATGTCGGCCATCTCGGCAATCAGGGTGCTCTCGCGGGCAGCGGAAGCTTCAGGCGACAGGGCCATGGCAGGGCAGGACAGGAGATGTAGACCACCAATTGTGGCCGGTGGCAACCGGGCGTCAGGCCGGTATGTCCCCTGCAGCCCCTTCGATGCGGGGGGGTGTGCGGTGTTTTTGCTGCATTTGGCTGGCACGGCTTGAAAATGCTGTCTGTATCAATTTGTGTGACCTTTGCACGGTCCAGGGGTGTCTCAGCCCGCATGCGCTGGCCAAAAACCGGCCGTGAATTGCTTCACCGATCCTTTGATCCTGGCGGCTTCAGGCCTATTTCCCCCCAACGTGCTGGTAGCACGGGCTCAGTTGGCTTTCTATACTGCAAAAACTCTAAAAAAACAAAAGTAGCAGAGTTGATGCGTTTTACAAATGTGAACCGGTTGGAGACCGTTCGCTACGCAAATTGAACGCGTTTCCAGCAGTGAGGCTTCCATGACGTTTGTTGTAACAAAGCCCCTGGCAGCGCCGTTGGCCGTCCGCAACGCCCTCTTCGCCCTGGCTGCAGGCTGGGCCTTGCCCTGTGTTGCCATCCCCATGACCGAGACCACCTGGCGGCTGGAGGTGACCAGCCCGTTTGGCGCCGTGTGGGGCTGGTCCTTGTGTGTGGCCACCGCCTTGCTGCTGCTGCTGCTCACGGTGTATGCCGTGCGGCACTATGTGTTTTCGCTCAACCGGCTGTTTGGCGCCCAGCGCCACCCGTATGCCAGCTTGGTGAGCGCGCAGTGGCCGCGGGTGACGATTTTTGTCGCCGCCCACAACGAAGAAGCGGTGATTGCCGACTGCCTGGCCAACCTGATGGCGGTGGACTACCCCGAAGACCGGATGATCGTGATGCCGGTGAACGACCGGTCGAGCGACGGCACCCGCGAGATCATCGACGCGGTGGTCAAAAAGTTCCCCGGCCGCATCCAGCCCTTTCACCGCACCAGCGGCAAGCCCGGCAAAGCCGCTGCGCTGAAAGACGCCACCGAACTGGTGGACACCGATTTCATCATCGTTTTTGACGCCGATTACCTGCCCTCGCGCGGCTTGATCCGGCGCTTGATGGCGCCGTTCACTGACCCCGAGGTGGGCGCGGTGATGGGCCGTGTGGTGCCCAACAACGTGGGCGCCAACCTGCTGACCCGGCTGCTGGACCTGGAGCGCTCAGGCGGCTACCAGGTGGACCAACAAGCGCGGCAAAACATGGGCCTGGTGCCGCAGTACGGCGGCACGGTGGGCGGCATCCGCATTGCCGCTTTGAAGGCGGTGGGGGGTTGGCATGACGACGTGCTGGCCGAGGACACCGACCTGACCTACCGCCTGCTGCTGGGCGGCTGGCAAACGGTCTACCACAACCGCGCCGAGTGTTACGAAGAAGTGCCGCAAAACTGGGGCGTGCGGGTGCGCCAGATCAAGCGCTGGGCCAAGGGCCACAACCAGGCCATGGTGCGGCACAGCCTGCCGCTGCTGCGCAACCGCGACATCCCGCTGTCGGTGCGCATTGACGGCCTGCTGCTGCTGGGTGTGTATTTCATGTCACCGCTGCTGATTTTGGGCTGGCTGCTGAGCTTGTTGATGTATTTCACCGTGTCGCTGGACGTGGCCACACCGGCGCTGCTGGCGATTGCCTTTATGGGCCACAGCGCATTGGGCAACTTTGCGGCGTTTTTTGAGATTGCAGCGGCGGTGCATCTGGACCGCTCGCGCCAGCGGGTGCGGTTGATCGCCTTCAACTGGCTGGGCTTCATCGTCAGCGCGGTGGCCATTGCCCGTGCGGTGCTGGAGCAAGCCTTGCTGGACCGGCTGCCCGGGCGTGGTTTCCACTGGGACAAAACCGTGCGCTACCGGCGTGCGCCACAGGTCTCACAGCCCACCGGGTTGCCGGTGTGATGTGGGCTCTTCTGTTGTCGCTCACGGCGGTGGTGGTGCTGCTGCCGATGCTGCCGGCCATCCTGGAATGGCGCTTCCCCACCGATGTGGTGCCGCTGCACATCGACAGCCAGGACGCGCTGGACCCGCCCTTTCTGGCCCGCTCATTCAAGGTGCGGCTGGACGAAGCGGTGGCGCAAAGCCAGCCCCGGTTGGGCAAATCCCACATCGCCGAGACGCCCAGCACTGGCGCTTGGCGCTTTATTGAACGGGAGCGCCGCACCCATGCCAGCCGGCGGGTCTGGCAATCGACGGGCGACATCACCCTGCCGGCCGAAATGACCTACCTGGGCGAGGTGGCCGCGCAGGGCAGCCTGCGCACCGCACCCAATGAGGTGTACCGCGGACTGTGGGCCGGTGAGCGGCTCAACCTGGCCAACTGCGCCACGCTGCTGCGCTGGGCCCATGGCCGCACGGTGGATGTGCACAGCGGCTGCCAGTTGGCGGGCCGGGTCAGTGCCGATGAGCGCATCACCCTGTGGGGCCCGGCCACGTTTTTGCTGCTGCATGCGCCGGTGGTGTGCTTCAACACCGACCCGGCGCGGGCGCAAGTGGCGTCCAGCCGGCCGCTGCCGGTGCTGCAGGCCGGCCTGCCCGAGCCGGTGGTGTGGAACGACATTGCGCAACGCGGCACCTGCGACGAGCCGCTGGAGATTTTGGGCGGTACCGCCTGGCAGGGTGACCTGGTGTGCCGCGCCGATTTGGTGATGGGCCCGCGCTGCACCACCGACGGCAGCCTCAAGGTGCATGGCGATCTGGAGGCCGATGCCGGTTGTCAGCTCACCGGCAACGCGGTGGTGGAGGGCCGTATTGAGCTGGGGCCCAACTGCATCGTCGGCGGCTCGTTGTTGTCAGAAACCGAGATCGTGCTGGGCGCCGGCTGCGTGGTGGGTGCGCCTGGCCGCCTGGCCACGGTGGCCGCACCCCGGGTGCGGGTGGCACCGGGTGTGGTGGTCCACGGCACCATCTGGGCGTCTGACATCGGCCGCACCCAGGGTTATGGCGTGGCCGATGAGCTGCCCCGGCAGCGCTTTATCGGCGCGGCCGGCCGGCCCGACCTGGGCTTTGATGAGTGGGCCGAAACCCAGATTGACCCCCGCCCCGGCCAGCGCCAGCCGCGCCAATACAAGGCGGCCGCATGACCGGCGCTGCCACCGTGGCAACCAGCGCATGGCGGCGGGCCTTCAGCAGCCTGCTGCTGCGCCGCTCACTGGCGCTGCTGCTGCTGGTGGCCGCAGCAGCAACGCTGTGGTGGGTGGCCGCGCGTGCCGACAGCCCGCCACCCCTGCTCACCCGCCTGGCGCTGGTGCTGCCTGACGATGCCAGCGACGACGACCCCCAGGTGCTGGCCTGGCGTGACGCGGCGGCCGAGATCGGTTTCCCGATGGACCTGGTGCGCGCCTCGCAACTGCTGCGCGAAGGCAACAACCTGCGCGACGCCGCGCTGATCCTGCCCGACACCCTGCACCGCCGCATGAATGACGCGCTGCTGGCCCGCGTCACCCGCCTGGTGCAAGACGGCGCCCGGCTGATGCTTGTGTTTGATGCGGGCGTGAATGACATGAACGGCCGCTACCACCCGCAGCAGTCGCGCCTGTCCGGCCTGGCCGGTGTGCGCTTCGCGTTGTACGGCGGGCTGGGTGAGGGCATGTTGCGTGAGCAAGTGGCCTGGGTCGACCCGGACGCCTTGCCACTGCTGCACATGCCACCCGGCAAGCTGATGCGCCAAGGCAGCGAGCGGCCGCTCACCAGCGCCCAGCCCGCACCGGCCAGCACTGAGCAGCTGGCCGTGGTGGGCTACCACTACGGCCGCCTGCGTTACCCGGTGTTTGCCACCGACGGCAAGTACACCGGCCGGCGTCTGATGCATGGTGATGGTGACAGCCTGGTGGCCGGCGTGCAGCGCCTGGGCCAGGGTGAAGTGTTGTTTGTCAACATGCCGCTGACCTACCTGAAGCTGCGCACGGACGGTTTGTTCCTGCACCAGTTTTTGCGCTTTTTTGCGCAGAACATGGCGCAGTTGCCGCAGCTCTCCCCCATGCCCGAGGCGCGTGGTGCGCTGGTCATGAACTGGCACATCGACTCCGGCGCCGCCGTGCCGGCGATGGAGCGGCTGGCCCAGTTGGGTGCGTTTGAGCAAGGCCCGTATTCGGTCCACCTGACTGCTGGCCCGGATGTGGACGTGCCCGGTGACGGCCTGGGCATGGACCTGCCGCACAACACCAACATGCAGCAGTGGGTGCGGCGTTTTGCCGACCGGGGCGATGAAGTGGGTGGCCACGGCGGCTGGATCCACAACGAGTTTGGCCGCCTCATCAGCACCCAGAACCCTGCCAGGTCCACCCAGCTGATCGAGCGCAATTCCGAAGCCATCTGGACCGCCAGCGGCAAGCCGGTGCGTGAGTATTCAGCCCCCACCGGCAACCACCCGGCCTGGGTCACACCGTGGCTGCGGGCGCGGGGTGTGCGGGCTTATTACTTCACCGGCGACATCGGCATGGCGCCCACCCGCAGCTACCAGGACGGCAAACGTGGCCCGACCGATGTGTGGGCGTTTCCGGTGCTGAGCTATGGCAGCTACGCCGCGTTTGAAGAGGCAGCGGCCAAGCAAGTGGGTGAGGCCGACATCAGCGCCTGGCTGAAAGACGTGTCCGACTACTGCGCCGACAACCGCACCGTGCGGCTGGTGTACTTCCACCCGCCCGGCATTGCGCTGTACCCACAAGCCTTCCGCCAGTGGCTGGAGCACACCAAGCAACTGGTGGGCACCGAGCGCCTGCGCTGGACCACCATGGCCCAGCAAGCCGACTTTGCCAACAACCGGTTGCAGGTGCAGTGGCAGGTGCATGCCGTGACCGGTGGCCTGCAATTGGTGGCCACTGACGCTGATTCATTGGCCCACATGACCTGGCTGCTGCCAACGCAACGGTACGCCCAGCCCAAGGTGCTGGAGGGCACGGCCCAGGTCAGCCGCGACGGTGTGTATTGGCGGGTCATCGCCGGCCCCGCCGCCCGGCTGGTGCTGGGCCTGGCCGTTGCCGCGCCTGGCGCCAGCCTGGCGTCTGCCCAAGCGGCCCCTGCTGCATCCACTTTGCCGAGCACACTTTGATGACCACAGCCAACACCACCAACACACCAGCCCAACGCGGCCCGGTATTGATCTCGGTGGGCACCCGGCCCGAGATCATCAAGATGGCGCCGGTGTATGCCGCGCTGCGCCAGCGTGGCCTGCCGGTGGCCTGGGTGCATACCGGCCAGCACCGCGAGATGGCCGACACGCTGTACACGTTTTTTGGCATCACGCCCGAGCACACGCTGGCGCTGGAGCGCCGCAATGGCACGCTGGCCCACCTGAACGGCCTGTTGCTGGAGGGCTTGTCTGACCTGTACCAGGCGCTGAAGCCCAGCGCCGTGCTGGTGCATGGCGACACCACCAGCACCCTGGCCTCGGCGCAGGCGGCGTTTTACAACGACGTGCCCATCGGCCATGTCGAGGCCGGCCTGCGCACGCACATCCCGCGGGAGCCGTTTCCGGAAGAAAAAAACCGCGAACTCACCGCCCGCCTGGCGCACTGGCACTTTGCGCCCACCGCTGGTGCTGCAGCCAACCTGGCGCGTGAGGGCATCCGTGCTGATGCAGTGTTCACCGTGGGCAACACGGCGGTGGACGCGGCCCTGGCCGGCAGCCAGCGGCTGGACGCCCTGCTGGGCGCCGGCAGCAGCGTGCTGCCGCCCGAACTGGACGCGCTGCGCCGTTTGATTGACACGCCCGCAGCCAACACACCCAGGCGCCTGATCACCGTCACCGCCCACCGGCGCGAGAACTGGGGTGACGGCATCGTGCAAACCGCCCGCGCGGTGGCCAGCCTGTTGCTGCAGCACCCCGATCTGGCGGTGGTCTGGCCGGTGCATGGCAACCCGGCCGTCAGCGACACGGTGCATGCCGAGCTGGGCGCGCTGGCGCGTGACCTGGGCGGCCGCTTGCTGCTGTGCCCACCGCTGGACTACCCGGCGCTGCTGTGGTGCTTGCGCCGCAGCACCCTGGCGCTGACCGATTCGGGCGGCATCCAGGAAGAGGGCGCAGCCTTGTCCACCCCGGTGCTGGTGCTGCGCAACACCACCGAGCGGCCCGAGCTGATCGAAGCCGGTGCCGGCCTGCTGGTGGGCACCGACCAAGCCCACGTGCAAACCACCGTCAGCCGCCTGCTGGCCGACGCCCCGGCGCTGGACGCGATGCGCCGCGCCATCAACCCGTTTGGTGACGGCAGCACGTCGGCCCGGGTGGTGGACGTGCTGCAACGCGACCTGGGCTTGTGATGTTTTTGTTTGTTCGCCTTTCCACTTTTTTGAACCCGGACCTGCCTGTGACCCACGCCATGACACCCCAACAACGGCTGCGGCCCACCTTGCACCGCCTGGCTGCGGCCGCGTTTGCGTCAGTGCTGTCGATGTCCGGCGCAGCGCTGCAGGCCCAGACCGCACCGCTCACTGCCTCCCAAGCCACCCCGCTGACGGTGGACCTGGTGGGCACCCAGTCGCGCCTGAGCAACGGCCAGCCCAACGGCGCGTCCGCCAACCTGCGCGCCACCTATGTGCGCGCCGGTGGTGACGTGCTGCGTGCCGAGCTGCTGAGTGAAGACAAGTTCTACAAACACGGCGGCCTGGCCGCGCTGGGCTACACGGCGGTGCTGTCACCCGACTGGGTGGCCGCCGGCACGCTGGCCTTGGGCACCGGCGGGCCCAACTGGGCCAACCAGCGGGTGGATGCCGAGTTGTCGCGCAGCTGGGGCGCCACGCGCAACATCGTCACCCGGGTCGGCTTGTACAAAGCTTTGTTTGACAACAGCCGCCACGACAGCGGCTTGCGCCTGGCGCTGGTGGGCTACCTGCCCGGCAATGTGGTGGTGGAGGGCGGCACTGCGCTCAACGTCAGCGAACCCGGCACGGTGCATTCGTCCATGCCGTTTGTCAGCGCCACCGTGGGGCGTGATGGCGAGCAATACCTCAGCGCCCGCATCAGCGCCGGCAGCGAGGCCTACCTGGCCACCACCACCGGCCCGGTGCCGGTGCAGTTTCGCAGCCACAGCGTGGGTGTCACCTGGCGGCGTTGGATCGCGCCCACCTGGGGCTTCACCGCCCAGGCTGAGCAATACGGCAACCCCAGCTACCGGCGCGTGACGCTGGGTGCCGGCCTGTTTGCGCAGTTCTGAGCGCCGCCACGACATGTCTTCAACAGTTGCGCGCCCAGGGGTCAAGCACCGTGGCTAAGCCCCATGTGCTGAAAAGCATGGCCCAGCCAGCGCTGCGTCGCCACCTGCGGGGCCGCCACAAAGGCCACCGGGGCGGCGCCATCCTGCCGCACCGCTCCATCTGGAGCTTGCAGCTGCCGTGGCAGCGGCTGGCCGTGGGGGTGTTGATCGCCAGCGGTTTTACTGGCCTGCTGGCGTTGCTGCAGCCGCTGTTGGCGCAATTTTGGGGTGGCCAACTGGTGTGGTGGATGCAGCAGTTGGGCGTGGCCGGCCAGTTTGCGCCGCCTGACATGTCCGGCCTGGGCCTGTTTGCCATGCCGGTGCCGCTGATCGACATCTTGCTGCCCGACCCGGGCGGGGTGGCGCTGGCCGCCCACGCGCTGGCCTGTGCAGCCTTGTGGATGCTGGCCGGCTGGCTGCCCGACAGTGGCAAACCCGGCGCCTACCTGCTGCGCTTTGCGGTGTTGATCCATGCGGCGTCGGTGCTGTACTTTGCGCTCTGGCCGGGCAGCTTTCCGCACTCGGCCATCAGCCACCTGGGCGGTGGGCTGCGCCAGTCGTGGGCGCTGCTGCTGCTGTCGCCCTGGCTGCACCTGTGTACTTATTACCTGTTCCCGTTTGCCACCTGGCAGCGGCTGGCGCTGACCGGCCTGACCCTGCTGTATCTGGCGGTGTTGGCACCGCTGCAATACGCCACCCATGGCGCCATGCTGGTGTTGTCGGGGGCTGTGGCCATGCCCTTGCTGCACCTGCTGTTTGGTGTGATGGTGCCCATCCTGGGCCTGGTGGCGCTGTATGGCTGGGCCATGAGCTGGCATGACCCGGCCGACGGTGGTGACCGCAGTGACAACGTGGTGGGGGGTCTGGCATGACACGCCGCCTGCTGCCACTGCCGTTGCGCTCGTCATTCCGCCAGCCGGCCGCCGCCGCCCTGCTGCTGTTGTTGGGCTGCAGCGCCATCAGCGCTGGCCCGCTGGCGCCCAGCGCACCACCGCTCACCGGCAGCCCCTGCGCGCCCACGGCGTTGGTGGACGCCCCTTTCCGCGATGCCGCATTGGCCGCCCTGGCCCGCCTGGCCGTGCAAGCCCCAGGGCGCAGCGCGCACGGCGCCGTGCGGTCTCACCACTCCGCCGGCCATGTGGACGCCCAAGGTCGCGGCTGGCACCAGATCTCGGCCTACCAGGTGAACCTGGGGCTGGTGGGTGCGCTGCGTGTTTCACCCAAAGCTCTGCCGCTTGCCGCCAATTGGTTGCGCTGGTTGGCCAGCCACATTGCCCCTGGCGGCGCCAGCCGCGGTGTGGTGCTGGACCACTGGGTGCGGGCCGACGACTACGCCGAATCCACCTGCCCACCCGGCATGGCGCCGGCCCAGTGCGGCGCGGTGGATGCGTATGACAGCACGGCGGCCACCACCCTGCTGCTGGCCGAGGCCTATCTGGCACGCGGTGGGGATGTGATGCTGATTCGCGACCCGGCCATGCGCCAGGCACTGGAGGCCGCCGCCACCACCCTCAACGCGCTGGGCGGGCCCGATGGCCTGACCATCGCCAAGCCCGACCATGCGGTGGTCTACACCATGGACATCGTGGAGGTGGTGGCTGGCTGGCGCGCCTGGGCCCGCTTGCAGCGCGACGCCTACGCCCAGCCGGCATCGGCCGTCAACAGCGACGGCCTGGCCGACCGGGCCGAGGCCAGCCTGCACCAGCGCCTGTGGCTGGCCAGCGCCAATGCGTGGCAAGTCAGCCTGGGGTCTGGCGCACCGCAGCCGCGCCACTGGTACCCAGACACGGTGGCCCAAGCCTGGCCGCTGCTGTGGGGCGTGGGCGGTGTGCCGGCTGAGCGTGCCCGCGCCACCTGGCGCACCGCCATCGCGCCGTGGCAGCGTGGCGCGGCACCAGGCGCGGCACCAGGCACCGCACCAGGCACCACACCAGGCCCAGCACCAGGCGCGGCACCAGGCGCGGCGGCCACCAAGGCGGTGCCAGCCACCACCACCCCTGCCATTGCAGTCACTGCAGCCGCTGCCGGCCCGCCGCACTGGGCCCGCACCACGGTTGACCCCGCGGGCTTCTGGTGGCCCGCCGTGGCGGTGGCAGCCACCTGCACCGGGGATGACGACAGCGCCCGCGTCTGGGTGGCCCGTGTCCGGGCCCGCTGGATGGACCCAAAAACACCGTTTGCCTGGCCCTTCCAGGTGGGTGATTTGTTGTGGCTGCTGTGGTTGGCCGACCCACAGCCGGCGGTGCAAGCACGCACCGCAGCCGACTTGCCGGCCATGGCCGTGCTGAATGCCAAACATGAGGAGTGATTGAAATGCGCAAAACTGTGATGGGCAAGTTGTCTGCTGTGGGGCAGGGCGCGGTGTGTGCTGCGATGTGCGCCGTGCTGGGTTTACTCACCAGCGCCAGCGTGCTGGCCGCCGCCCCGCGTGACCGGGTGACCCTGCTGGTGCCTGACGGCGCTGACCCCAAGAGCTGGCAGGTACAGGTCTGGACCGATAGTGCAGCCGAAGAAGGCTTGCGCATGGAGGTGATCACCGACTCCGCCCTGCTGGCCATGGGCAGCACGGCCGCAGCCCGCATTGCCGGCCTGATCGTGCCCGACAGCGCCCACCTGCGCGCCAGTGACGCGCTGGTGGCGGCGGTCAAGCAATACGCCTTCACCGGTGGCAATTTGATGCTGGTCTATGACGCCGGTGTGCTGACCGCAGCCGGTGCGTTTCCCCTCACCGGCAACGCCCGTTTTGCCGACATGGTGGGCGTGGAATATGTGCTGTGGAACAACGGCCAGGGCGCTGGCACGATGGTGGGTTTTGGCCCGGTGGTGGGCACCCAGGGCCGGCTGGACGCGCTGAGCCTGCCGCCCGGCAAGTACCTGCCCTACACCCCCCCGACCAGCCTGGCACTGGCGACCAACACCACCGCGTTTGTGGCCACCAGCGCCGCTGACCCCAGTGCCGCCCAGGCCATGGCGCCGCTGGTGCTGGCGCGTGCGGCGCAGCCGATTGATGACGGCTCGGCCAACCTGCGCAAAAAGCGTGACATGTCCTTGCGCAAACTGCTGGGTTTGGGGCTGGAGGCCGACGGCGCGCTGCGCTATGGCCGGCGCAACCTCAACGCCAGCCGGGCGCGTGACATGCACCTGTTTGACCGCGTGGCACGCAAGCCCGACGCTGTGGCCGCGATGTTGATGACATCTCCTGGCGCCAGCAGCGGTACCACCACCAGCGTCACAGCGGTGGAGCTGGCCGCGCTGCCGGTGGCCACCGCCGCCGTGTTGGCCGGTGCCGACACCGCGCTGCACACCATCAGCGGTTATGCCTACGGCCCGCTCAGCTACTACAGCTATGTGACCACCGGCAGCTTCCCCGGCACGGTGCAGTTGTCGTCACCCGAGCATGGCCTGGTGGCCGGCCTGCGGCCCTACGGCAGCGGCCAGGTGTTGTTTGTCAATTTGCCGCTGGGCTACTTCAAGGCCATTGGCTCAGACAGCGCGCCGCTGCACGGCTTTTTGGGCCAGTTTGCGCGGGAGCAGCTGGGCATTGCCGCCATGTCGGTGCAGCCCCGCGCCAAGGGCGGGCTCATCTACAACTGGCACGTGGACGATGGTGATGACCTGACGGTGGACACCAAGCTGCTGCTGGCCAGCACCACCATCCTGCACCACGGGCCGTTCTCCATCCATTTCACTGCCGGGCCCGATGTGATCCGGGTGGGCGACAAGCAGGGCATGAACCTGCCGGGCAACAGCAACGCACGCGCACTGGTCAGACGCCTGGGCAACATCGGCAACATCCCGGCGGGCACCGGCAGCGGCAAGTTGGCCGACCATGAGCTGGGCTCGCACGGTGGCTGGATCCATGATTTTTGGGGTGCGAACGCCAACGAGGCCAACGTGCCCGACCGCACCAACCTGCTGACGCAGAACTTCAACGCCATCGAGGCTGTCACCGGCCGCAAGATCCGCGAGTACTCGTCGCCCCAGGGCAATACGCCGGCCTGGGCTGTCAAGTGGATGGAGGCGCGTGGTGTGGTCGCCATGTACCTGGTGGGCGACATCGGCAACGGCCTGTTGCGCTCATGGCGCAATGGCGCCCGGCTCAGCACCAACCTGTGGACCTCACCGGTCACCCCGTTGGGCAAGTACGCCACTTTTGAGGAATTCGAGGAATTTGGCATCACCGACACCACCTCCGGCCAGTGGCTGATTGACTTGCAGAGCTTTGCCGTCAACCACCGCACCAACCGCATGTTCTACACCCACCCGCCCGGTGTGGTGGGCCACCAGGCGCCGATCAACGCGCTGCTGGCGC
>JAYVLI010000414.1:0-2811 GCA_043759535.1 Betaproteobacteria bacterium | reverse complement strand
TGCGCTGCTGCCACAGTTTGGCTGGCTGGCCAGCGCCGCGCCGGCACGCATCCCCCGGGCTGAGCGGCTGGCCGATGTGCTGCGTGCAGCCGCGTTTGTGCTGGGCCTGTTGCTGGCGGCCGCGCTGCTGGGCTGGGCGCTGGCCCAGGCCACCCGGGTGCTGCTGAGCAGCGGCGCCGTGCTGCCGCACCGCCCGGTCTGGCGCTGGTTGTTTTACCTGGGGCTGGGCCTGGTGGGGGCGCTGCCGCTGCTGGCCTGGCGGCTGCGCAAGCTGGAGCGCAGCGACGCCAGCCAGGACGCCCCACCACAAGACGCCGCCGCGCTGCGCGCCATGGCACGGGGGGAGGACTTCATCACCCAGAACCACATGCTCAGCATCGTGCACCTCAAGCCCGGTGTGCTGCGCATGCTGCTGGCCCGCACGGCCCTGCGCGCACTGGGCCTGGTGCTGCGCGTCAGCGCCACCAACGGCTACCTGACCAGCATGCGCACCATCCACTTTGCGCACTGGGCGGTGCTGGACAACGGCGGCCGGCTGATGTTCCACAGCAATTACGACGGCAGCTGGGAGAGCTATCTGGACGACTTCATTGAAAAAGCCCACGTGGGCCTGACCCTGGCCTGGTGCCACGGCGTGGGCTTTCCGCCCACCCGCTGGCTGAGCCAGGGCGGCGCCACCGAGGGGCGCAAGTTCAAGGCCTGGGCCCGCCACTCCATGAGCCACAGCGGCTTCTGGTTCTCGGCCTACAAGCAGTACACCGTCAACCAGATCGAGCGCCAGGCCCGCCTGGCCGCCGGCCTGCGCCAGGCCAGCCTGAGCGAGCCAGCGGCCGCACGCTGGGCGATTGACCTGTGAACGCCATGTCCACGTCATCCACCACCCCGCCCCCCGCCCCGTCCACCTCCGCCACCCGCTGGAAGCTGCAGCCCGGTGTGGCGGCTCTCACCCAGGGCCTGGTGGCCACGCACTTTGCCCACCTGCCAGCGGCAGAGGCCTTGATGCTGCGCTTACCGTCCGGTGCGGGTGGGGCCTGGCTGGCCGCGCTGCAAAGCCTGTTGCCCATCGCCGACGCCACCGGCAGCAAGGCCGATGCACAAGCCGCAGCCATCGCCTTCACCGCCTCCGGCCTGGCGGCGATGGGCTTGCCGCCGGCCGTGCTGGCCAGCTTCTCGCAGCCGTTTTGTGAAGGCATGCACCAGGCCGACCGGCAGCGCCGGCTGGGGGATGTGCCCACCGGCGATGCCACGCTGGGCACCGTCATCCCCGGCGGTGCGCGCTGGAGCGCCAACCTGCCCGATGCGCAGTTGTCCGCCAGCCAGCAGCCGCCCACCACGCCCATCACCGTGCATGCGGTGCTGCTGGTGTATGCCAGCAATGACGCCACGCTGGCCGCCTGCCTGGCGCCGGTGCAGGCCTTGCTGCGCGCCTGGCACATCGACATCAGCCACCGCCGCAACCTGTCGCTGCGGGTGGACGCGCAAGGCGTGCAGCGTGAGCATTTTGGCTTTGTCGATGGTGTGTCGCAGCCGGTGCCCACCGGTGATGCCACCCTGCCCGCCAGCGGCCCGCAGGCCGAGGCCCAGCGCCACTGGCACGGGGTGCCGCTGGGTGAGATCTTGCTGGGCCACCCCAACCTGCATGGTGAGCTGGCGCCCGGCCCCATCGTGGCCAGCGGCAGCCCGGGCAGCACCCACCTGGCCAGCAGCGGCGCCCCTGAGGGTTTTTGCAACCTGGGCCTGCACGGCAGCTACCTGGTGGTGCGTGAGCTGCGCCAGGATGTGGCCGCCTTCTGGCGCTCACTCGACGCTGCCGCACCCGCGCTGGGCCAGGCCGCGCCGGGCCAGGCACCGCGCGACGCCCGCTGGCTGGCCGAGCGCATCGTCGGCCGCACGCTGGACGGTGACCTGCTGGCCCCCGACGGGGTGCTTCCACGCCAGGGTGATGAGCCCGCCAACAACCAGGGCTTTGCCCAGGCTGACCCACACGGCCTGGGCTGCCCGCTGGGCGCCCACACCCGGCGCGCCAACCCGCGCGATTCACTGCCGTCCCGCGACGGTGCAACACCCGACCTGTCATTCACACCCGACCTGCTCAAGTCGGCCAATGCCCACCGCATCCTGCGCCGGGGCCGCAAATACGGGCCTGACATCGCCGACCTGCGGCAAGACGACGGCCAGGACCGCGGCTTGCTGTTCATGGGGCTCAACAGTGACCTGGTGCGGCACTTTGAGTTTGTCCAACAAAACTGGCTGCTCAACCCCAGCTTTGCCACCCTGTTCAACGAGACCGACCCGCTGCTGGGCCCCGCCGGCCGGTTCACCGTGCCGGCCTGCCCGCTGCGCCTGCGCCCCACCGTGCAGACCTATGTTCAACTGGTGGGTGGTGAGTACTTTTTCCTGCCCAGCCTGCCGGCGCTGGACTACCTGGCGCAGTTGGCGCCGCCCGCCGCCGGCGCTTGAGCCCACAGCCGCCGCCTGGCCTGGGTGACGGCTGGATGTGGCGGCTGGATGTGGCGGCTGGCTGTGGCGGGTGGCTGTGGCGGCTGGGTGTGCTGCCTGATCCCGCGCTTGATCCGGCACCAGCACCCTCTTGAAACCCGCCAAGCCGCCCCTATAATTCCTGCTAGCACTCATCACCAGCGAGTGCTAACAACCGATCCGGCACCGCCGCATCGGCCAACCCGCATGTGTTGGGGTGCCTGCAGTGCGCAAGCCACCCCCGCTGACGTGAACCCCTCCAAGGAGAACCGCATGAAACTTCGCCCCCTGCATGACCGCGTGATCGTCAAGCGTCTGGAACAAGAAACCAAG
>JAYVLI010000413.1:0-3332 GCA_043759535.1 Betaproteobacteria bacterium | reverse complement strand
GGCAATGGCCACCGCCTCACCCAGCTTGATCAGCCGCGCCAGGTAGTTCTCGACCGAATGCACCGGCACACCGGCCATCACCACCGGCTCACCGGCGCTTTGGCCCCGGCTGGTCAGGGTGATGTCGAGCAAGCGGTTGGCCTTGCGGGCGTCGTCAAAAAACAGCTCGTAAAAATCACCCATCCGGTAGAACACCAGCGTGTCCGGAAAGCCGGCCTTGATGCCAAGGTACTGCTGCATCATGGGCGTGTGGGCCGGCAGGTCGGGTGCGCCGGGCGCTGAGATTGGGGTCGGTTCGGACATTGACCAGGGATGGTAGGTGAGGCGGGCCGGGCGCTCAGGCTGCTGGGACCGCGCAGCCGCTCAAGCTGGGCTGCGCGGCCAGCCGCCGCCACACAACGTCCAGCCACTGCCATTGCCACCGCACAACCGCTCAGCGGTCCAGCAGCTCAGCGTGCCAGCACGCGTGCCGCCAGGATGAAAGCATCCAGCCGCTGGCGCATGAACCCGGGTGTGGCCTGGGCTTGGCCATCAAACACCATCACCATGCTGTGCAGTCTGCCGTCGCGCGGCCAGGCCGGGGCGCCCGGCACGTCGGGCTGGCCGCCGAGCGCAAACGCCGCCCAGCGGGCTTGCACCTCGTCATACAGCGCTGTGTCTGCCGCTGTTGGCGTTGCCCCCAGGCACTGGCACAACGCGCTGGTGCCGAAGACGGCCGGGATTTCACCGCCGTGGCCCACACCGGGCTGCTGCGTGCGCGCGCCCTCGGCAATGTGGCCAAAGTAGTAGCGCCAGGTTGGCGCCTTTGGCGCTTGCAGCACGGCAATGCGGCGGGCAAAGGCAGTGAATGCGGCGTCGCGCGCCACCTGCCGGCCAAGTTCGGCCGGGTCGGTCACGCCAGGGTACTGGCCCTGGACCAGCAGCTTGGCGGCGCCGAGCTTGGTGACCAGTTGCGCGGGCTCGATACCGAATGCCCGCACCACGGTCGCCTCGTCGCTGTTGCTGCCGATCAACAGTGGCACTGGCGCCTGCTGGCCCCGCTGGAAGGCCCGCAGGATGCTGGTGGGCAGCGCAGCATCACCCACGATCGGGCTGGGCGCCAGGCTGAGGCCGGGGCCCATCAGGGTGGCCAGCCGTTCGGCCGGCAGCGCGCGCAGCGCGGCGGCGCTGGCGCGTGCGCTGGGCAGCCCCAGCGCGTCGGCTTGGCGGGCTGCGGTGTCGCGCGCCTTGGCACGGGTGTGGCTGGGCAGGCCATAAGGGCTTTGCGCGATGGCGCGGTGGAACAGCCCGCGCGCCGGCGGCGAGGCCATCAGCGACAGCACACTCTGCGCCCCCGCCGATTGGCCGGCCAGCGTGACCTGCGTTGGATCGCCGCCGAAGGCAGCAATGTTTTGCTGCACCCAGCGCAGCGCTGCGATCTGGTCCAGCAGCCCGAAGTTCATGGCCTGGCCTTCGCGCGCCAGCGCCGGATGGGCAAAAAAGCCCAGTGCGCCGAGGCGGTAATTCACCGTCACCACCACCAGGCCGTGGCGCGCCAGCGCGCTGCCGTCGTACAGGCTCAGGCTGCCGGCGCCAAAGAGATAGGCGCCGCCGTGCAGCCACACCAGCACCGGGCGCCGGGCTGCGGGTTGCGGGTCGGCGCTCCAGATGCTGAGCGTCAGGCAGTCTTCGCCCTGCGGGCCGACATCGCCCCCGTTTTCCAGCGACATGCCGGGCTGTTGCGCGCAGGCCAGGCCAAAGCGGGTGGCGTCCCGCGTGCCGGTCCACGGCATGGCCGGCCGTGGTGGCGTCCAGCGCAGCGCGCCCACTGGCGGCGTGGCATACGGCAGGCCCTTGAAGATGGCAAGCTCACCATCCTGGGTGCCGGCGACACGGCCGAGCGCGGTGTCTGCCTGCGGCGCCGCGTGGGCGTGTGGCGCCGCCAGCGTCAGCAGCACGGCCAGCAACACGGCTTGCCGTGCCGCGAGCTGTAGCGCCAGCATGTTGGGCCAGCGGGCGGGCGTCATGGTGTTCTCCCGGCGCAGGCCAGGTCGCCCTCGGGGCAGGTGGCGAGCTTGTGCAGCGCTGCCGCACGCGCCCGGGTCAGCCGCGCCATGCACTGCCAGCGCACCATCTGCTGCACGCTGCCGCCTGCAGCGCCCGCCGCCTCCAGATCGCACTGGGCAGCGGCAAAGGCCAGGTAGGCACGCTGCGCCTTGCGCAAGGCCGGCTGCTGCGCCTTGGGCAGGCGCTGGTTGGCAGCGCGCAGTGCGGCGTCTTGCGTTGCACCGGCGGCCTCGAAGTCGGCAAAGGCGCAGCGGGCCATCTCGGCCTGCGTGCCCGGGGCCGTGCAGTCCTGGGCGTGCGCGGGTGCCACGGCACAGGCAAGGGTCACCAGGCAGGCGGCGACGGCAAGCAAACAGCGCATGGAGACTCCAGGTCTGCGGGTTGTGGCTGCCAACAGTCTCGCACCCCAGGGCTGGCCGGATGGACCGCAACGGGTTGCAACGCGACACTGCAACCCGCACTGGCCCACAGCACCTGTGCAGCCACCGCAACAACCCCCAACAAAGGCCCAGCCATGCCGCCAGAACTGTTTGATGCCATCGTGATCGGTGCCGGCCAGGCCGGCCCGGCACTTGCCGCGCGTTGCGCCAAAGAGGGCTTGCGCACGGCGGTGATTGAGCGCCAGCACTTTGGTGGCACCTGCGTCAACGTGGGCTGTGTGCCCACCAAGACCCTGGTGGCCAGTGCGCGGGCAGTGCGCCAGGCCCAGCGGGGGGCGGAGTTTGGTTTTGAGAGCGGTGACATCCGCGTCAACATGGCCCGGGTCAAGGCCCGCAAGGACGCGTTGGTGCTGCAGTCACGCCAGGCCGTGGAGGCCTGGATGCGGGGCCTGCCTCATACCGAGGTGGTGGTGGGCGACGCCCGCTTTGTGGCGCCCGCCACGGTGGCTGTCAACGGCCGGCAGCTGACCGCGCCGCGCGTCTTCATCAATGCGGGCGGCCGTGCGCTGCGGCCTGACTTGCAAGGCATGGACACGGTGCCCACGCTGGACAACGTGTCTGTGATGGACCTGGGCAGCGTGCCCGAGCACCTGGTCATCGTGGGCGGCAGCTACATCGGCCTGGAGTTTGCGCAAATGATGCGGCGCTTCGGCGCGGCAGTGACCGTGGTGGAGCGCGCTGCACGCCTGTTGCCGCTTGAGGACGCGGACGTGGCCGACGGCGTGCGCGCCATTCTGGAGGCCGAAGGGGTGCGGTTTGAACTGGGCGCCGATTGTTTGTCATTGGCGCAGGTTGGCCAGCAGATCAGCGTGGGCGCGGCCTGCGCTGATGGCACGCCAACGGTGG
>JAYVLI010000412.1:0-3148 GCA_043759535.1 Betaproteobacteria bacterium | reverse complement strand
TCAAGCGGGGCGAGGTGGAGTTGCTGGTGGCCACCGATGTGGCCGCGCGTGGGCTGGACATCGCCGACTTGCCGGCGGTCTTCAACTTCGACGTGCCCTTCAACGCTGAAGACTATGTACACCGCATCGGCCGCACCGGCCGGGCCGGGGCGTCCGGGCTCGCTGTCACGCTGGTGGACCGCGACGACGCCCGCCTGGTGGGCGACATTGAGCGGTTGATCAAGAAAAAGATCGAATTGGAGCCGTTTGAGCTGGTGGATGACCGGCCACGCCGTGCGCCTTATCGGGCGCGCGAGGTGGTTGGTGATGGTGCCCATGACCGCGCGGACGAGCGGGCAAGCGCTGCCGCAACCAGCCCCGTCGCTGAGCGCGCACCGCGTGATGTGGAGCGTTTTGCGCGTGAGCCTGAGCGTTACCCCCGTGAACCGCGCGAGCCGCGTGAGGGCCGCGACAACGACCGCCCGCGCCGCAGCTTTGCACCAACCCCCGTGGCGCTTGACCCATTTTTTGACAAGCCTTATGAGCCGGCCGCACTGTCCGCTGACAAGCCGGCTTGGGAGCAAAAAACTGCGGCCGTCATGCCGGTGCGTGGTTTGTCGCCCAACATCCGCAGCAGACGCAAGGTGGGATCGCTGCTGGGCGGCGGCAAGATCTGAGATTGCCGGTGGCTGGTGCGGCGAGTTGCTGCAGCCAGCTCAGCCCGCCAACCACAAAAACACTGCCGGCAAGCGGCCGCCCAGCGCCGCCCCCGGGTTGGCGCACCACTGCTGCGCGCTGCGGGTTTCACAACGCCCGCCGGGCAAGGTCAGTCCACTGGCCACAGACAAGCGTGTGCCGGGCTGCAAATGCTCGGCCAGCGCCTTGAGCAAGGCGTCGTTGCGGTAGGGCGTCTCGATGGCGATCTGGGTCTGGCCCTGGCGGCGCGACAAAGCGTCCAACTCGCGGATGCGGGCGGCGCGCGCTGTGGCCTCCACCGGCAGGTAGCCGACAAACGCAAAGCTCTGGCCATTCAAGCCACTGGCGGCCAGCGCCAGCAGCAGTGAACTGGGCCCGGCCATCGGCTGCACGGTGATGCCCAGGGCGTGGGCGGCTTGCACCAGCGCCGCGCCGGGGTCGGCCACACCGGGCAGGCCGGCTTCGGACAACAGGCCCACATCGTGCCCGGCCAGCGCAGCGGCCAGCAGCGGGCGCAAGTCAGGCGCGGTGGGTGGCTTGCGGCCGCTGCCGTCACCGTTGCCCTTGGCGGGCCGTGGCAGCTCGGTGATCTGGATCTGCTGCAGCGGCTGCGCCAATGGCACCAGCTTGTCCACCCGCTTGAGCAGCGCCCGCGTGGTCTTGGCGCTCTCGGCCACCCAGTGGCCCAGCGTGGCGGCGCGCTGGATCACTGCCAGCGGCAGCACGTCCTGCAAATCCACCTCACAGCCGGTGCCCAGGTCCAGTGTGTTGGGCACCAGCACCAGCGTGCCACGCGGCGCGGTCAAGCGGCTTGTCCCAGAATGTGGATACCGGCCAGGCCCAGCAGCGTGCAGGTGTGGATCAGCGGCAGGCCGATCAGCGCGGTCGGGTCGTCGCTGTGGATGGCGGTCAGCAGGCTGATGCCCAGGCCCTCACATTTGGCGCTGCCGGCGCAGTCATACGGCGTCTCGGCACGCAGATAACGCTCAATCTGCGCATCGTCCAGCGGCCTGAACTGCACTTGCACCACAGCCAGCGCGCTCTGCGCAAAACCGGTGTGCTGCTGCACCACCGCCACGGCGGTGTGGAACAACACGCTGCGCCCGCGCATGGCCTGCAATTGCGCCACGGCATTGGCGTGGTTGCCGGGTTTGCCGATGGCCACACCGTCCAGCTCGGCCACCTGGTCAGCGCCAATCACCACCGCGCTGGGGTGTTGGGCGGCCACCGCGTGCGCCTTCTCCAGCGCCAGGCGCTGGGCCAGTGCGCCGGCCAATTCACCAGGGCGCGGTGTCTCATCCACCTGCGGCGCAATGCAGTCAAACGGCAGCCGCAGCCGCTGCAGCAACGCACGCCGGTAGGGCGAGGTGGAGGCCAGGATCAGCGCAGGCGGATTGGGGGCGAGGGTGCTTGGCATGGCCAAGATTGTCCCATTGCAGCACCGTACACTGGCTGTATGAGACCCCCGCGACACGACCCGCTGCGCCTGGACATGGCTGCTTTTGCTGCAGAGGGCAGCGTGCTGTCTGGCACCTGGCCGGGGGCGTCCTTGTCCCGGCTGGCCGAGCTGCAAACCGCGCCGCACGACAGTGAGTTGCCCGCTGTCGCCTGGCAGGCCCAGGGTGAGCGGCGTGTGGTGCCTGTGGGCGA
This sequence comes from Betaproteobacteria bacterium, assembly GCA_043759535.1. Taxonomy (GTDB): domain Bacteria; phylum Pseudomonadota; class Gammaproteobacteria; order Burkholderiales; family Burkholderiaceae_C; genus Pseudaquabacterium. The sequence goes on along the minus strand of JAYVLI010000412.1, from coordinate 823 downwards.
ACCCGAGCTGTGGTTGACGCTGCAGGCCCAGGCACCGGTGTGGCTGACCTGCCAACGCTGCCTGCAGCCGATGTCAGCACCGCTGTCTCTGGACCGGCGCCTGCGTTTTGTGCAGGGCGAGGCCCAGGCCGAGGCCCTGGACGCCGACAGCGACGACGACGTGCTGGCCTTGAGTCGCTGGATGAGCTTGCGTGAGCTGGTGGAGGACGAGCTGCTGCTGGGCCTGCCGCTGGTGCCGCGGCATGGTGTGTGCCCACAGCCGCTGCCGGTGCCGGTGCGGCTTGAGGCCGATTCCGATACCGATGCTGATGAGGGTGACGGTGCGCTGGTGGGCGGCGTCTCTGCGCAGCAGCCACCGCCAGCGGTGGATGACCTGCCCGCCAAGCCCAATCCGTTTGCCGTGCTGGCAGCGCTCAAGAAGGGTGGCAGCTGAAACCTGCCCGCCGGGCCGGCGTCGGCGCGCTATACTCATTGGCGTTTTGACGTGGGCAGCCGATTAGCTTGCTGTGCGCAGCGGCTGCCAGTGAATCCGCCGGCAAAGCCAGCATGGGTTCCGGCGGTCAGCCCGTCAGTCAATTCGCAATCCGCCGGTTCGGCGCAAGTTCAGCGCCAATCCAGCGCAAGTTTCAGGAGAATTTTCATGGCCGTTCAGCAGAACAAAAAGTCGCCTTCCAAGCGCGGCATGCACCGCTCACACAATGCCCTGGTGACCCCGGGCACTGCCATTGAGCCCACCACCGGTGAAGTGCATCTGCGCCACCACATCAGCCCCACCGGTTTTTACCGTGGGCGCAAGATCTTCAAGACCAAGGCTGACGCCTGA
>JAYVLI010000411.1:0-3964 GCA_043759535.1 Betaproteobacteria bacterium | reverse complement strand
CGTGGCCTGCTGTTCAAAGTGGCGGTGCAGGCCCCAAGCCGGGGTTATGTGTGTGAGAACTATGGCGCGCCCTTCCGCCTGCCCGAGCTGGGCCCCATCGGCAGCAACGGGCTGGCCAATGCGCGGGACTTCCAGGCACCGGTGGCGGCGTTTGAGACCCAAGCCGGTGGCTATGAGATCGTCAAAAAATACGGTGGTGCCTTGTGGCGCACCCGCAGCGCCGGCACACCCTTCAATGTGGTGGCCTGGCACGGCACGCTGGCACCGCTGAAGTACAACACCGCGCACTTCATGACCATTGGGTCCATCAGCTTTGACCACCCGGACCCCAGCATCTTCACCGTGCTCACATCACCCACCGACACACCGGGCACGGCCAACTGCGATTTTGTGATCTTCCCGCCGCGCTGGCTGGTGGCCGAGGACACCTTCCGCCCGCCCTGGTACCACCGCAATGTGATGGCTGAATTCATGGGCCTGGTGCAGGGCCAGTACGACGCCAAACCTGAGGGCTTCAAGCCCGGTGGCTGCAGCCTGCACAACAGCATGGTGCCGCATGGCCCCGATACCGACGCGTTTGACAAGGCCAGCCACAACACCCTGGCACCGCACAAGCTGGACAACACCCTGGCCTTCATGTTCGAGAGCCGCTGGCGCTTTCACCTGACCGACTTTGCGCTGCACGGCGATGCGCTGGACGCCAATTACGCTGGGTGTTGGGCTGGGCTGGCAGACCGGTTTAATCCCTAACGCGCTATTTGAGCGACATGATCACCCCCAGCAACACCACCACCAGCAGCGCCAGCACACACGCCAAGCCACGCCAGAACAACAGCGGATTGCGCGCAATCAGCGCCGGCCTGGCCTTGTTCAAAAACGCCACGTTGGGGTGGCGCAGGTCGTGGGTGAACTCGGACAGCGCCTCATAGCGCTTCAGTGGGTTGGGGTGAACGGCCCGCTGCAGCACACCGTCCATCCACGCGGGGATGGCGCGTTGCGCGTCCAGCGCACTGGCATACACCAGCTTGTTCTGAGCGGCCTTGGTGCGGCTGTTGGCCACTTGCGTGCCATAGGGCAGACGGCCGGTCAGCATCTGGTAGGTGATCACGCCGAGTGAAAACAAATCAGCGCTGGGCGTGGCCGCCTCACCCACAAAATACTCGGGTGCGGTGTATTGCAGCGTACCCAGCATGTCGGGGCCACCGGATGTGGTAGTGCTGTCTGCCAGCCCGGCAACATGTGTCGATCCAAAATCAATGATCTTCACCGTGCCGCTGCGGTCGATCATGATGTTTTCAGGCCGCAAATCCTGGTGCAGCATCTCCATCCGGTGAAACGCCAGCAAGCCCTTGGCAATTTGCTCAACGATTGCGCGCACTGCCTCCAGGTCGGGCTTGGGGTGGTCGATCATCCATTGGGTCAGGGTCTGGCCGTCAATGAACTCCATCACCACATACAAAGCGCGGCGCTTGCGGGTGGCGGCAAAGGCTTTCAACACATGGGCGCTGTGGATGCGGCGCGCCACCCATTCGTCCAGCATGAAGCGGTCGAGGTAAGCCGCATCGCCCTGCAGGTCAATCGACGGTGTCTTGATCACCACCTGTTGTTGCGTGTCGGTGTCAATGGCCAGATAGACATGGCTGCGGCTGCTGGCGCGCAACTCACGCAGGATCTGGTAGCCGTCAAATACAGCCCTGGCCTCAAAAATAGGCGGTAGCGGCAGACCGGCACGCTGCTGCTGCACTTCAGCACTGTCTTGGCTCAGCACTGCGTCCACCCGCACAATTTGCACGGTCAGGTTGTCGCTGCTGCCGCGCCGGTAGGCCTCTTGCACGATGGCTCGCGCGGCTTGGTCCAATGCATTCTCTTGCACATGCGTATGGGTCTGGATGGCATTGCTGATGCACAACGCGTCAGTGTGTTCATACACACCGTCAGTGGCCAGGATGAACACATCGCCCTGCTCCACCGGCAGCGCCAGGTAATCAATTTCCAGCTGGGCAGTGATGCCCAGCGCACGGCCCAGATAACTTTGCTCGTGTGAGGCCCAGACGCGGTGGTCTGCTGTCAATTGCTCCAGCGCCGGGGCGTGGCCACTGGCCGTGTCGGCACCGTGTAGCCGGTAAATGCGGGTATCACCCACATGGAATACATGCGCAGTGGCTGACTTGATCACCAGCGCACTGAAAGTGCAGACATAGCCCCGGTCTTTGTCAAACCGGAACTGGCTCTTCTGGTTTTGCGCATGCAACCAGGAGTTGGTGGCCGCCAGCACCCGTTGCGCCGAGCGTTTGACGCTCCACGCATCGGACGTGCAGTAGTAATCATCCAAAAAGCTGGTGACCGCCGATTGGCTGGCCACTTGGCTGACCGCACTGCTGCTGATGCCGTCGGCAAGCGCCACCGCAATGCCTTTGGACGCCAACTGCGGCGACTTTGGAATGCAGGCACCGTGGAAATCCTGGTTGATGTCTTTGCGGCCCTTGTCGCTGTATTGCCCGACAGACACCTGCAAGCCGCTGGCCGTGTTCATGGCGGCATTGTCATTGCGGCAATGTCATTGCGCTTGGCGTTTTGTCAATCGTTCAGCGCAGGCTGCGTTTGGGTGCGGTCTTGACGTGGGTGGCATACAGCGTCAGGCCAGTAAAGGCCAACCCGCCCACCAGGTTGCCCAGCACCACCGGAATCTCATTCCAGATCAGGTAATCCATGATGGAGAACTTGCCACCCATCAGCATGGCCGACGGAAACAAGAACATGTTGACAATGGAGTGCTCAAACGTCATGCCAAAGAACACCATGATGGGCATCCACATGGCAATCACCTTGCCACCCACGGTGGTGGAGATCATGGCGCCCACCACACCGGTGGACACCATCCAGTTGCACAGCATGGCACGGATGAAGATGGTGGCCATGCCAGCCGCACCGTATTGCGCATAGCCCAGGGTGCGCTTCTCGCCAATGCCGGCAATGATCACGCCCACTTTGTCTGGCGTGGTGGAGAAGCCAAAGGTGAAGATGACCGCCATCAGCAGCGCCACGGTAAAAGCACCCGCAAAGTTACCCACAAACACCAGGCCCCAGTTGCGCAAGATGCCTTTGATGGTGACACCCGGCCGCTTGTCCAACCAGGCCAGTGGGGTGAGCACAAACACACCGGTGAGCAAATCAAAGCCCAACAAATACAGCATGCAAAAGCCCACCGGAAACAGAATAGCGCCAATGATGGGGTAACCGGTTTGCACGGTGACAGTAACGGCAAACACCGCCGCCAGGGCGAGGATGGCGCCGGCCATGAAGGCGCGGATCAGTGTGTCGCGGGTGGACATGAAGATCTTGGATTCGCCAGCATCCACCATCTTGACAACAAACTCTGAAGGGACGAGGTAGGCCATTGCAAATTCCTGTTGTGGTCAAAAAAAGCGGGCGACGGACTGCGGTGACTGCAGTCAAGCCAGCGCCGTGCGGCTGCAAGGGCCGGCGCTTGCTGCGGTCAAATCCAGTGCCTTGCTGGCCAGTTCGGTGGCGCTCAGCAGCACCTGCTCACCCTCCACCTTGCAGGCAAAGCTGGGGGTGCAGCCTTCATCGGGCGCGGCGGCCTGGCCGTCGGCCAATTGGATGGTCCAGTTGTGCAGCGGGCAGGCCACGCTGTGGCCAAACACCATGCCCTGACTCAATTGGCCGGCCTTGTGCGGGCAGCGATCCAACAGCGCAAACACCTGGTCGTCAGCGGTGCGGAACAGCGCCAGCGGCAGGCCTTGTGCGCGCTGTACGCGGCGGGCGCCCAGGGCGGGGATGTCGGAGACCAGGCAGATCGGTTTCCAATCGGGGGTGTGCGTTGTGGTCATGGGGGTGCTCATCGTGTCGCCACTCAAGCCGGCTGCAGCGGGATGAACTGCCGCGTATCCACCGCCGCTTTGTCAAACTCAAACCACGGGTCGGGCTCACCGTCCAGCGCAAA
>JAYVLI010000410.1:0-9619 GCA_043759535.1 Betaproteobacteria bacterium | reverse complement strand
GCCCCCCTCCTGCTGCAACAGGCCGCTGCCGCTGCCACCGGCGGCCAGCACCACCCGGCCGGCGCACTGTATGTGGTGGCCACGCCCATCGGCAACCTGGCCGACATCACGCTGCGCGCGGTTTACATCCTCGGCCTGGTGGACGCGGTGGCGTGTGAGGACACCCGCGTCACCGGCCAGTTGCTGCGCCACCTGGGGCTGGACAAGCCCCTGCTGGCGCTGCACCAGCACAACGAGCACAGCGCCGCCGCTGGCGTGATCAGCCGCCTGGCCCAAGGCCAGCGGGTGGCCTATGCCAGTGACGCCGGCACCCCTGCGGTATCCGACCCCGGCGCGGTGCTGGTGGCAGCGGTTGCGGCGGCCGGCCACCGGGTGTTGCCCATCCCGGGCGCCAGCAGCGCGGTGGCCGCACTCAGCGCGGCCGGGGATGTGCTGGGGAATGGGTTTGCATTCGTCGGCTTTCTGCCAGGCAAGGGGCAGGACCGGCGCAGCGCGCTGCTGGTGGTGGCCGCCGCACCCGGCTGCCAAGTGCTGTTTGAAGCGCCGCACCGCATCGCGTCGCTGCTGGCGGGTTTGGCCGAGGCTGCACCACAACGCCGCATCACGCTGTGTCGCGAGCTGACCAAACAGTTCGAGAGCATCACCACGCTGCCGGCGGCCGGGTTGCCCGGCTGGCTGGTCGCAGACGACAACCGCAGCCGGGGTGAGTTTGTGCTGGTGCTGCACGCCCTGCCGGTGGTGGTGGTGCAGCCCGGCGCCGATGGCCTGAGCGCCGAGGCAGCGCGCGTATTGGCCCCGCTGCTGCGTGAGTTGCCGCTGAAACAAGCGGTGGCCTTGGCGGCCGAGCTGAGCGGCGCACCACGTAACGCGCTGTATGAGCGGGCGCTGGCCTTACGGCGGCAGGCGGATGCGGGCGAACCAGACGCCGAACCAGACCCCGAACCAAACGACGAACCCGGCAACGCCGACCCGGCCTGAGGCCGGGCCGCCGCAACACGGCGCGCGCATCACGCCATCCGCATCACGCCACACGCAAGGCTCAGCGAGGCGCCACCACCAGCCCATGCACGCGGGTCTGGGCGTTGTGCTTCTGGTGGTGGATGTGGTGGCTGGCGCGGTGTTGCAGGTGCGCCAAGTGGCGACGCTCGGCCGGTGTCACCCGGCCGTCGGCCTTGGCATGGCGCTCGGCGCGGTGGATGGCACGTTGCTCATGCTGCAGGTGATGGCGCTCATGCGGCGTCAACGCACCGGACGCGGCGCCCTGCGCAATGCGCTCTTGCTGGCGCGCCTCGCGGGCGTCCACCCGGGGGGTGGCCATGGGATTGGCCGCAGGCTGGGCCTGGGCGGTCAGGGCCGCAACCGACAAAGCAACAGCGGACAGGACAGTCTTGAAGCTGGGGAACATGGTGTTGGTCTCGCAGGCAGGTTGGACAGGCAGTGGAATCAAACAAAGTGCCCCGGGCCCGGTGCGCCCCAGTACAACGCCTGCCAGCCCCAGCCTGTGGACGCCGCGCCGTGCAAAGTTGTGTGCAAGTTGCGCTGAAACCAGCCGCCCCGCAGGGCAAGCCCCCAAACCTACAATATAAGAATGATCTCGCGCGAACCCACCCTCGAACGTCTCGCCATCGCCCAGCAATTGCTGATCGATCCCTTCGGTCTGGACGAGGCCAAGCTGAGCGGCGCACTGGCGCTGATTGGCGAACACCGCATCGACGACGCTGACCTCTACTTCCAGATCACCCGCCATGAAGGCTGGAGCCTGGAAGAAGGCATTGTCAAAAGCGGCAGCTTCAGCATTGACCAAGGTGTGGGCGTGCGCGCGGTGGCGGGTGAAAAAACCGCCTTTGCCTACTCTGACGATATCTCTGAGGCCGCCCTGCTGGACGCCGCCCGCACCGTGCGCAGCATTGCCGCCGCCGGCCAGAGCAAACGCGTCAAGCTGGCCCGCGCGCCGCGCATTGCCACCAGTCGCGCGCTGTACCAGCCCACCGACCCGATTGGCACGCTGGACAGCGCGCAAAAAGTGGCGCTGCTGGAAAAGATCGAGAAGATGGCCCGCGCCCGTGACCCACGTGTGGTGCAGGTGATGGCCGGTGTGGCCGCTGAATACGACGTGGTGCTGGTGGCCCGGGCTGACGGCACCCGCGCAGCAGACGTGCGGCCGCTGGTGCGCTTGTCCATCACCGTGATCGCCGAATCCAACGGCCGGCGCGAGGTGGGCTCGGGTGGTGGTGGTGGCCGCTTTGGGCTGGGCTACTTTCAGGACGAGCAACTCACGCTGTATGTGGACCAGGCTGTGAATGCCGCACTCACCAACCTCGATTCGCGCCCGGCACCGGCCGGCGAGATGACGGTGGTGTTGGGGCCGGGCTGGCCCGGTGTGCTGCTGCACGAGGCCATTGGCCACGGCCTGGAAGGTGACTTCAACCGCAAGGGCTCGTCGGCCTTTGCCGGCCGCATTGGCCAGCGGGTGGCGGCCAAGGGCGTGACGGTGCTGGATGACGGCACCCTGCCCGACCGGCGCGGATCACTCAACGTGGACGATGAAGGCCACGCAAGCCAGCGCAACGTGTTGATTGAAGACGGCATCCTCAAGGGCTACATCCAGGACTCGATGAATGCCCGGCTGATGGGTGTCAAACCCACCGGCAACGGCCGGCGTGAGAGTTATGCCCATGTGCCCATGCCGCGCATGACCAACACCTACATGCTGAACGGCGACAAGACCAAAGACGAAATCGTGGCCAGCATCAAGCGCGGGCTGTACGCCACCAACTTTGGTGGTGGCCAGGTGGACATCACCAGCGGCAAGTTTGTGTTTTCGGCCAGTGAGGCGTATTGGGTAGAAAACGGCAAGATCCTCTACCCGGTCAAAGGCGCGACCATCATCGGCAATGGGCCCGATTCGCTCACCCGCGTCAAGATGATCGGCAACGATTTGGCGCTGGACAGCGGTGTGGGCGTGTGTGGCAAAGAGGGCCAGAGCGTGCCGGTGGGTGTGGGCCAGCCGACGCTGCGCATCGACGGCCTCACGGTAGGCGGTACCGCCTGAGCCGCGTTCAGCGGCACCGCTTGCCACCCAGCATGCAGCCGGCATCGGTCACGCTGGCCGACATCCAGGCCGCCGCCAAGCGGCTGGCTGGTCATGTGCTGGACACGCCGTTTGTCGAGTCCAAAACCCTGTCGCAGCTCACCGGTGCGCAGGTGTTTCTCAAGTTCGAGAACCTGCAGTTCACCGCGTCGTTCAAAGAGCGGGGCGCGCTCAACAAGCTGGCGGCGCTGCTGGAATCGGGCGTACCGACCAAAGGTGTGATCGCCGCATCGGCCGGCAACCATGCCCAGGGTGTGGCCCACCATGCCCAGCGGCTGGGGCTGCGTGCGGTCATCGTGATGCCGGTGCTCACGCCCATGGTCAAGGTGGAGCGCACACGGGGTTTTGGTGCCGAGGTGCTGCTGCACGGTGATGGTTTTGATGCAGCGCGCGACCACGCGCTGGCGCTGGCAGCCGCCCAGGGCCTGACCTTCATCCACCCGTTTGACGACCCGCTGGTGATCGCCGGCCAGGGCACGGTGGCGCTGGAGATGCTGCGGCTGCAGCCCGACCTGGACATGCTGGTGATTGCGGTGGGCGGTGGTGGGCTGATCAGCGGCATTGCCACCGCCGTGGCCGCGCTGCAACCCGGCCTGCGGGTGATCGGCGTGCAGACCAGCCGCTTCCCGGCGATGGTCAACCTGTTCACCGGCAGCAACCACCCACAAGGCGCCAACACGATTGCCGAGGGCATTGCCGTGGGCCAGCCCGGCCAGATCACCCGGCAGATCGTGGCCCAGCGGGTGGCTGACATGCTGCTGGTGGACGAAGGCGACATCGAGCAAGCTTGTCTGATGCTGTTGGAGATTGAAAAAACCGTGGTGGAGGGTGCCGGTGCTGCTGGCCTGGCCGCGCTGCTCAAACACCCGGCGCGCTTTGCCGGTCAACGCGTGGGCCTGGTGTTGTGCGGCGGCAACATCGACCCGTTGCTGCTGGCGTCCATCATCGAGCGCGGCATGGTGCGGGCTGGCCGGCTGGCGCGCATCCGCGTGGGCGCGCGTGACGCGCCGGGGGTGCTGGCCCGCATCACGGCCATCGTGGCAGATGCCGGCGCCAACATCGACGAGGTGCATCACCAGCGTGCGTTTTCCGCGCTGTCCGTGCAAAGCGTGGAGGTGGAGCTGGTGCTGCAAACCCGCAACCTGGCGCATGTGCAGCAGGTGGCAGCGGCGCTGGTGGCGGCGGGTTTTGAGGCCAGTGTGGGCTGATGTGGCGCTAAAGCCGGGTTGGCGCGCGGCAGCGGCCGGGCTGGCCAGGCGTCATGTTCGCGTCAGCACCCCCGTGCTACATTTCTGCCCCATGTGCCGCAGCACCCCGTTTTTTACACGCTTCTGGCTTTCGCCTCCCACCGGCGGCTGGAGAGGCAAGCGCGCGTAAAGCACCGCAAATTGCACCACCAGACAACCGCCGGCCATCCGGCGGTTTTTTTTCGCCTCTGCAATGGACGCACGCCCGTCCACCCCCACCCGATCAGGAGTTACCAATGGCCCCGACCACCCCCTCCAGCGCCAGCACCGACAGCGGCCACAGCTACACCCTGAGTGAAAAAACCAGCCAAACCGACGACCAGCGCATCCAGGAGGTGACACCGCTGCCACCGCCCGAGCACCTGATCCGGTTTTTCCCCATCGCCGGCACCGCCATCGAGACGCTGGTGGGCGACACCCGGCGCCAGGTGCGGCAAATTCTGGACGGCGCGGACGACAGGCTGCTGGTGGTCATCGGCCCCTGCTCCATCCATGACCCGGCCGCTGCGCTGGACTACGCCCGCAAGCTCAAAGTGGAGCGCGCCAAATACGCCGACACGCTGGAGATCGTGATGCGGGTCTACTTTGAGAAACCCCGCACCACCGTGGGCTGGAAGGGCCTGATCAACGACCCCTACCTGGACGAGAGCTACCGCATCCATGAGGGCCTGCGCATTGCGCGCCAGTTGCTGGTGGACATCAACCGTCTGGGCGTGCCGGCGGGCAGCGAGTTTTTGGACGTGATCAGCCCGCAATACATCGGCGATTTGATCAGCTGGGGCGCAATTGGCGCACGCACCACGGAATCGCAGGTGCACCGCGAGCTGGCGTCGGGCTTGTCAGCGCCCATCGGCTTCAAGAATGGCACTGACGGCAATTTGAAGATCGCCACTGACGCCATCCAGGCCGCTGCGCGTGGTCACCATTTCATGTCAGTGCATAAAAACGGCCAGGTGGCCATCGTGCAGACCACCGGCAACAAGGATTGCCATGTGATTTTGCGCGGCGGCAAAGCACCCAACTACGACGCCGCCAGCGTGGCCGCCGCCAGCGCCGAGCTGGCCGCTGCCAAGCTGCCAACCAAGCTGATGATCGACTGCAGCCACGCCAACAGCAGCAAGCAGCACCAGCGGCAGATCAACGTGGCACAAGACATTGCCGCCCAGTTGGCCGCCGGCAACCACAACATCATGGGCGTGATGGTGGAAAGCCACCTCAATGCTGGCGCGCAGAAGTTCAGCGCGGGCCAAGACGATCCGGCCAAGCTGGCTTACGGCCAGAGCATCACCGACGCCTGCATCGGCTGGGATGACTCGGTGGGCGTGCTGCAGGCGCTCAGCGAGGGTGTGCTGGCACGCCGCCGGGCGTGACCTTGTTCTCAAAAAACCACAGCATGTTGCAGTGCAGCACCCTGCAGTCAAGCGCCCGCAAGCGGGTGTATTCCAAATGCAGCTGCGTGACGTTAAATAAGGGTTTTCACCAGCGATGATTTGCATGCGCCCCACCCTCTCATCAGACCCGCAAGGCCACGGCTTGGTCGACATCATCGACTTCAAGTGGTTGATGGCGGGCGACGGGCACCGGGTGCAGGTGGACCGCCTGCAAAACGACCCGGCCTACGCTTGCGCCTGCCTGGCGCTGGGCGCGGCGTCGCACATCCCAGCGCTGCGGGCCAGCACCCGGCGGCTGGCGGTGGTGCTGGGGCTGGTGGTACCGGGCGGCTGATTCGGCCGGTTTTTGCGCGTCAAGGCTGCGGTAATGCTGTGGCCTTGAGGCTACGGCCCCCCGGCCAATTGCCGGTCACGCGCCACCCAGCTTGCAAACTGGCCCGGCGCCACTTGCCACTGCACCAAGGCTTGCTGCGCGGCGGTGCGGGCCTCAGCCGGCCGGCCCAAGCTGGCCAGCGCGGCGGCTTGTTCGCCCAGGGCCTGCGCCAGGTTCCAGCGCCGCGTGGCATTGCTGTCAGGCGCAGACGGGCTTTGCATCAACATGGCCGACTGCTGGGCCCAGGCCAGCGCGCGGGCCGCGTCGGTGCCGCGCCAGGCGCGGGCGGCCCACAGCAGGCCCTCGGCGCGGATGCGCTGCAAGTCAAAGTCTGCCGCATCGGCGGGTGGCATGGCGGCCACCAGTGCTGCTGCCAGTGGCTGCGCTTCGGCCATGCGCCGAGCCGTGACCAGGGTGCGGGCACGGGCAATTTGCAACAAGTGCAAGTAGCGCTGCACCGACCGGTTGCCCGGATCAATGGCCACCGTGCGCTTGAAGATGGCCGCCGCCTCGTCCTGCAAGGCCAGGCTGCGTGCCACGTCCCCCTCGCCCAGGCAGGCCATGGCCAGCAGCACCCGGGCCACAGCGGTTTGGTATTGCAGATGCGGGTTGGCAGGCTCGCGGCGGGCGGCATCGTCCCGGCTGGCCACGGTTTTGGTGGCCCAGGCATGGGCCTCGGCCGGCTGGCCGGCCAGCAGCGCGGCCAGGCCATTCAGGTTGTAGGCCCAGGCCAGCTCATGCGGCCACTGGCCGTTGGCCGGTTCACGCTGGGCCAGAGGCTCCAGCAGGGTTACCGTGCGGCGCAGGTGGGGCAGTGCGTCGGCCAGCCGGCCCAGGTTGGCGCTGCCACTGCTGCCGCCCAGCACCGTGCCCAGCCGGCCCTCAACTGAGGCCAAGCGGCTGATGGCCTGCGCCTCCCCTGGCTGGCGCGCCAGCGCACGCTCGGCCAGCCGGCGGGCCTGGTCCAGCGCAGCCACGGTGTCATCCAGCCGGGCAAAACGTTGCCGCTGGCTGGCGCGTGCCAGCCACATGTCGGCGGCCTGGTGCAGCGCGGCCGGTGCCACATCGGGCTGCTGCAAATAACGCGGTTGCAGCGCCAGCGCCTTGTCCAGGTTCTGCTCGGCCTCTTGCAGCCGCTCCTGGCTGGGTGACAACTGCTCACCCTGCAGCACGGCGATGCGCTGGTAGGTCTCGGCCAGCTCACGCGCCAAGCCGGGGTCGGGTGTGCCTTCGGCCTGCAGGGCGTCCAGGTAGCGCACGGCGTCGGCCAGCAGCGCGTCCCGCGCCTCGATGGCGCCGGGCAGGCGGCTGATGCGGTCATGGTGCGAAAACACCAGGCTGCCGGCCATCTGCCGCACTTGCTGGAAGCGCTTTTCAGCCAGGGTGCGGGCGGCTTCACTGGCCCGCATCTGGTGCAGCGCCACGGCCAGGCCCACCATCAAACCCCCCAGGCCCAGCACGGCCGCCGCACTGGCCACCCGGTGGCGGGCCATGAAGCGGCGCGCCAGGTAGGCCGGGCTGGCGGCCCGGGCACTGACCGGGTGGCCGGCCAGAAACGCCCGCACGTCTTGCGCCAGTGCGTCCACGCTGCGGTAGCGCTGGGCGGTGGGTTTTTCAAGCGCCTTGAGCAGGATGTTGTCCAGGTCACCGGCCAGGCGCTTGCGGGTGCGCAGCCACTGCGGGTCGACCGCCTGGGCGGTTGTGGTGCCTGATGCGCTGCTGTGGATTGCGGCAGGGATGGCGTTTGGCACCACGCGGCTGGGCCGGGTGGGGGTGTCCTCGAGCACGCTGCGCGCGGCCTCGGCCGGGGTGGTGGCCTGCTGGCCGGTGGGCCGGGTGCCGGTGAGCATTTGGTACAGCAGCACACCCAGGCTGTAGATGTCGGTGGCGGTGGTCACCGGCTCACCGCGCACTTGCTCGGGGCTGGCGTAGTTGGGGGTGTAGGGCCGCACACCGCCCACGGTGTTGCCGCCATCTGCCGACTCCATCGGGTCGAGTGCCTTGGCAATGCCAAAGTCCAGCAGCTTGACCTGGCCGCTGCTGTCCACCAGCACGTTGCCGGGTTTCAAGTCGCGGTGCACCAGCAGGTTGCGGTGGGCATGGGCCACCGCGTCCGCCAACTGCAGAAACAGCGCCAGCCTGGCCTCCAGCGGCTGGCCGTGTACCGCCTGGTCGATGGGCTGGCCGTCCACATACTCCAACACGAAATAGGGCAGGCCATCGGCGCTGGCGCCGGCGTCCAGCAGGCGGGCGATGTGCGGGTGGCTCAAGCGCGCCAGGGCCTGGCGCTCTTGCGCAAAACGCTGCAGCACGGCCGCGCTGTCCATGCCGCGCTTGAGCAGCTTGACCGCCGCCCGGCCCTGGTAGCTGCCATCGGCCCGATGGGCCTCAAACACCTCGCCCATGCCACCGGCACCCAGCGGCCGCACGATTTGCCAGGCGCCCAGGCGCTGGCCGGCATGGGCGGCGCTGCCCACCAAGGCCTGGGCGGCCGAATCGGCCAAAAAGCCGCCGGTGCCCTGGCTCTGGTCGTGGTGCTGCAGCAGGGATTGCAGCTCAGCGGCCTCGGCAGCGCCCAGCCCGCTGCTGGCCAGCGCAGCGGCGCGGGCCGGCGCGGGCAGGTCAGCCAATTGCTCGAACAAGGCCTTGATCAGCGGCCAGCGGTCGGATGGGATGCTCACAGCGCATTGTGCAAATTGCACCATCAGGTGATCGGCGGAACTGCCGGGCTGCAGCGTTGCAGCGCCGGTGATGGCGGCAGGCGCCGGGCCGGCACACGCTGGGCCGATGGGTGCTTGGCCGATGGGTACACAGCCGTTGTGCGCTCGGCCAACGGTCAGCCGCAGGCCGCGCGGTTTTCGGGTGCCACGTTGGTGGTGTAGGCCAGCGCACCGTTCAGGGTGATGGTGGTGGTGGTGCTGCTGACCACCACATTGGTAAAGCCGATGCGGCGGTTGGCAATGTCCACCGCCACGCCGGTGACCGGTGCTGCCACCCGGGCCAGGGTGGCCAGGCTGGTGTCGTCACCCAACTTGAGCAGGCCAACGCTGCGGTTGTCTTTGCGGAACGACAGCTCCACAAAGTAGCGCTGGCCGTCCACGCTGCCCACCAGGCCGTAGACGGCGACGCGGCAATACGGGTCGGTGGCGGCGTAGGTGGTCAGGGTCTCGTTGCTGCTGCCGGCCTCAACTTGCGCTGCTGCCACGCCCAGCGTGCCGTTGCGGGTGGCCGGGCTGGCGGCCGTGATGACCAGCGGCGCTGCTGCCACAGTGGCACCACCGGTGGTGCCGGCCGCGCCGCTGCTGCTGGCGCTGTCATCACCACCGCCGCAGGCGGCCAAGGCAGCCGCGCAAAGCAGGGGCAGCAGCAGGTGGTGAGTGCGGTGAAGGCGGTGAAGTTGGCTCAGGTGGGATGGGCGGGTCATGGCGAGAAGTCCTTGTCAAAAGTCAGCACAGGGTGGGTGAACAACACAGAAAAATGGGCACCGTCTGGGCTGCAGATGCAAGCGCCCAGCCGC
>JAYVLI010000409.1:0-4471 GCA_043759535.1 Betaproteobacteria bacterium | reverse complement strand
GAGCTCAGAGATGTTTGCCGCCCGGCTGCGCCAGGACCTGGCCACCCAGCAGGTGCAAGGCGGCATCACCGGCACCGCGCTGACACCCAAGGCCACGGTCGACCAGGCGCTGGACGCACTGCTGCAGCGCCGCGAGATCCGCTTTGCGCGCTTTGCCACCAAGGATTACATCGCCAAGGTGGCGCCCACCGACGCGGAGATTGAGGCGTTTTACAAAGCCCACGAAGCCGACTTCCGCGCGCCCGAGCAAGCCACCATCGACTACGTGTTGCTGGACCTGGCCACCATCCAGAAAAGCATCCCGGTGGCAGACGACGATTTGCGCAAGTACTACAGCGAAAACGCCAGCCGTTACACCAGCGCTGAAGAGCGCCGCGCCCGCCACATCCTGATCAAGGCCGACGCGGGTGCTGCGCCGGATGTCAAACAAAAAGCCAAAGCCAAGGCCGACGTGCTGCTGACCGAGGCCCGCAAATCACCGGCTGCATTTGCGGAACTGGCGAAGAAAAACTCAGAGGATGCCGGCTCGGCAGTGCAGGGTGGTGACCTGGACTATTTTGGCCGTGGTGCCATGGTCAAGCCGTTTGAAGACGCCGCATTTGCGATGAAACCGGGCGAGATCAGCAACGTTATCACGTCCGATTTTGGCTACCACATCATCCAGTTGGAGGCGGTGCGCGGCGGCGAGAAAAAGCCGTTTGACGCAGTGCGCGCCAGCATCGAGGACGAGGTGCGCAAGCAGCTGGCCACCAAGCGTTGGGCCGAAGCCGCCGAGCAGTTCACCAACACCGTGTACGAGCAGGCCGACAGCCTGCAGCCGGTGCAAGACAAGCTGAAATTGGAAAAACGCAGTGCCACCGTGCGCCGCACACCCGCTGCAGGCGCCACCGGGCCGCTGGGCTCAGCCAAGCTGCTGGACGCGGTGTTTGGCAATGACGCCATCAAGAACAAGCGCAACACCGACGCGGTGGAGGTGGGCGCCAACCAGTTGGCGTCAGCCCGTGTGGTGCAGTACCAGGCCGCCCGCACCCTGCCGCTGGTGGAGGTGCGTGAGGTCGTCAAGCAACGCCTGGTGGCCACGCAGGCTGAGGCCCTGGCCAGCAAGGACGGCCAGGCGCGTCTTGCGCAACTGCAAACCGACGCGGCCAGCGGCAGCTTGGCGGAGACGGCTGTGGTGTCACGCGCCGCACCGGGCGGCCTGTCACGCGCCGCACTGGAAGCGGTGCTGGCTGCCAACACCGGCAAGCTGCCCGCTGTGCTGGGCGTGGCCTTGCCAGGCCAGGGTTACCTGGTGGCCCGTATCGACAAGCTGCTGCCGCGTGAGATCAAACCCGAAGAGGCCGATGTCTTCAAAGCCCAATACAGCCAGGCCTGGGCGCGCGCCGAAGCCGATGCCTACTACCAGGCCCTGAGCGTGCGCTACAAGGTGCAAAAAACGGTGGACCCGGTGACCGCTGCTGCTGCAGCCGCTGGCACCGCATCAGCGGCCGCCAGGCCCTGACCGGCTATACTCGATACCTCGCGTGGTGGCTGTAGCTCAGTTGGTAGAGTCCAGGATTGTGATTCCTGTTGTCGTGGGTTCGAGCCCCATCAGCCACCCCACCTGCACAAAAGGCCCTTCTGGGCCTTCTTTTTTGGCCGCTTCAGAAGCGACTTGTACCGCCGTTGTACCGCCACCGATGTTGCCGGCCCACGCTGCAACGTGGCCTACCGACAAGTGGGCATAGCGCTGCACCATCGTCAGCGACGCCCACCCGCCAAGTTCTTGCAGCACCGCCAGCGGCGTGCCTGATTGCACGTGCCAGCTTGCCCAGGTGTGCCGCAAGTCATGGAACCGCAGCGCCGGCATGCCGGCCCGAATGCACGCCTTGCGCCACGCGTGGTTGCTGACCTTGCCGGTTGGATCGGTGGCCACCTGGCGCGGCTTGTCGCCTGGGTGGCGCTTTGTCTCCCACCGTGGCACCGGAAACACCCACCGCTTGCTGCGCCCCTGCTGGCCCTGCAGAACGCTTACCGCATCCCCGTTCAGTGGCACCGCAATGTCTTTGCCGGCTTTGGCCTGGTCAGCATGCACCCAGGCCAGCGCCCTGGGCAGGTCAACCTGTGACCACTCCAGCAGCCGCACGTTGCTTTCCCTCAACCCCGTGGCCAGCGCGAACCTGGCCATTGCCTGCAGGTGCTCAGGCAGTTCAGCCAGCAGCGCCCTGGCTTGAGCATGTGTAATCCATGCCACCCGCTTCGCGGGCTCATGCAGCTTTGCAATGGGCGGCACCGCCGGCAGCCAGCCGCGTTCATGCGCGTGGTGCAGTACCCGGCTCAGGTCAGACAGGTGCCGGTTCACCGTGGCCGCGTTGGTGGGCCTGGGGGCCGGCGGCGCCCGGCCTGCAGCTTTGGCCTTGTCGATCAAGTGAGCGTTCACCAACTTGGCGCGGCGCTCACTGGCCAGCGTGCGCACCACGTCCGCCGTGATGGTGGACAGCGGCTTGCCCTGCAGCCGCGCCGACAGCCACCGCAGGTTGCGCTTGACATCCTCAAGGCTGCGCAGGTGCTGGTGCTCACCAAGCCACGACACCACCGCTTGGTCCCACATCACGCTTGGGGCGTCTCCAAGCCGGCGCTGACGCCATTGATCGCCCTGAGCTTTCGCGCCCCACTCCCGCGCCTGGGATTCGTCCGTGGTGCCAGTGCTGCGGTTAAATCGCGGCATGCCTTCAACGGTGAAGTCAACCCACCAGGTGCCACCTTTGCCACGCTTGTAGACCCGCATAGGGCGCCCCCTGCTGTGTTTTGGGCACTGTACTGTTGCCGCAACCAGTCAATCACATCATCCTCAACCAGCACCCAGGCCCGGCCAATCTTGGCAGCCGGCAGTGAGCGGGCGCGAATGCACTCGCTCACCGTCTCCGCCGTGGTTTTGAGCACGCGGGCGGCTTCGTCAAGGGTCAGGGTGCGCCCCATGGGCAGACCACCGTTGTGTGCCATGCCGCCCATCACCGCACGGGCGCAACCGTGCCGCCGTTGCCTTGGTCAAAAAGCGCCACCTGGTCAGCATCGCCCTGGGTGGCGGAGCCCGGCAGGTCAAGCAGGTCATCCACGTTTTCAATCACCACCGTGACGTAGCCTCCGGCTGAGTCGGCCAGCGAGTGGGATTCAGAACCGGCCATGAGCTTGAGCACGGCCTTGATGTCGCTGGCGCCCTTGAACTGGACGCTTTCAACTTCAGCCCGAAACGTCAGCCGCTGATTCGACGCAATGGCCTGGATGGCGTGACCAACAGCCTGGCGCACATCACCGGCCAGGCCGCGCAGCACGCTGGCTTGCTCGTGTTCGCTGAGCTGGCGCCACGGCACAGCCAGGCTCATGAACCGCCCACGGCAGGCCGCCATGAGGTTGCCCACCAGAAACTGCGAGGCGCTGTCTTGCGTGGCCTCAGGGCCGGCTATGGGATCGGTGTTGTGGTCGAGTTTGGTGGTTGCCGCGTCGGCTTGGTGTGGTGCTGGGCTTTTGGTCATCAGGCACTTTCTGTGGTGGGTGTTTCGTTCGCCAGCGCGGCGTCTACCAGCGCGGCGTCTCCGCTTCGCTCAACCCGCACGCCGGCGGGCAACAGGCGCTCCAAGTTGTCTTGGCTTGCCACGCTGACTGCAAAGATGTCGGCCACCACGTGGCGCAGCGCCTGGGCGGCATTTGGGGCTTTGATCAGGCGGTCACTGCCGAGGCCGCTTCGGTGCCTGACCAAATAGGTGCGTTGTGGGTTTGCCATGTGTGTGTGTCTCCGGTGTGGGCGATCCACGGTTTGCGGATCAGGTGATGAAAAGCGCGATTTGCGCCGGGGTGGCGGTCAATCTATGCGCGGCTTTCAACGCCGCACACTGCGCGGATGACGCTTGCCGCTTTGGCAGCGCCACCGCCAATTGCAAAGGCTGAATGCAGGGGAAACGACTGCTGCAGCCAGGCTTGAAACGCGGGGTCAGCGCATCGCATACCCAGCCACCTTGAAGCTGCCCCGCCTTTTGGCCTGGTGCTGGGCTGCACCGCGTCAAAACGGAATGTCGTCATCCATGTCCACCAACGACTTAGCCGGCTGGCGAGCTGGTGGCGGCGCCCTGCCGCTGCTGACATCGGCATATCTGTTGCGGCCTGGTGGGGCTGCTGGTGGGGCTGCTGGTGGCCCAGGGCGGCGCGGTGCTGGGGCTGCTGGTGCGCTGGCCTGGTCTTGCGCGTCACGCCCACCAAGCAACTGCATTTCAAACGCCACAACTTCAGTGGTTGCGCGCTCTACCCCGTCTTTGTCGGTGTATTTGCCGTATTTCAAACGCCCCTCGATATAAACAGCGCGGCCTTTCTTCAAAAACTCGCCAGCCACTTCGGCCAACCGGTCATACAAAACCACGCGGTGCCATTGCGTGTCTTCAATAATTTCACCGGTGGTTTTGTCTTTGCGTTTGCTGGTGGTGGCAAGGCTGACATTGCA
>JAYVLI010000408.1:0-3175 GCA_043759535.1 Betaproteobacteria bacterium | reverse complement strand
CAAGCTGCTGCGCAGCATGGGCGTGGTGGCTGAGCGGTCCAGCAGCCAGCCCGACATGGTGACGCTGGACGCCCGCCACATCAGCGCGCCTGAGGCGCCTTACGAGCTGGTCAAGACCATGCGGGCGTCCATCCTGGCGCTGGGCCCGCTGCTGGCGCGGTTTGGCCAGGCCAAGGTGTCGCTGCCGGGTGGCTGCGCCATCGGCTCACGCCCGGTGGACCAGCACATCAAAGGCCTGCAGGCCATGGGTGCAGAGATCACGGTGGCGCATGGCGACATCCTGGCCAAGGCCCGCCGGCTGAAAGGCGCGCGCATCACCACTGACATGGTCACCGTCACCGGCACCGAAAACCTGCTGATGGCCGCCACCCTGGCCCAAGGCGAAACCGTGCTGGAAAACGCCGCCCAAGAGCCGGAGATCCCCGACCTGGCCGAGCTGCTGATCAAGATGGGCGCCCGCATCGAGGGCCACGGCAGTAGCCGCATCCGCATCCAGGGGGTGGACCAATTGCATGCGCCGGCTGCACCGCACCGCATCGTGCCCGACCGCATCGAGGCCGGCACGTTTTTGTGCGCTGTGGCGGCAGCGGGGGGCGATGTCACCCTGCTGGGCGCTGAGGCCCACCACATGGATGCACTGATCGACAAGCTGCGCGAGAGTGGCGCCAACATCAGCGACGGGGTGCAAAACGGCCAGGCCTGGATCCGGGTGCGATCGGACGGCCGGCCGCGGGCAGTGGGCTTTCGCACCAGTGAGTACCCGGCTTTCCCGACCGACATGCAGGCCCAGTTGATGGCCGTCAATTGCATCGCCACCGGCACGGCACGCATCAGCGAGACCATCTTTGAGAACCGCTTCATGCATGTGAACGAGCTGGTGCGGCTGGGCGCGCGCATTGAGGTGGACGGCCACACGGCCGTCGTCACTGGTGTGCCACTGCTCTCAGGTGCCACCGTGATGGCCACCGATTTGCGCGCCTCGGCCAGCCTGGTGATTGCTGGCCTGGTGGCCCAGGGCGAGACGGTGGTGGACCGCATCTACCACCTGGACCGGGGTTATGACCGCATGGAAGCCAAGCTGCGCGCCATCGGCGCTGACATCGAGCGGAGCAAATGATGGCTGATGCATCCCAGCCTGCACCCACCCCCCCCATCACCCTGGCCCTGTCCAAAGGCCGCATCTTTGATGACTGCCTGCCGCTGCTGGCCGCCGCTGGCATTGAGGTGACGGAAGACCCCGAGAAGACCCGCAAGCTGATCCTGGCCACCACCCAGCCCGGTGTGCGGGTGGTGCTGGTGCGCGCCAGCGATGTGCCCACTTATGTGGAATACGGCGGCGCTGACCTGGGCGTGGTGGGCCTGGACACTTTGATCGAGCATGCGGCCGAATGGCAAGGAGGGCAGGGCGCATCTGCCACCGGTGCATCCGGCATGGGCGGCCTGTACGTGCCGGTGGATTTGAAAATTGCGCGCTGCCGCATCAGCGTGGCCACCCGGGCTGACTTTGACTACGCAGCCGCCGTCAAGCAGGGCTCACGCATCCGCGTGGCCAGCAAATACACCCACATCGCGCGCCAGCACTTTGCCGACAAAGGTGTGCATGTGGACTTGATCAAGC
Organism: Betaproteobacteria bacterium; assembly: GCA_043759535.1. GTDB lineage: Bacteria > Pseudomonadota > Gammaproteobacteria > Burkholderiales > Burkholderiaceae_C > Pseudaquabacterium. The sequence continues at coordinate 1,557 of JAYVLI010000408.1, read as the reverse complement.
TCTACGGCTCGATGGAGCTGGCACCGCTCACCGGCCTGGCAGACGCGATTGTTGACCTGGTGTCCACCGGCAGCACCCTGCGCGCCAACCACCTGGTGGAGGTGGAACGCATCATGGACATCAGCGCCAGGTTGGTGGTCAACCAGGCCGCGCTCAAGCTCAAACGTGAGCCACTGCGCCGGCTGATTGACGCCTTCAGCCGCGCGGCGGCTTGATTTCACAGCCACACCCACGCCTACACCCACGCCATGACCAACGTCAACATCCGCCAGCTCAGCACCAGCGCGGCTGACTTTGAAATCCAGTTCCAGCGTGTGCGGCATTGGTCGGCCGAGACCGACGGCGCCATCGAGCAGCGGGTGGCCGAGATCCTGGCCGATGTGCGTCAGCGTGGGGACGCCGCCGTGCTGGACTTCACCGCCCGCTTTGATGGCCTCAACGCGCCCAGCGTGGCCGCGCTGGAGCTGACCCGTGACGAGCTGCAACAGGCCTTTGAGACGATTCCCCAGGCCCAGCGCAGCGCCTTGCAAGCCGCCGCCCAGCGGGTGCGCAGCTACCACCAGCGCCAACTGCAAGCCTGCGGCCTGAGCTGGCACTACCGTGACGACGACGGCACGCTGCTGGGCCAGGTGGTGACACCGCTGGACCGGGTGGGCATTTATGTGCCCGGTGGCAAGGCCAGTTACCCATCCAGCGTGCTGATGAGCGCCATCCCCGCCCATGTGGCCGGCGTGGGCGAGATCGTCATGGTGGTGCCCACTCCGCGCGGTGAAAAAAACCAGTTGGTGCTGGCCGCCGCCTACCTGGCCGGCGTGACACGCGCCTTCACCGTGGGTGGTGCGCAGGCCGTGGCCGCGCTGGCGTATGGCACCAACACCATCCCGGCGGTGGACAAGATCACCGGCCCCGGCAACGCCTATGTGGCCGCTGCCAAGCGCCGCGTGTTTGGCCAGGTTGGCATCGACATGATTGCTGGCCCCAGTGAGATTTTGGTGCTGGCCGACGGCAGCACCCCAGCCGACTGGGTGGCGATGGACTTGTTCAGCCAGGCCGAGCATGACGAGCTGGCCCAAAGCATCCTGCTGTGCCCGGACGCGGCCTACATCGCCCAAGTCAAACAAGCGATTGACCGTTTGCTGCACGAGATGCCGCGCCAGGCCGTGATCCGCGCCAGCCTGGAGGGCCGTGGTGCGCTGATCCACACCCGGTCCATGCAAGAGGCCTGTGAGATCAGCAACCGCATCGCGCCCGAGCATCTGGAGGTCAGCACCACCAACCCGCAGCAGTGGTTGCCCCTGCTGCGCCACGCCGGCGCCATTTTTCTGGGCGCCTGGACCAGTGAAAGCCTGGGCGACTACTGCGCCGGCCCCAACCACGTGCTGCCCACCGCAGGCACCGCACGCTTTTCATCGCCGTTGGGCGTGTATGACTTTCAAAAGCGCAGCAGCTTGATTGAAGTCAGCGAAGCCGGCGCGCAAGTGCTGGGGCCGATTGCGGCGGAGCTGGCGGACGGCGAGGGCTTGCAGGCGCATGCGCGGGCGGCGCGGATGCGGGTCA
>JAYVLI010000407.1:0-18733 GCA_043759535.1 Betaproteobacteria bacterium | reverse complement strand
TAACCGCCCATGTCGGCCAGGTCAAAGCCGATTTGCACACCCGGATGCACCCGCGCCGCATGACCGGCCAAAGACGCCAAATCATCCAGCGCTGACCGGATGATGGGGCGATCTGGCAGGCGCTGGCGGGCAAAGTCCAGCACCGCCAAATCGCCATACAAACCGGGCAGCGCCAACAGGGCATCACGTGCCGCAGCCGGAAAACCGGCGCACATCCGGCCCAGCGTGGCCATGTCCTTGGCGGCCAGGGCGGCCACCACCTCGGTCAATACCGCAGCGTCGGCAGTCACGCCATCCAACACACCGCGCAAGATGCGGGCATCGGCCAGGTCCAGCACCAAGCCTTGCAGCCCGGCGGCGCGCAGTCCATCCAGCGCCAAATCTTGAATTTCAAGATCGGCCTCCAGACCCGCATGGCCAAAGATTTCGGCGCCAAGCTGCAGTGGCTCACGAGTGGACTGGGCTGACTGCGGCCGTGTGTGCAACACCGGGCCGCAGTAACACAGCCTGGTCACACCGCGCCGGTTAAGCAAATGGGCGTCGATGCGTGCCACTTGCGGCGTGCTGTCGGCGCGCAGCCCCAGTGACCGGCCACTCAGTTGATCGACCAGCTTGAAGGTGCGCAGATCCAACGCCCGGCCGGTGCCGGTGAGCAGCGACTCCAGATGCTCCAGCAGGGGGGGCATCACCTGCTCGAAGCCATAGCTGCGCGCCATCTCCAACAGGCTGCGGCGCAAGTCTTCGATGCGCCGCGCCTCAGCAGGCAAGACGTCGGCAATGTGCTCGGGCAGCAGCCAAGCAGAGGACATAAAAAACCCGGGGAATTAAAAACCGAATTGTACCGGCGCACCTGCCGCTGACTGGATTGCCAGGCGGCTGCAGATCACGCGCAGCTACAGTGCATTCAGCGCCACAGCAGCAGCAGCAACAGCCCCACCAACATGCTGGACAGCCCCAGAAAACGGATTTGTCCGTCACTCATGCGGGTGGCTTTCTCAAACACCTGGCGCCACAACGTGGGGCTGAGAAATGGCAGCAAGCCCTCAAACACCAGCACCAGCGCCAGTGCGCCCATCAGCCAATCCAGCATGGTGTGTGTTGCTCGTCGTCAGCAGCTCAGCGCTTGCCCGCAGGCGCCGCAGCGGGTGCCGCATTGCCAGCACCGCGCATGGCCTTGAAGAAGTCACTCGACGGGTCAACCACCATCACATCACTCTTGCTGCGGAAGCTGGCGCGGTAGGCCTCCAGGCTGCGGTAGAACTGGGCAAATTGCGCATCACGGCCAAAGGCGTCGGCGTACAGGGCCGAGGCTTTGGCGTCGCCCTCACCTTTCAGCTTTTGCGCGTCGCGGTAGGCCTCGGCGATGATCACTTCACGCTGTTTATCGGCATCAGCGCGGATCTTCTCGCCCTCGGCAGCACCCTGTGAACGCAATTCATTGGCCACCTGCTTGCGCTCGGATTCCATGCGGCGGTACACCGAATCGGTGATGTCGGCCACAAAATCAACCCGCTTGATACGCACATCCACGATCTCGATACCAAAAGCTTTGGATTCATCCTTGAGCCGGTTCAACACATCCTGCATGACCTTGTCACGCTCGGCCGCCAACACACCCCGCACGGTGCGGCGGGTGATCTCTTCGTTGAAAGCGGCTTGCACCACCGGGCTCAAGCGGCTCTCAACATTGCGGATGTCCGTGCCGTTGTTGCGGATGAACTGGCGCGGCTCGGCAATGCGCCATTTGACCAACCAGTCGATCACCAGGCTTTTTTTCTCGGCGGTGAAGATGGGCCGGGTCTCAGGGCTGTCGAGTGTCTGCACCCGTTTGTCCAGAAACACCACGTTCTGGAATGGCGGTGGCAGCTTGAATTTCAAGCCCGGCTCGCTGATCACCTCTTTGATTTCACCCAGCGCATAGACCACCGCCAATTGGCGCTGGTCCACTACAAACAGGGTGGATGCCAGCAGCATCAACGCCAGCAGCACGCCGGCCACGATCAATCCGATTCGGTTCATGTGTTTGGGGCTCAAAAGTTGATGCCGACCCGGCTCAGCGGCCATCACGGTCACGGCTGCGACCACCGTCGCGTGAGCGGGCGTCAGCGCCTGCAGCGCCGGCAGCACCTGCATCGGTGGGCAGCGCGGCTGACGGCGGCGCTTGTGGCACCACCTGCACCGTGCCGGTGGGCGCGGCTTGTTGGATCAGCTTGTCCAACGGCAAATACAGCAGGTTGCTGCCGCTGCGGCTGTCCACCATCACCTTGCTCACACTGGAATACACCTGCTGCATGGTGTCGATGTACATGCGGTCACGGGTGACGGTGGGTGCCTTCTGGTATTCCGTCAGCACCGAGCGGAAACGCTGCGCATCACCTTCGGCTTGAGCCACCACTCGCTGGCTGTAGCCGTCGGATTCTTCACGCAGGCGGGCCGCCGTGCCGCGTGCCTTGGGGATCACGTCACTGGCGTAGGCCTGGCCTTCATTCTTGAAACGGTCGCGGTCAGCACCGGCCTTGACGGCGTCGTTGAATGCCGCCTGCACTTGCTCGGGCACCTGCACGTTTTGCACGTTGACATTGACCACCAAGATGCCGGCTTTCAAACGGTCAAGCTGCGCCTGGATGGACTTGACCAGATCAGCAGCAATTGAATCCCGCGCTTCGTACAGCACTGAATCGACCTTGCTCTTGCCAACGATCTCGCGCACCGCTGATTCACTGGCCTGCTCCACCGCTTTGTCGGGGTCGCGGTTTTCAAACAAAAAATTCTTGGCGTCTTTCAGTCGGTATTGCACCGTGAAGCGGATGTCGATGATGTTTTCGTCTTGCGTCAACATCGATGAATCGCGCAGGCCTGTGGTTTGTGCCACACCGCTGCGGCCAATCTCGGCCGAGCGCAATTGCGTCACGCTCACCGTTTCATGGCCTTGAAACGGATATGGCAAGCGCCACTGGAAACCAGCGTCGACCGTGCTGCTGTAGCGGCCAAAGGTGGTGACGATGGCCTGCTGGCCTTCTTGCACGATGAAAAAACCACTGCCCGCCCACACCACCACCACCACCAGACCAATCAGCCCAATGCCGATGCCAGCACTTTTCAGGTCGGGCTGGAACGACGGGCCACCGTTGCCAGGATCACGTTGCGGTGGCTGGCCATTGCCACTGCCCTTGCCGTTGAACAGGCCGCTCAACTTCTTGTTGAAGTCACGCCACAACTCGTCCAGATCGGGCGGGCCGTCATTGCGGCCACCGGCCATCTGCAGCGGCGCGCCGGTCTTGCGCCGCAAGCTGCCAGCCACCAGGCTGCGAGTGGCCAAGGCCAGTGCAGTCAGACGTTGGGCCAACGGCATGGCAGCAGATGACGCCGAAGTGTGTGCGTTTGGGTTCATGTCATTGACGATGGTAACTGGGGGCCGTCTGCGGACAGGTCATCTGCACACGCCGGTAGCGGGCCAGTTGGGGACTGGCCCGGTGGATTCAAGCCCTGGCCCGCAGCGGCCTGGGCGATCATGCTGCGCAATGTGTCCAAACCGGTGCCACGCAGCGCGCTGACAAACACACGCGGCAAGGCGCCGGTCTCGCCTTCAACCCAATCCTGCAATTCGCGCGGCTGCGGGTCAACTTGGTCGAGCTTGTTGAAGACCAGGATCTGCGGAACGTTGGACGCGCCAATCTCCTGCAAGACACGGTCAACTTCATTCCGCTGTTCTTGCAGCACCGGGCTGGCGGCATCGATCACATGCAGCAGCAAATCGGCGTCGGTGGCTTCTTGCAAGGTGGCTTCAAAGGCCTCCACCAGCTTGTGCGGCAGGTCGCGGATGAAGCCCACGGTGTCAGACAGGGACACGCTGCCATTCAAGGCTTCGAGGTACAGCGACCGGGTGGTGGTGTCCAGCGTGGCAAACAACTGGTCGGCCGCAAACGCCTTGGCCTTGACCAGTGCATTGAACAAGGTGCTTTTGCCGGCATTGGTATAGCCCACCAGCGAGACCCGGAACGTGCCACTGTTGCGCCGCTTGTCGCGCTGGGTGCTGCGCTGTCGCTTGACCTTGTCGAGCCGGCTTTTGAGCGACTTGACGCGCTCGCCAATCATGCGTTTGTCCAACTCAATCTGGGCCTCGCCCGGACCACCGCGCTGGCCGGCACCACCGGTCTGGCGCTCCAAGTGGCTCCAGCGCCGCACCAGGCGGCTGGACAGGTACTGCAGCCGCGCCAATTCCACCTGCAGCTTGCCCTCGTGGCTTTGAGCGCGTTGCGCAAAGATTTCAAGAATCAGTGCGGTGCGGTCAGCCACGGCCACACCCAAGTGGCGCTCCAGATTGCGCTGCTGGGCCGGCGACAAAGCCTGATCAAAGATGACACATTCAGCGCCATGCAGTTGCACCAGGATTTTGATCTCGTCGGCCTTGCCGCTGCCCACAAACAAAGCCGGGTCGGGGGCTTTGCGCTTGGCGGTGACACGCTCGACCGGCACATCACCGGCGCTTTCGGCCAGCAAGGCCAATTCATCCAGCGTGGGATCAAACGACTGGCCCCGGCCGAAATCCACCCCCACCAACACCACCCGGGCCGGCCCCTCGCGGGTAGGTGCCGCCCCCCCCTGCTCAACGGGCTGCAAAGCGGTGCGGGAAGTACCGGTATTGCCAGACGGATGGGTCAAGCCGGGTCGACCGGCTCAGCGGCGTGGAAGTTGACCGGACGGCCAGGCACCACGGTGGAGATGGCATGTTTGTAGACCATCTGGGTCACGGTATTGCGCAGCAACACCACGTATTGATCAAACGACTCGATGTGACCCTGCAGCTTGATGCCGTTGACCAGGTAGATCGAGACTGGAACATGCTCTTTGCGCAGCAGGTTCAAGAAGGGGTCTTGGAGGAGTTGCCCTTTGTTGCTCACGATATGACTCCGTGTTGAAAAGTTTGAGTGCGAAGACCTTATCACACCAGGGAAACTGCGTATGCGCGCTGAAAAGCAGCCGGCAGCTTCAAGAGCCTATCGGAGTTAGCCCTCGTCAAAAGGGTTCCGTGAAGTCTTGAATTGAATGCGCAGCGGTGTGCCCACCAGTTTGAAATGCTCACGCACCCGACCCTCGAGAAAGCGCTTGTAGGCCTCGGTGACATGCTCCAGGCCATTGCCGTGGATGATGACGATGGGCGGGTTCATGCCGCCCTGGTGGGCGTAGCGCAGCTTGGGTCGGAAGGCGCCACTGCGCTGCGGCGCCTGGTGCTGCACTGCCTCTTGCAGCAAGCGCGTGAGTACTGGCGTGGGCATCTTGCGGATGGCCGAGGCATGCGCTGCGGCAATCGCCTTCCAGACTGGCGCCAGGCCCTGGCGTTTGATGGCCGAGATGTGCAGCATGTCGGCAAACTTGAGGAAGGGCAGCCGCTGCTCGATGGACCGCTCCAGCATCTGGCGCTGGTAGCTGTCCACCGCATCCCATTTGTTGATGGCGATCACCACGGCCCGGCCGGCCTCCAGAATGTAACCCGCAATATGGGCGTCCTGGTCGCTCACGCCCTGGGTGGCGTCGATCAACAGCAGCACCACGTTGGCGTCCGAGATGGCCTGCAGGGTCTTGACCACCGAGAATTTCTCGACCGCCTCAAACACACGCCCTTTGCGGCGCAAGCCTGCGGTGTCAATCAACTCAAACTGCTGGCCATCACGCTCAAACGGCACGCTGATGGCGTCACGGGTGGTGCCGGGCTGGTCAAACGCGACCAAGCGCTCCTCGCCCAGCCAGGTGTTGATGAGCGTGCTTTTGCCCACATTCGGCCGGCCGGCCACGGCCAAGCGGATCGGCTTGTCTTCACCGGCTTCTGCCTCAACGGCTTCGGTCTCGGCAAAGTCAACCAGCGCGGCATCCACCAGGCTGCGAATGCCCTGACCGTGCGAGGCCGAGATCGGGTGCGGCTCACCCATGCCCAACTCATGAAACTCGGCCAGCCGAGGCGATTCGGCCAGACCTTCGGCCTTGTTGACACACAGCAGGATGCGCTTGTTGGCGGCACGCAGATAACGCGCAATGTCATGGTCCTGGCCGGACACGCCCATGCGCGCATCGACCACGAAGATCACCGCGTCGGCTTCGGCCACAGCAGCCTTGGTCTGGCGCGCCATCATGGCCACCACACCGGTGGGTTTTTCGGGCTCAAAGCCACCGGTGTCGATGACGATGAAGTCATGCCCACCCTGCTTGGCGTCCCCGTAGTGGCGGTCGCGGGTGAGGCCGGCAAAGTCAGCCACGATCGCATCGCGGCTTTTGGTCAGGCGGTTGAACAGGGTGGACTTGCCCACGTTGGGCCGCCCCACCAGGGCGATCACCGGTTTCATGGTTGTGGGCCTTGGGTCAGAAAGAGAAAAATCATTCAGGCCGGAAAGCAAACAGCCCACCGTTGCGGGTGACCACCAGCACCGTAGCGCCAGAGCGCACCGGCTGAGCCACCACGGCAGAGCCGTCCGTCGGCAAACGCAGCAGGGTTTTGCCGTCTTCACGCGACAAAAAATGCACCTGGCCATCCAGGTCACCCACCATCACGGTTTTGCCGGCTGACAGCGGCGCACTCAAGTTGCGGTACAGCAGACGCTCATTGGTCCAGGCGATCTCGCCGGCGCCGGCACGCCAGGCGCTGAGGCGGTCGCTGGCGTCACCACCAAACACAAAATCGGCATCACCACCCAGCGCTTGCTGGCCACCACCGTTGCGGCTCCAGCGCAGGCTGGCACGGCCGGAGCCGGCCACGTTGATGCAGCCCACCGCTGTTTGAAAGGCGCGGGCGCACAACATGTCACCCACCCGCAGCAGCGGGCCAACCAGGTCATTCAGCCGCTCCACCTCGTTGGTGCCACGGGGTGAGGTGATGGCCACCTCCCAGCGCACACTGCCAGTGGTTGGATCAACCCCCAGCAGCACCGCGCCCAGGCCAGTGACCAGGGTGTTTTTGTAGGCCGCCAGCACACCGGGCTGGGCCAGCGTCAAGGCCTCACCGGGGCGCTGCAGGGCCCACAGGCGGCGGCCGTCCAGCGCGTCAAACGCATGCACCACCCGGTCCACACCGATCACAAACACCCGCTCACCGGCCACCAGCGGCGCGGTGCTGGTGCGCGATGCCAGGCGGGTGCTCCAGACCTTGGCGCCTTTGTCCAGCACCACCAACTGGTTGTCGCGGGTGACCACCGCCGCAAAGCGGCCGTCACTGCCGACACCGGCGGCCAATTTATCGCCGGCCGTGCCGCGCCACAGCTCACGGCCGCTTTGCGCGTCCAGCGCCAGCACGGTGCCGTCGGTGCCGGCCACCACGAATGTGTCAGCCGGTGTGGCCACGGCCAACGGAAATTGCACTGAATCAAGGCGCGCTGACCAGGCCTGCTTGCCAGCGATCTGGGCGGTGACTGATTCCAACGCGGTGGGCTTGGGCCGGTCAGCGGCGCAGCCGGCCAGGCCCAGGGCCGCAGTGGCAGCAGCAACAAGACCGGCGGCCCGGCCCATGCACCAGCCCTTGCGCAGCGCCCCCATCACTTGACAACCCCCGACGCTGCCGGCGCCGGCGGTGCGGCCAGCGCGGTCAACTTGGCCTCGATCAGGCGGCGGTATTCCAGCTTTTCGCCCATGGCCTTGTAGGCGGCCTGGTAGGCGATGGTGGCCTCGGCCGGTTTGCCCTGGGCCAGCAACACATCACCCCGCCGGTCAGCCACCAAGGCCGCAAATTGCGCGGTGGTGGACGCGTCCAGGGCCTTTAACGCGGCGTCGTATTGTTTGGCGTCCAGCAGCACACCGGCCAGGCGCAGGCGGGCCACGCTGCGGTATTCGTTTTCGGTCGCGTTGTCAGCCACCCAGCCCAGGCTGGCTTTTGCGGCGTCGGCCTGGCCTTTGTCAAACTGCACTTTGGCGGCCATCAAGCCACCTTGCTGGGCAAAGCTGGTGCGGCCGTAGCGGTCTTTCAGATCGGCAAACACCCGGCCGGCCTTGTCGGCATCACCGGCCACCGCAGCGCGGTCCAGCTCATCAAACATGGCGCTGGCCTTGACGGCCTGGTCACGCTGGTACCAAGTCCAGGCATTCCAGCCGGCAAAAGCCAGCAGGCAGACGGTGATCAACCAGGTGATCAGGTTGCCGTACTGCTTCCAGAAGGCCTTGAGGTCATCGAGTTGTTCCTGCTCTTGCAGGTCAAGCGTATTCGCCATGAAGGGCCTGTTGCCGACGCGGGTGGCCGGTGCTGGTTGCTGATGGGGGTGTGCCGCTGGCGGTGCTGCGCTGGCTGATGCCGGGCGGGATGCAGCAGCGCGTGCGCCGCAGACAACAACACAGGATTATGCGTTGCCCAGGTGATGCGCCCAGTCGGCCACAGCGGCCAGCGGGCGCAGCACCTGGCCAGCGTCTGCCTGGCGCAGCGGCTTGACGGCCACCATGCCTTGCGCCAGCTCATTGCCGGCAAACACCAGCGCAAAGCGGGCGCCGCTGGCGTCGGCTTTTTTGAACTGCGACTTCATGCTGCCCAGGCCGGCGGCACCAGCGGCATGCATCAACACCGACAGGCCGGTATCTCGCAGCGCCTCGATGGTGTGCAGCGCCTGCGGCAGCGCGCTGGCGTCACCGATCACCGCATACGCGTCCGGCGCCGCATCAGGCACCGGCAGGCCCAGTTCCTGGACCAGCAGCAGCAGGCGCTCGATGCCCAGGCCAAAGCCCACGGCCGGTGTGGGCTTGCCACCCAGTTGTTCAAACAGGCCGTCATAACGCCCACCGCCACACACGGTGCCTTGGGAGCCAAGGTGGTCCGTGACCCACTCGAACACGGTGAGGTTGTAGTAGTCCATGCCGCGCACCAGGCGTGGGTTGACGCGGTAGGCCAGGCCGGCGGCATCCAGTGCTGCACGGACGGTGTTGAAGTGCGCCAGCGTTGCCTCACCCAAAAACTGCAGTAGCTTGGGCGCGGCCTCCACCAACGCCTGCATGGCCGGATTTTTGGTGTCCAGGATGCGCAGCGGGTTGCTGTGCAGGCGGCGTTTGGCTTCGTCGTCCAGCTGGTCGGCGTGGGCCTCAAAGTAGGCGATGAGGGCAGCGCGGTGGGCGGCGCGCTCATCGGGCTGGCCCAGGCTGTTGAGCTCCAGCCGCACGTGTGCGCCTGTCTCAGCGCCTGTCTCTGCCTCAACCCGCAGGCCCAGCGCCCGCCACAACCGGCGCGTCAGCAGGATCAGCTCGGCATCCACATTGGGTCCGGCAAAACCCAGCGCTTCCACATCGAGTTGGTGGAACTGGCGGTAGCGGCCTTTTTGCGGGCGCTCATGGCGGAACATGGCGCCCAGCGTCCACAGCCGCAGCGGGCCGTTGTACAGCGCGTTGTGCTCCACCATGGCCCGCACGATGCCGGCAGTGGCCTCGGGCCGCAGCGTGAGCGGGTCACCGTTCATCGCGTCCACGAAGGAATACATCTCTTTCTCGACGATGTCCGTCACCTCGCCCAGGCCACGCACAAACAGCGCAGTGGGCTCCACCAGCGGGGTCAGGATGTACTGGTAGCCATATTGCTGCAGCACCTGGCGAACTGTTGACTCAAACCATTGCCAGAGCTTGGAATCGGGCAGTTTGTCTTTGCGCGGCACGCTGGCCGGCAGGATGTCGTTCATGCCTTTGACGGCTTGCAGGGCTTGACTCATGGGCTCAGATCAAAAGGAGTGGTGTGCTGGCGTCAAGCAGACGCTGCGGATCCGGCTCCGCCGGGCTGCTGGTGGCGCCCCCGGGGGGGCGCCACTGGCGCTATGCAGGGGTACCGTACTTGCGCTCGATGTAGCGCTCCACCACTTGGTGGAACTCTTGCGCAATGCCGTCACCGCGCAGCGTCATGGCCTTTTCACCGTCGATGAACACGGGCGCTGCAGGTGCCTCACCGGTGCCGGGCAGGCTGATGCCGATGTCGGCATGTTTGCTCTCGCCCGGGCCGTTGACGATGCAGCCCATCACCGCCAGCTTCAGGTTCTCCACCCCCGGGTACTTGGCCTTCCACACCGGCATCATGGCGCGCAGGTGGTCGTCAATCTGCTTGGCCAGCTCTTGAAAGGTGGTGCTGGTGGTGCGGCCGCAACCCGGGCAGGCAGTGACGCTGGGGTTGAAATTGCGCAGGCCCAGGGCCTGCAAAATCTCCAGCGCCACCACCACCTCTTGCGTGCGGGCCTCCCCCGGCTGGGGCGTGAGGCTGACGCGGATGGTGTCGCCAATGCCTTGCTGCAGCAACTGGCCGATGGCCACGGCTGAGGCCACCGTGCCCTTGGTGCCCATGCCGGCTTCGGTCAGGCCCAGGTGCAGGGGATAGTCGCAGCGTGCAGCCAACGCCTGGTAGACGGTGATCAGGTCTTGCACACCACTCACCTTGCAACTGATCAGAATTTGATTGGCGGCCAGGCCCAGCTCTTTGGCCCAGTCGGCTGACTGCAACGCCGATTGCAGCAAGGCCTGGTACATCACCTGCTTGGCGTCCCACGGTGCGGCACGGCGGGCGTTGTCGTCCATCATCTGGGCCAGCAGCTCCTGGTCCAGGCTGCCCCAGTTGACACCGATGCGCACCGGTTTGTCATGCCGGCAGGCGGCCTCAATCATCTGGGCAAACTGGCGGTCGCGCTTGTGGCCCTTGCCCACATTACCGGGGTTGATGCGGTATTTGCTGAGCGCTGCGGCGCAGGCCGGATAGTCGGTCAGCAGGGTGTGGCCGTTGTAGTGAAAGTCACCGATCAGCGGCACGTCGATGCCCATGCGGTCGAGTTGCTCGCGGATGGCGGGCACCGCTTGCGCGGCTTCGGCGGTGTTGACGGTGATGCGCACCATCTCCGACCCGGCAATGGCCAGCTCCTTGACCTGGATGGCGGTGCCGATGACATCCACCGTGTCGGTATTGGTCATGGATTGCACCCGCACCGGGGCATCACCACCCACCGTGACCACCCGCTGGCCCCACACCACCCGGGCCTGCAAGCTGCGTCGCAGTTTGGGGCTGGCGGGGGCGATCAGCAGCAGGTCGTCGGCCGGGTTGGCAGTGGTGTTGAAAGTGCTGGTCATGGCAATCCTGCAGGTTGGCCTGAAGCGGGGGTGGCCAGCGTCAAGGCAGGGTGATGTTGGCCGTGTTGTCGCGCGATGTTGAGCGCAGATCAATCACCTTGCCACGAAAACTCAATTCGGTGCCGGCCACGTTGCCGATCCGCAGGCGCAGCGGTGGGGTCACTGTCAGGTCGATGCGCTCACCGGCGGCCACGGTGCGGGCCATCAGGGTTTTGCCCGCGCCATCCACCGCTTGCACCCAGGTGGACTGCACGGCGCGCAGGGTCAACGCATCGGTGCCGCCAACGCTGTTGACGGACGCCGGCATGGCGGCAAGCTGGGCACTGTCCACCAGGTTGGCTTGCGGCGATGACAGCGGCGCTGATGCCCCGTCCCCCGGCAAGACTTGCGATGGAACAGGCTGCGCGCCGGCCGCAACAGGTGCTTGGCCCAGATCCAGCACGCCGGCCTCGGACGCTGCTGCAGCAGGCGGCATCACCGGCACGGCGGGTGCATCGGCACCCAGCAGGCCCACATCGCGCACCACGGTGGCGGGCAGCAGCACAAACGCAGCGGCCGAGATCAGCAGCGCAGCCACCAGCCACAACACCGGGTGGCGCCAAGGCGCCCACTCCGCCGGTGTGCCGCGTCCCGGACGCTCACGGAACGGCGTGTTGAGCCCACCATCGACCCGGCCCAGTGCATCGGGCGGGGCGCCGGGCAGCGCGGCCAGCACCGGCTTGGCGTCAATCTTGAGCACCCGGCACACTGTCTGGGCCAGCGCCCGGGTGAAGGTGATGTCCAGCAGTTCGTGGTAGCGGCCAGCCTCCAGCGCCTCAAGTTTGGCAGTGGGCACTTTGATGGCGGCGGCCAACGCGCCGATGTCCAGGCCTTGAGCCCGGCGGGCCGCAAGCAGCATGGCGCCACCCGTGTGGGCTGGATTGGCGGCGGCCGGCGGGTTTTTTGCGGTCGCAGGCCCCGTGTCAGGCAGAGTCGGCATCAGAGAGGGGTCGCGTTGTCAGTCATCGAGGCGGCCACGCGCATACAGCGCGGCCTCGGGGGATTGTGGATAGCGCTCCTGCAGGCGGTCACCCAACTGGCGCGCATTGCCGGGCCGGCCCAGCTTGTGCTCGATGCGCAGCGCCAGCCACAGGGTCTGGGCGTTGGCGGCGGCCGGCACATCGTTGATGCGGCCGATGTAAAAACGTGCCCGTTCCAATTCTTGCCGCTGCACCAGCACCTCGGCCAAGTTGATGCCGATGCTGGGGTTGCCGGGCTCCAGCTCATAGGCCCGCATCAGCGCGGCCTCAGCCTCAGGCCACTGCTTGTTGCGGCCAAAACACAGGCCACGGGCCAGCTGGGTGCGGGCCACATCGCGGTACTGCGGCAACGCCAGCGCGGCGGCAAATTGGGCCTGCGCCGCACCAAAACGGTCCCGCTGGCACAAAAACCAACCCTGGTTGTGCAGCGCGGCGCCGTCTTGCGGGTTGATCTGCAGCGCGCGGGCAAAGCTGTCTTCGGCCAGCCGGTCTTCACCCATGGCGCCGTAAATCAGCGCACGCAGGTTGTAAGCCTCACCCAGAACCGGGTTGACCTGCAGTGCCAGCTTGACTTCGTCCAGCGCGGTTTCCAGTTGGCCCCGGCTGAAATAGGCGCTGGCCAGCTCCATGCGCACACCGGCGCGGCGGTCGGCGTCGGTGCGGTCAGATGCGGTGGTGATGGCGTTGGGTTGGTCAGGTGGCAGCGCGCCAGCGCCGCCCGGGCCACCCGCGCAGGCGGTGATGGCGGCCAGCAGGCACAACGGCGCCAAACGCCAAAACCAGCGCATGCGCTGCGTCATGACAAGCCAGCGGTCGGCGCACCCGTGGGCGGCGCAGCCACCAGGCGGATGACGGGCCGGGTCAGCCGCTGGTCGGCCCGGGTGCGGTCTTGCACCTCACCGGCCAACTGGCCGCAGGCGGCGTCAATGTCGTCACCCCGGGTTTTGCGCAGCGTGGTGACGATGCCGGCGTCCTGCAACACCTTGGCAAACGCCAGCACCCGGTCGCGGGGTGAGCACAGCAGGCCGGATGCCGGGAAGGGGTTGAAAGGAATCAAGTTGATCTTGCAGGGCGTGCGCGGCAACGTGCCCTTGCCCGACACCAGATCGGCCAGTGCCTGGGCCTGCGCGGGGCTGTCATTCACGCCATCGAGCATGCAGTACTCGAAGGTGATGAAATCTCGCGGCGCAGCCGGCAGATAGCTGCGGCAGGCGGCCAACAGCTCGGCCAGCGGGTATTTGCGGTTGAGCGGCACCAACTGGTCACGCAAGGCATCGGTGGGCGCATGCAGTGACACGGCCAGCGCCACTGGGCAATCCGCCTGCAAGCGTTCGATCATGGGCACCACGCCCGAGGTGGACACCGTGACCCGGCGGCGCGACAGACCATAACCATGGTCGTCCAGCATCACCCGCAACGCTGGCAGCAGCGCGGCATAGTTTTGCAGCGGCTCACCCATGCCCATCATCACCACGTTGTCGATGACACGCTCACCCGCGCCCAGCTTGAGGCGCTGGCGCAATTGGTGCTCGGCAAACCAGAGCTGGGCCAGGATCTCACCGGTGGCCAGATTGCGAGAAAAACCCTGGTGGCCGGTAGAGCAAAACCGGCAGCCCACCGCACAGCCGGCTTGCGACGACACACACAGCGTGCCGCGGTCGGTCTCGGGGATGTAGACGGTTTCCACCGCATCACCGCCACCCACGTCAAACAACCATTTGATGGTGCCGTCGGACGACACCTGCTCACTCAACACGGCCAGCGGCTGCACCATGGCCACACCAGCCAGCTTGTCGCGCAGCGATTTGGCCAGGTCGGACATGCGGGTGAAATCAGCCTCACCCTTTTGGTGAATCCAGCGGAACAACTGCACTGCGCGGAAGCGCTTTTCACCCAGCGCGCCGCACCAGGCGGTGAGCGCGTCCAGGTCGAAATCCAACAGATTGACCGCAGTCACTTGGCAAGCACGGCGGAAGGATCAGCGGCTGTAGACGTTCATGCCGGGGAAGAAAAAAGCCACTTCAGCAGCGGCCGTCTCCGGGGCATCCGAGCCATGCACCGCATTGGCGTCGATCGAGTCAGCGAAATCAGCGCGGATGGTGCCTTTTTCGGCCTTTTTCGGGTCGGTGGCGCCCATCAGGTCGCGGTTTTTGACGATGGCGCCTTCGCCTTCCAGCGCGGTGATCATCACCGGGCCGGAGATCATGAAGGTGACCAAGTCATTGAAAAACGGCCGGGCCTTGTGGACGGCATAAAACGCCTCGGCTTCACCACGCGACAAGTGGGCCATGCGGGCAGCGATGACCTTCAGGCCAGCGGCCTCGAACCGGGCGTAAATCTGGCCGATCACGTTCTTGGCGACGGCGTCGGGCTTGATGATTGACAGGGTGCGTTCGGTGGCCATGTTTGGTTCTCCTGAGAGCTTGGGCTGGAAAAGATCAACCGCGCATTCTACTGGCGGCATGTGTCGGTCTTGGCTGGCAGGCCGTGGCCCGCCAGTGCGGTGCGGCATGACAGGTGCGGCAAGCTTTAGCGCCCACCACCACCGCCGCCACGGCGGCCACCGCCACCGCCACCGCCGCCGCTGTTGCCACCACCGCCACCGCCGCCGCGCCGGCCACCACCGCCGCCGCCATGACCACCACCACCACCACCGCCCCCACCAGCACCACCGTTGCCCTGGAACTTGCGGACAAACGCATCAGCACCGATGTAGCCCATCGAGGTTTTCATCGGGTCGGGCTGGCCACCGGCACCACCACCGTCTTTGCGGCCACCACCACCGCCTGCACCAAAAGCACGCGGCTTTTGCACAAAGCGCTTGTCGTAGGTCTGCTCCAGCGGGTTGGGGATGGGGCCGTCTTCAGCGATTTCACGCCGCGGCGCACGCGCCTCGCGGATGGCACGCTTGTCAAAGGTCTGCATCAGCGGGTTGGGGATGGCGGCAAAGTTGACATGGTCCACCTCGCCATCACCGTCCAGCCGTGGCAGCCGCTCACGCCGCTCTGCTTGGCGATTGGGTGGCCGGTCAGCGTTGTTGCCCTGGCCGCCCTGCCCGCCTTGGCGCTCAGGCCGGTCCGGCCGGTCTGGACGTGGCGGCCGGTCACGCTCGGCACGCTGCGGCGCCGGGCCGTTGCGCCGGTTGTTGTTGTTGCCGCGGCCAGCACCTTGGCTGTCGCGGGCCTGGCCATCGCGGGCCTGGCCATCGCGTGCCTGGCCATCCCGTGATTGACCATCACGCGGCGCACCGCCATTGGCCGCCTGGGCCGATGGCTCACGCGGCGGGCGTGC
The DNA here is from genome assembly GCA_043759535.1 of Betaproteobacteria bacterium. Lineage (GTDB taxonomy): Bacteria > Pseudomonadota > Gammaproteobacteria > Burkholderiales > Burkholderiaceae_C > Pseudaquabacterium. Next base: position 3,368 of record JAYVLI010000407.1, on the reverse strand, counting down.
CGGCGCTGGCTGGCCAACACCAGCCGGGTCGCGCCCACCTGCGGCCAGGCGCCGCACCTCACGCACCTCGGCCTCGTTCAAGTCCACAAACAGGCCACGGCGCAGGCCACGCGGCAGCACCACACAGCCGTAGCGGATGCGGATCAGCCGGCTGACACCCAGGCCCACCTTGTCAAACAGCTTGCGCACCTCGCGGTTGCGGCCTTCGGTGATGACCACCCGGTACCAGCGGTTGACACCCTCACCACCACCGTCTTCGATCGACTTGAAGCCAGCGCGCTGGCCGTCAATCTCGACACCGTCGATCAGGCGGGCGCGGGCGTCGTTTTCCAGCGTGCCCAGCACCCGCACCGCGTATTCACGCTCCACGCCAAAGCGCGGATGCATCAGCTGGTTGGCCAGCTCACCCGAGTTGGTGAACAGCAGCAGGCCTTCGGTGTTGATGTCCAGCCGGCCCACCGATTGCCACTTGCCATGCGACAAGCGCGGCAGGCGGCGGTAGACGGTGGGTCGGTTTTGCGGGTCGTCATTGGTGACAATCTCGCCCACTGGCTTGTGGTAGGCAATGATGCGCGGCGGCGGTGGCGCAATGCGCACCTTGATCAACTTGCCAGCCACCACGATGCGGTCACCAAACGAGATGCGCTGACCGGTGTGCGCCGGCTGGTTGTTGACCATCACCTGGCCCTCGGCGATCAGCTCTTCCATGTCGCGGCGAGAGCCGATGCCGGCCTGCGCCAGCACCTTGTGCAGCTTGGGTGCGTCGGGCTCGGCGGCCAGCACACGGCGCTCGGGCTCGGCGCTGGTGGCGGCGTCGGTGGGTTCGGCGTCGTAGTCGCCAGACAACACGGCGGCAAAAGTGTCGGCCGAGTCCAGCGGCGCGGCACGGGGCATGGCGACAACGGGGGCATCACCGGGTTCGTCGTCGTCCTCGTCGTCGTCGCCACCAGTTGCGGCCACAGCGCGGGCGCCTGCAACGGCGTCAACGGCGGTGTCGCCATCGCGTGCGGCGCGGTCCGCACCACTGCGGCGGCCACGCCGGCGGTTGCGCTTGCGGCGGCGGGTGTCGTCACCGTCGGCAGTGGCTTCAGCTGCACCCTCGGATGCGCCTTCGGACCTGTTGTCGGCTGTACCGGCAGCGGCGTCTGGCCCAGCGCTGCCGGTTTCGGCACCGGTACTGGCGCGGTGCTCAGCGCCTTGTGCAGTACTGGTGACGGCTTGCGCTTCAACCGGCTGGCTCGGCACCACAGGCGTGGCTGCCAATGGCGCTGCGGCAGCGTCTGGCGTGGTGGCTTCTGCGGCCACGGCCGCTGCGGCACGCCGGCGCGGCTTGGCCGCTTTGGCGGGCTCGCCGTCGGCCGCTGGGGTGGCGGCTGGTGTGGCAACCGCGTCGGCCGCCACATCGACCACCAAAGCGGCTGGCGCGGCGAGCTCGGGTGTACTTGCGTCAGCCTGGCCCTCAGCCACGCCGGCATCGGCCACCTTGCGCCGTGTGCGCTTGGGTTTGGCCGCTACATCGGCCTCAGGCATTGCGGCATCCAGCCCTGCGGCGTCAAGGCTGGCGGGCAGCGCCACGGCTGCGGCGGTCTCAGCGGCAGCAGCAGTGACAGCAGCGGCGGCGGCTGTCGCCACAGCGCTGCTGCGGCTGCGGCGCGGCTTTGGCGTGGCAGCGGCGGGTGGGGTGTTGTCTGAGGGGTCAGACGGGGTTTGGTCGTGATCTTGCGAGTTCATGCGTGGACATCGGGGGTGGAATCGTCGGACGCCGGCGCGGTGGCTGGCGTGGCAGGGCGGGTCGCCGTTGGGGCGTCCGGTTCGGGCAAATTGGGGGCTTGGATCAACACAGGGTCTTGGGTGGGCCTGCTGGCATCAGCGGCCGGGGCCGACGGCAGTGCCAGCGTGGTGGGGTTGTCATCCAGCAGCGGCTCTGGCAACGGCTCGGGCAACGACTCCAACAGCGACGATTGGCCGGCACTGCCGGGGTCAAACGTGGCGGCAGCCGGTGGACCGTCCAGCACCGGCAATTGGTCCAGACTGGCCAGGCCCAGGTCGTCCAGCATCTGGCGGGTGGTGGCATACAGCGCCGGCCGGCCGGGGGCCTCGCGGTAGCCGATGGCCTCAATCCAGCCGCGTTCTTCAAGCTGTTTCACGATGGGGCCGCTGACGGTGACGCCGCGGATGTCTTCAATGTCACCCCGGGTGACGGGCTGGCGGTAGGCAATGATCGCCAGGGTCTCCATGGTGGCGCGGGAATAACGCGGCGGTTTTTCAGGGTGCAGGCGGTCCAGAAACTCACGCATCTCGGGCCGGCTTTGAAAGCGCCAGCCGCTGGACAAGGCCACCAACTCAACACCACGTGGTGCCCAGTCAGTGACCAGTTCATCCAGCAGGGTGCGCAGCGTGTCATGGCCCACCTGGTCGTCAAACAAGCTGCGCATGTCGCGCAGCGGCAAGGGCTGCTGGGCGCAGATCAGCGCGGTCTCGAGGACGCGCTTGGCCTCGTGTGTGTTCATGAACCTCTGTTCACTGGGCGCTGTTGTTGGTCAACGGCGCGGGTGCATCGCATCAAGCGGTGTGGGACGGTGGTTGCCGTCGGGTGCCGTGTTGCAACACACCGGTAAAACATGGTGGTCGGACGTGTCGCCCGGACACAAGGTCGTGGCCTGTGCCACTGCGCCTTGGGGTGCCCGGCGGCAACAGTCTGCGCGCCTGGGTTGTCCTGCTGTCCGGTCCGGACCGTCTGTTGCGTCTCTTGCTGTTATGACCGCTTCGCGAGGGGCGCTGGGTTGAAGGACTGCATCCCGCCGTCAATCAACACCGCACCACCAAACAGAGCGCGATTGTAGCCGGGGAATGGCGCGTGATGCTCAAGCCGGCATCACCAACGCCCAAGCCGCTGCCAGATCGGCCGGCAGGGGCGCATTGAAGACCAGCGCGCGGCCGTCGTCCGGATGGTCAAACGCCAGCTCAGCGGCATGCAGGGCCTGGCGCTGCATGCCCAGCGCCGGTTTGCCGCCGTACAGCGCGTCACCCACCAAGGCATGGCCACGTGACGACAAATGCACCCGGATCTGGTGGGTGCGGCCGGTGTGCAGCTTGCAGCGCAGCGCGCTGATCTCACCGGTGATGGCCAGCCGTTCCACATCGGTGCGGGCGGCCTTGCCGGTGGCCACCACCGCCATGCGCAGACGCGACTGCGGGTCACGGCCCACCGGCGCGTCAATCGCAGCAAACGCCCACGGCACCCTGCCCTGCGCCAGCGCCAGGTAGACGCGGCGCACATCGTGGGCGGCAATGCGGCGCACCAGCGCGGTCATGGCCTGCAGGGTTTTGGCCACCACCATCAGGCCGGTGGTGTCCTTGTCCAGCCG
>JAYVLI010000406.1:0-6854 GCA_043759535.1 Betaproteobacteria bacterium | reverse complement strand
TCTGCTCAAGCTTGGGGTTAAAACGGTGGCATGCCGGCGCCTGCGGCGGCGTTTTCAATCGGCACCGCAAAGCCGATGCCGATGAAGGTGCGCTGCTGGTTGGGGTTCATGATGGCCGCCACGATGCCCACCACATGGCCGTCCATCGTCACCAACGGGCCACCTGAATTGCCCGGGTTGGCGGCGGCGTCAAACTGGATCAGGTTGCTGAGCGCTTGCTTGCCATCGGGCGCGCGGAACTCGCGTTTCAGGCCGGACACCACGCCCAGCGACGCCGATGGCCCGATGCCAAACGGGAAGCCCACCGCCAACACCGCCTCACCCGGCTGCAGGCCGCTGGTGGACCGCAACGTGGCGGCATGCAGGTCGTCTGGGATGGTCTTGGCCTGCAGCACCGCCAGGTCGTTCTCGGGCTGGCGGCTGACGATGATGGCCTCACTCTGGCTGCCGTCAAAAAAGGTGACGGTGAGCTTGTCGGCCCCCTCCACCACATGCAGGCTGGTCAAGATCAGGCCTTTGTCCACGATCACCACACCGGTGCCCACGCTGCGGCCGTCTACCGGGACTTGGTGGGGGTCGGGCTTGCTGGTCTCGGCTGGGTTGTCGCCGTTGGGCTTGGTGCCCGGTGGCAGCGCCTTGGCGTTGCGGCTGGCCTTGCCGTGTTGGCCATCGTCAGGCGCGGTTTTGGCCAGGCTCTCACCCACCACCCGCACCACAGACGGCAGGATGGCCTCATACGCCGCCACCCCGGCCGAGGCCAGTGGCTGCTTGGCGATGGACTCCCGCAGCGCGCTGTCAATTTGCTCGATGGTGAGTGGCCGCTGCACACGTGCGGTCCAGGCCGGCCAGCCGGCGGCCACGATCAGCGCCAGCAGCGCACTCAGCATCAAGCCACGCTGGTGCTTGTGCAGCCGCAGCACCAGGCGGGCGCGCAGGCCGAGAGGGGACTGCATCTCTGGCGTTTGATGGTCTGGTGTGTGCCGGTCTGGTGTGTGCCGGTTGAGCGCCTGCCGGTCTGCGGACGGCAGGCCAGGCGGCGCAGCGGGCTGGACCGACGGCTGGGCTGCACCCTGCGTGGCGTCGGCAAACAGACCAGCCGGCACGGGTGTGCTGGGCTGCTGCGGGGATCGGCTGTAGAGCGTGGGGCGGGCCATCATCAGCGCCTCCGGCAGCCGGCACTGGGCTACCCGTGGCGACAGTACCACGGCCCTGCATGCCCAAGTGCCAAGCGCGGGCATCATGCCGCCATGCGCTGGACCGACACCCACTGCCACCTGGACGCACCCGAGTTCAACCCCGACCGGCCGGCGGTGCTGGCCCGCGCCCGTGCGGCGGGTGTGGGCATGCTGGTGCTGCCGGCGGTGTTGGCGGTGCAGTTTGATGCCGTGCGTGCCCTGGCCCATGCCCACGGCCTGGCCTACGCGCTGGGCATCCACCCGCTGTTTGTGGGCCAGGCGGCCGACGCCGACCTGGACCGCCTGCAAGCCGCACTGGCCCAACACCGGGATGACCCGCACCTGGTGGCCGTGGGCGAAATTGGCCTGGACCACTTTGTGCCCGGGCTGGACCGGGTGCGCCAGGCGCGTTTTTATACCGCCCAACTCAAGCTGGCACGCGACGCCGGTCTGCCGGTGCTGCTGCATGTGCGCCGCTCGGCGGACGCGTTATTGCAAGGCCTGCGCCGCATCCCGGTGGCCGGCGGTATTGCCCACGCGTTCAACGGCAGTGCGGTGCAGGCGGGGCTGTTCACCAGCATGGGCTTCAGGCTGGGCTTTGGTGGCACGCTGACCTTTGATGCGGCGCTGCAAATCCGCCGCTTGGCCCAAAGCCTGCCCGCCAGCGCCATCGTGCTGGAGACCGACGCGCCCGACATCCCGCCGCACTGGCTGTACCACACTGCGGCGCAACGGGCGGCCGGCGCCACCGCCCGCAATGAGCCGGCCGAGCTGCCGCGCATTGCCGCCCACCTGGCCACGCTGCGGGGCTGGTCACTGGCCGAGACGGCAGTGCAAACCAGCGCCAATGCCCATGCCGCGCTGCCCCGGCTGGCGGCGCTGGAGCGGCAGCTTGGCCAGGCTTGAGGCGCCGGGGGCACGGCCCAACTGCCGACCAGCCAGCCCGCCGCTCACTGGCCTGGCCCCGGTGGCCGGCCCTGCCACCCGCTTGCTGCTGCTGGGCAGTTTCCCGGGTGCGGCATCGCTGGTGGCGCAGCAGTATTACGGCCATCCGCGCAACCATTTTTGGCCCATCCTGGGCACGCTGTGGAGGCAGGATCTGCTGGCGCTGCCCTATGCCGACCGGCTGGCCGTGTTGCAGCAGCACGGTGTGGGTCTGTGGGATGTCTATGCCAGCTGCCGCCGCCCCGGCAGCCTGGACAGCAACATCACCGACGCCCAGCCGAATGACCTGCTGGGTCTGGCCGCCCGCCTGCCGCTGCTGGCGGCCATCGCCCACAACGGTGGCACCTCAGCGCGCAGCATGCGCGTCACCGCAGCCACCGGCCTGCCGGTGTACCGGCTGCCGTCATCCAGCCCGGCCAACGCGACCTGGTCACTGGCGCGCAAATGCGCTGCCTGGGGCGCTGTGCTGGCCGCGCACGGCATCCTGCGGGCCGGATAAAACCTTGCGATGCCGCCCGAGATGCCGCCAACGATGCCCCCCAAAAAACGCCAACAAACCCTGCTGGCCGGTGCCACCCTGAGTGAGTTTGACGGCGTGCGTTACCTGCACCTGGGCACCGACTGGGTGCAAGGCGCTATGCGCATCCGCAAGCCGCGCCAGCTGGAGCTGGAGTACGTCCAGCGCATGATGGTCTGGATGTTGTGGCTGCCCACCGAGGCATTGGCTGCTGACCAGGGCCGCGCGGTGCAACTGGGCCTGGGTGCCGGCGCCATCACCCGCTTCACCCACCAGGTGCTGCGCTGGCACACCACGGTGGTGGAGATCAACCCCAGCGTGGTGGCGGCCTGCCGCATCTGGTTCCAGTTGCCGGCTGACGATGCCCGGCTGCAGGTGCTGGAGGCCGATGCCGGCCGCTGGGTACACGACGACCACCAGGTGCAAAGCGCCGACGTGCTGTGTGTGGACCTGTACGACCACGACGCCGCCGCGCCGGTGCTGGACGACGCTGCGTTTTACGCCGCCTGCCACCGCCTGCTGGCCCCGGGTGGGCTGATGACCGTCAACCTGTTTGGCCGCGATGCCAGCTTTGCGCGCAGCGCGGCCCGGGTGGCGGCAGCTTTTGGCGCGACCCAAGTGTGGCAACTGGCGCCCACCAAAGAGGGCAATACCGTGCTGGTGGCCGCGCGTGGTGTGGTGGTGCCTGACCGCGAGGTGCTGACCCAACGCGCCGAGGCCATTGAAGCCCGTTTCGGCTTGCCGGCGCACAAATGGCTGCGCCTGGTGCAGCCCTACCAGGCCACCTGCTAACGCCGAATCGGCACGGCAGCAATTTGGCCGCGCTGCCGGTCCAGCGACTGGCCGCGCCGCCTGCCTGGCCGCCTGCCTGGCCGCCTGCCCGACCGTCTGCCTGGCCGCCTGCATGCGGGACCACAATGCCAAACCCGTGGTGCCGCAACGCCTGTACAGCGCCTTGCTGCATTGGCTGCGGGCAGCAACACCGGCAGCGGTGGCGCCGGTGGCCGCGTCGTCTCAGTCGCTGCTGCGGCCCACCTTGCCACGCAGCGCCTTGACCTGCCCGCGCTGCACCTTGCCGTCCACCCGGCGGCGCTGTGCGCTGCGGGTGGGCCGGGTGGCACGGCGGGCCTTGGCCACTGCAGCGGCCGCCAAAATCAGCAGCCGCAGCCGCTCGATCGCGTCTTGCCGGTTGCGCTCCAGGCTGCGGTGGTCTTGCGCTTTGATCACCACCACACCGTTGCTGTTGATGCGTTGGTCCGGCCAGGCCAGCAGGCGCTGCTTCACGCTGTCGGGCAGGCTGCAGGCCCGCACGTCATAACGCAGGTGGACCGCGTTGCTGACCTTGTTGACGTTTTGCCCGCCTGCACCTTGGGCACGGATGGCGCTGATGTGGATCTCGTCCACCCGGGGATGGCTGGTCAGCGCCGCCAGGTCGCCGCGCGAGGGCGCTGGCGGCGGTGGTGGCGCTGGTGCCGACGGCGGCGGTGGTGGTAGCGATGATGGTGGCGCTGGCGCGGGCGCAGGCGGCGGTGCCGGTGGTGGCACTGGCATCATCGGCAACCGGCGCGGGCAACGCGGGTGACACAGTCAGAAAGGGAAAACATGTTGGGCGTGGCAGATTACGGTGCGTTTGTGGTGTCGGTGATTGTCTTCCTGGCCATTCCCGGGCCGGGCAACTTGGCGCTGGTCACGTCCACCAGCAAAGGCGGTGTGCGTGGTGGCCTGGCCGCCACACTGGGTGTGATGGCCGGTGACCAAGTGCTGATGTGGTTGGCCGTGGCCGGCGTGGCAACCTTGCTGGCCACCTCGCCCCGTTTGTTTGTGGCTGTGCAGTGGCTGGGCGCGGCCTACCTGGCATGGCTGGGTTGGCGCATGCTGCGCACCAAACCCGGCGACGCACCGGTGCTGCACATCCGCGCCGGCCAGTATTTCCGCCAGGCAGTGCTGATCACCCTGCTCAACCCAAAAGCCATCGTGTTTTACATGGCGTTTTTCCCGCTGTTTGTCGACCCGCTGCAGCACCAGGGCTTGCTCACCTTTGGTGTCATGGCAGCCACCATCGCCGGCCTGACCTTTGCCTACGGCGTGTTGGCGGTGTGGTTGACCCGCCGCTTTGCCCAGCGCCTGCGCGCCAGTCCAGCCGCGCTGCGCTGGCTCAACCGGGTGGCCGGCACCTTGCTGATCGGTTTTGGTCTGCGGCTGGCGCTGTCGCGCTGACCAACCGGCCGCACCCATGCTGCCACCCGCACTGCGGCCCACATTGCCGCCAATCCAGGCCCATGCCATGACCACCGGAGCCTCTTGATGGCCGCCAGCCTGCTGCTGCTGCTTGACGACATTGCCAGCGTGTTGGACGACGTGGCCACCATGACCAAAGTGGCTGCAAAACAGACCGCCGGTGTGCTGGGGGACGACCTGGCGCTCAATGCCCAGCAGGTCAGCGGTGTGCGCGCCGAGCGTGAGTTGCCGGTGGTCTGGGCGGTGGCGCGGGGGTCATTACGCAACAAGGCCATCCTGGTGCCCGCCGCCATGGCCATCAGCGCAGCAGCGCCAGTGCTGATCACCCCGCTGTTGATGCTGGGCGGTGCTTACCTGTGTTTTGAGGGGGTTGAAAAACTTGCCCACCGTTGGCTGCCGCCAGCAGATGCAGCAGCCCACCATGCCCAGGTGTTGCAAGCCCTGGCCGACCCGGGGCAAGACATTGCCGCGCTGGAGCGTGACAAGGTCAAAGGCGCGGTACGCACCGATTTCATCCTGTCTGCCGAAATCGTCACCATCACCTTGGGCAGCGTGGCCACCGCAACACTGGGCCAACAGTTCACCGTGCTGGTGGGCATCTCGCTGCTGATGACGGTGGGCGTTTATGGCCTGGTGGCGGGCATTGTCAAGCTGGACGACGCGGGCCTGTGGCTCAGCCGGCGGCTTCACGCCCCGCTGCAACAGCGCCTGGGCCGTGGCCTGCTGTGGGCCGCACCATGGCTGATGCGGACCTTGTCGGTGGTGGGCACGGTCGCCATGTTTTTGGTGGGTGGTGGCATCTTGCGCCACGGCATCAACCCGCTACACCATGCGGTGGACGGCTGGGCCAGCGGGCTTGCCGGCTGGGGCGGCAGCGCAGGTGTTGTGCTGGCCAGCGGCTTGCCGCTGCTCAGCGATGTGCTGTTGGGGCTGCTGGTGGGCGCGGCTGCATTGCTGCTAGTGCAAGGGGTGCAGCGGCTGCGTGGCAGGCACGGCCGGCCTCATCCCTAACAGGGCTGCCGCCCGGTGCCGGCCATTCCCAGCCCTGGCTGAATCTGTCAGCATCACAGCACACCACAACAAAAAGGGGCAAGCCATGCGCAATTTGGTGTTGTTGATCGTGTTGCTGCTGGGCGGGGCGGCGGGCTGGTACGCCGGTGGCTGGTCTGGCAAAGACGCCAAAGCCGCGCTGGCCCGGGCGGAGGAAACCGGCAAAGCCGCCGCTGCCGCCCACACCGCCGAAGCTGACACGCTGAAGGCCAAGCTGGTCAGCCTGGGTGCTGAATTTGAGCGCGACAAAAAGAAGCTGGAAGGCGAGCACAGCCGCCAGCGCAGCGAGGCCAGCGCCCTGATCGCCAGCAGCCAAAGCCGCATTGCCGAACTGGGCAAAGCCCGCAGCGGCAGCCAGGCCACGCTGCAAAGCCTGCGCGCCGAGCTGGCCAACGCCAAGACACCGCAAGACAAGCAGGCCATCACCGAGCGCATCGTCATCAAAGAGGTGGAGGTGCAGCGCCAAGACACCCAGATTGCCGGCGAAACCTGCCTGGCCGTGCCGGTGCCCGAGCGCCTGCTGGCCACCTGGCGCGGGGGGGCGTTGTGATGCGCGGCATGCACCCGGGCGCACGCATGCGGGCCACCGCACTGCTGCCGCTGGGCGCGGCCGTGGTGCTGCAACTCAGCGGCTGCGGGGCCACTGTCAAGCTGATCCCTGAACCCCTGGCCTGCAGCGTGGCCGACAGCGTGCTGGACCAACCCTGCGCTGCGCCCAGCACACTGGCCGATGGCGCCAGCTACGCTGATTTGCTCAAGGCCGGCATCGACGACCGCGCCGCACTGCGCAGTTGCGCCCGCCACGACCGGCTGCTGGCCGACACCCTGCGGGAATGCAAGCTGGCCACCGAGCGCTACAAAGCCACCATCCAGCAAATCAACGCGACCACGGCGGCCAAGCCTTGAGCGGCGCGCCGCCGCCACCTGAC
>JAYVLI010000405.1:0-8067 GCA_043759535.1 Betaproteobacteria bacterium | reverse complement strand
CTGCATGCGGCGGCGGCGGTGGATTTTTTGTTGGGTGACGGGGCCGGGCGCTGACCGCAGCGCGGCCGGGCTCGGCACGCCCGGTTCAGCGACCACGGCAGCCAGGCAGCGCGCCTCAGCGCGGCGATGGTGCTGCGGCTGGGCCGCGCCGCCCTTCAACACTGTCAAAGAATTTGTCCGCTGGCCCCTGCACCTCCAAGCCCAGCCGGATCAGCGCTGCCGTGCTCCAGGGGGTGGCAAGCAACTTGCCGCCTTCGGTCCGCACAGCGATCCAGCCCTCGTAGCGGCTGCCGGGCTTGCGGTTGATCTGCCACACCGTCGCGCTGTTCGGCAACCAACCCAGGCTGACACTGGCCACAGCGGGCGGTGGTGGGCCGATGTCGGGCGCGTCGGCGTCAATGACCGGCGGCAGGTTGTAGACGTTGGCCACAACCCATTGCACCTGCGGCATGCCAACCGCATCGGCCAGCGCAGCGCCGGTCGGTGGCTGCCCAGACGCGTTGACTGTGGGCAGCATGCGCAGGATGTCAATACACCTGTTGCCGTCCACCAGCAATTGCCCGGCACCATGGCCAGTCGATCCGGCCGGTGCTGGCGAGGCGGGCGCTGCGGCCCCTGCGCTGCGGCGTAACAAGGGCTCGAATGTGCTGCAGCCTGATCCGGTGCTTGGTGCCAGCTCTGACCAGCCATCGGCAGGCTCACCCTTGGCAATTTCGACTGCGCCGTCGTAAATCGTCCGGTAGCCGTGGCCCGCCACGACCACCGCGCTGCCGCCCAGCGCGGGCCGGGTTGCCAACACCTGCAGGCGATGCAGCGGGTCAGGCTTGGTGCCGAGGCCCAGCAGATCCACCCAGGTTTTACCCGGCGCCACGGACAACGGGTCACCGACCTGGGCGCTGAGCCGGCTGCCGCCGCGCAGCAACCAGTCGATGCCATAAAACGCCACCGACGGCTGCGCCTCGGCCGTGGCAACCACCGCGACACGGGCCAGGTCTGCGGTGACCAGCACGACTGGCTTGAGATCGCCCGGCACAGCCCAGAAGCGGGTCAATGTGGCGCTGCAGTTGTCTTGCACACGCTCGTCGGCCTCGAAAAAATCGACCCGTCCATCCGCCGCCGCCGTGGTGCGCAGCACGATGTCGCGCTTGGGTGCCGGCATGGGGATGCGGATACCGTAGGTCTTGGGCGCGCTGTCGCCCGCGCTGCCTTGCTCGTTGCAAGAGAAATTGCTGGCCCGAAGCGGGTCTGGCGTGGCTGCAGCGGCGGCGGCCGGATCAAGCGAAGGCCAGACCCGGCTGGTGAGCAGTTTGCGCAGCAAGGCATTGATGTAAGACTCGGAACTGGCATCGGCCACGGCCTGCTCAACCCTGCGCAGCGGCGGAAACCAGCGAAAACGGGCCCGCAACTCCGCGTTGTGCGCGCTGAATTGGTCCTTGGCCTGCTCGACACCGTTTGCCGCTAGCAGCAACCCAGCCAGTTGTTGTTTCAAGGCATCCGGATCGTTGTTGGAGTTGTTGCGGTACTCGGCCTGCAGCTTGGTCTTCATGTAGCCGCCAATCTCGTCCATGGCCGGGATGTACACATACATGCCAAAGACCACGGCCAGCAGCACCGCCAGTGTGGCCAGAAGACCCACGCGCCGCCGTTGAGCCACGGCCTTGGCGCGGCCCGCCTGGGCCTGTGCCTCAGCGGTGGCCGACAGCGCACGTGCCGTCTCCGACTTGGCGCGCTCGATCTCGGCGTGCGCCGTCTGCGCTGCAGCTTCAGCCAGGGCGCGCTCTGCCTCGGCCTGCTCGGTGCGGTGCCTGGCCTCGCTGGCGTCAAGCTCGGCGATGCGCTTGCCTTCCACCAGCAAGCGGTCGAATTCCAGCACCGCGTCGATCTTGTCGCGTGATTGCTGGATGTAGTCGCCAGCGGCCTGGTGCAATGCAGCCAGCTTTTCACCGTCACTCGACAACAGCAGCACGCGAAACCAACCCTCGCCTTCGGGGCCGTCGGCAAACACTGGCGCCAGTTCGCGCGCGGCGAGGCGTTCCAGCTCGGTGCTGGCCAGCAGCAGGCCCGGGCTGCGACCATGCGCCGCCCAGTTGGCGCAACGCTTGAGCAATGAGACGAATTCCTCGAAGCGCTCGGCCTCCCGGTCGACCAGGGCGCGAAAGTGCGGCCAGCCGCGGATGAAGGCCTCGTGCGACACCTTCAGCGTCACATGCTGCGGGTCCTCCAGGTCCCAGAACAGGTAGTTGACCGAGTCCAGAAAGCCCGGCAGCAGCAGCGCCCGAAGCAGTGGCTGTGGATTGACCACACCGTCCAACAATTTTGGGTCATTGACCCCCACACGCTGCTGAAAATACAGGCCGTTGTTCGGGTCTTTGTAAGCCAGGTGGCGCAGCAGTGTGTCAAGGTGCGCGCGGTCAGCGGCGCTGCGTTCGGCGCTGGCGCCGCAGCGCTCGTAAACCCACTGGGCCCAGCTCTCCAGGCTGCTGCGCAAGGTGTTGGCCGTGCTGGTGTGTAGCCAGCCAGGCGGGCGTGGGGTGTTGTCGCACACACCGACGCCGGGCGCTGCAGCTGCGTCCTCAAAGTGTTGCCATGTCACCCGGGCTGGCACCCGGTTGCTGCCAATGCCCTCGGCGCGGCAGGCCGCCTCCCAGCAACGCGCCAGCACATGTTGCAGCAGAGGCAGGTGGTCGGGGTCGTCCTTGAGGCCGTCCACATCGGCCTGCAGGCGTGCGATCACCAGCGGGTCAAACACCACGTCGTCGGGCAAACCATTGTTGGGGTTGTCTTCCTCCTCGCGCTTGAGCAGGCGCAGGTAGACCTTGGCCGGGCCGATGATCGCGTCCTGCACCTCTTCCGGCGCCAGCCGCCGCACCAGGTACATCGAGGTGTTGATGGCCTCGGGCAGTTCCAGATAACCAGCGCAGTCGGCCAGCCGCTCGCTGCGCATCGTCAGCACCACATGGCAGCGCGGGTGGGGATCAAAATAGTGGTCGATCACCGCCTCAACCATCCGTTCAGCATCGCGCCAGCGTACGCCGGCTGGCGCCGGGTCTGCACTGTCGGGGGCCGAGCGGTCGGCACCACCGGGGGGCTTGTTGCTGGGGTCGAACACCTCCTCAAACTGGTCAATCACAAACAGAAAGCGCGCCTCGCTGACATCCGGGCCGCGGCTGGGCAGGTCGGCGCTGTACAGCTCAACCAAACGCGAAAACCCGCCCGGCTGGCGGACGACCTCGGCGATCTCGGTGCGCCGCGCAGCGGCCTCCTCATCGCTGTTGCAAGGGCGCAAGGCTTGCGACAGCTTCCAGGCCAGGCGGGTGATGGGTGTTGATGCCCCGCCGCCTTGGGTGGCCCCGCTGCCTTCACCGCCTGGCGCAGTGCCGGGGGTGCAGATGACCGGCACCCAGTACTTGCCCGCTTTTGGGATGCCGCCGCCCCACAGTTCGGGCACCACACCGGCCCGGATCAGCGAGGACTTGCCCGACCCCGAACCGCCCACCACGGCGACAAATTGCGTGCGGTCCAGTTTGTCGATGATCTGCGCGACTTGCCGCTCGCGCCCCATCAGCAACTGCGACTCGTGGTTCAGGAAGGGCCGCAGCCCGGGGTAGGGGCCGTTGGGCAGACGGTACGCGTCGTCGGGCGGGGCCGTTAGCGCCATGCTGGGTCTCCGGAATCCGTTGTCGGCCGTTGTCGTGCCGGCCGCTCAAGTGACCAGTTGTGCAGCCGACAGCGCCAGCCGCTTGCGCTTGCGCTGCAACACCCGCTGCAGGAATTTCTCCAGTCGCTTCACATCGTCTTCGTCCATCGGTTGCGCCTGGCCATCGGCGCCGTAGCCGAAGCGCACCACGTCCCAGCCGTTGATCTTGCGCTGGATGCCAGCGTCGTCGGTGTCACTGACTGGGTAGGCGATCAGGCCCGGCGCCACGTCCGGCCCTTCGAGGCTGGGTTCGAGTTTCTGGATCTCGACGGCCAGTGTGTCCGGTGTCTTGCTGGCCCACAGCAAGATCACCCCGTCAGCGTTGGCCAGCCGCGGCCGCAGCCGCAGGTCTTCCATCGGCAAGCCGGTGGGGCGCAACAGCAGCGGTGGCTGCAAGGCCATCGGCTCAACAATCTCTAACCACCGTGTGGCAACTTGGTTGCCGATGGCCAGCGAACGTTGCGCCAGGTCCTTCGGGCTTTCGATGAACACCAGCACCTCGCTGGGCTCGGGCTCGGCCGCTACAGACGCCGGCTTGAGCTCGGGGTAGCTGCGAACCTGCTGTTCGGCAGCAAGGGATTCCTTGATCTTGGCCACCAGCCGTTCACGCACCTTGACAAACGGCTCCCAAAACGCCGGCGAGACTTGGGCTTTGCGGCTCTGGTCATGCGCGTTTTCACTGTAGATGCGGTAGGGCCAGCTGGTTTCATCGATCCGGTAAAAGCGCAGCCAGATCGGATCGTCGTAGGGGAACAGGGCAGTCCAGCGGGCATCCATCATCATGGTGTCCCAGGCCTGCTCGGACATCACCACCACGTACAAGCGCTGGCGGAAACCATCCTCACCGAAGGTGTCCTTGAAGGCCTTCAGCTCTCTCCAACACCATTTGGAGTCAACATAGTTGTCATGCACAAACAGAAACATCGCGAATGACTGCGAGATGTTGTGCACCAAGGCTTGCGACAGCTGGCCGTTCTGCAACCCGCTGTCGCCAATGACATGCAACTTGGGCACTTGCACGCTACGCAGGCGCGAGTGCAACCCGATCTTCAACTCATCGTTGAAGCTCGTGACCCAGCCGTTCCAGGCGTCGTTGTCGGCATCGGCGTAACTGAAAAAGACGCTGAAGCCGCACTTGCTGAAGCTCAGCAGCGGCAGTGCGGTGGTCGAGGTTGTGGCCATGGGCATGGATCGTGGCGGGTCTGGTTGTGGGGTGGGCCGCAGGTCTGGCCTTGCTTCAGGTTGTGGATGGCGCAAACGACAGTTGCCGCGCCGCCAGATCAGCCTCGGTGCGCGACAGCACTGCATCGAACGGCCGTTTGAGCATCGTGCGGCAATACAGGGTCTCGGTACCGCCCATGTCCGCCAGCTCGTACAGCTTGTTGGCCGGTGCCCCGCCGCCGCAGTAGCCAAAGTGCGCGCACTGCGCCTGGCATGCGGCAATGCCCCGGGCAATGTCAGCCCAGGCGCGCTGGAATGCCGGGCTGTGCGCCGCAGCCAGATAGCCGCCGCTGGCGACGTTGCCGAACAGAAAGTTGTTGAACTGCAGGCTGGGCTGGCCCAGCAACTCGGGCGAAAAGGTGCTGAAGCTGCCGTCGTGCGCCACGTTGAGCAGCGCAAATGGCTGCACCTGTACGTTGTCTGGCCAGCGCTGGTCACGCCAGCGGTACAGCGGCAGGGGTGCGGCCACCAAGTGCTGTGCCATCACCAGTTCGCGCACCATCAGCTTGCTGCCTGGGCGCGTGCTGCGGTCCAGCAGCTGTTGCAGAAAAACGGCATGCGCCGCCTCATGCCCGGCCAGGCTGGACTGCGTGTGCAGCCCTTCGGCCTCGTCAAAATTGCAGCCCAGTTCGTGGATGCCCTCGGCCTCAAAGAAATCGGCAAAGGCGTCGGGTATGGCCAGCGCGGCCGGCGTGACCACGGCAATGGCGTGAAAGCTGATGCCCGCCGTGCGTAGGTGCGCCATGCCCTCGCGCACCCGGGCGTGTGTGCCTTTGCCGTCGCGCGTGCGGCGGTGCGCATCGTGCAGCGCGGCTGGCCCATCGACGCTGACACCGACGCGCATGTTCCAGCGCTTGATCAGTGCGCACCAGCCTTCAGTGACACGGGTGGCGTTGGTCTGCACCGCGTGGTTGAGCGTGCAATGCGGTGCCAGCCGCTCAGCCAGCAAGGCGCAAGCCTCGTCATACCAGGCGGGCGGCAGCACCATCGGCTCGCCGGCATGCCACACCACGGTGAGCTGGGTGTCCAGCAGCCTGTCTTCCAGCAAGCGGTCGGCCACCAGACGCAAGGTGGCCAATGACATGCGTGCGGTCGAGTCGCGGTTGGGCAGGTAGCAGTAGTCGCAGTTGATATTGCAGAACGGCGTGGGCTGCAGGATCAACAGGCGGGTACGCAGCGCCGGGCTGAAGTCGGCTGCGTCGAATGCGATCTCAGACGCACTGCTTTGGCGTCCCAGCACACGCGGAAGTTTGCCGATCCAGCGCACCAGCGCGGTTGCTGGCGGGGTTTGTGGCGTGACCTGCTGCGTGGTTGGGCTGCTCGACATCACAACGCCTGGCCGCAGCGTGCATCAACGATTGAACCAGTTGCCCCAGTTGGCCCAGTTGTTCCAATTGTTCCAATTGCCCCAATTCGGCCAGTTACGCCATTGGGCAATCTCATCGACAGGGTCGTCGGCAGTCGCAAGCGCTGGCGCAGCCTGCGCAGCTGTCTGCTGCAGCGCACTGCGCACGGCAAACACCCGTGCTTCAAGCGCAACTCGATCGGGTAGGACACCAGCACCTTCGTTGGCCGATACCGGTTGTGCCAATTGCACAAGCCCCAGCGCGCCCAGCAGGGTGGAGATCAATCGCAGCCGCTGCAAGCGAAGATGACGCAGGATTGCCTTGATCATGGTGGCCTCCGGTGGTAGCGGCTTGCGTATGCGGGTTGGCCGCAGTGTCAATTTATGCTACACCGATTCGCCGCCTGCGCAAAGGCGCTGCGTCCCTAGTCTGCAGGATGTGCGTCCTGATGAATCAGCCAGCGCGGTCCGTCAGGCTCCACCGTCCGCCGTGATCGCCTCAATCTCGGTCTGCAGCGCCAGCCAGCGCTCTTCCAGCGTGGCGGTCTCGGCATTGATGTGGTTCAAGCGCCGGCCGGTCTCGGCCATGTCGGCACCGGACAACTTGCCACCCGCCAATTGCGCTTCCATCACGCTGCGCTCGGCGCTGATTTTTTCCATCCGGGCGTCGATCTGCGCCACCTCGTTGCGCAGTGGCCGGCTGCGGTTGGCGGCCTGGCTGCGGCTGTGAGCGCTTTGTTTGCGCTCGTCGCGCTTGAAGGTGCCGGGGCTGGACGCGGCGGCGGCGGTAGCGCGTGCTACGGCTTTGGCCTCCAGATGTACCACCGGTGCAATACGCACCGGTGCCGGGGCGGGCGCTGCAGCGGTGGGCGCTGCCGACGACAGAAAACCCGGCACGGCCGGCGGCGGCAGGCCACGCGCGTTGGCGCGCGACACATCCAGCAGCCACTTCTGGTAGTCGTCCAGGTCGCCATCAAACGGCAGCACACCGCCGGACGTGACCAGCCAGAACTCGTCACACACCTCACGCAGCAGTGAGCGGTCATGGCTGACCAGCATCACCGAGCCTTCAAACTCGTTCAGCGCCACGCTCAGCGCCTCGCGGGTGTTCAAGTCCAGGTGGTTGGTGGGCTCGTCCAGCAGCAGCAGATTGGGGCGCTGCCAGACGATGGTGGCCATCACCAGCCTGGCCCGCTCACCGCCCGACAGCGTGCCCACCGTCTGGTGCACCATCTCGCCGACAAAGCGGAACTTGCCAAGGAAGTCGCGCAGTGATTGCTCACGCGCATCCTGCCCCGATCCACCATTCGCACCCACCTCACGCGCCAGCCGCACCATGCGCTGCATCGGCGTGTCATCCTCGTTCAGCAAGTCCAGCTCTTGCTGGGCAAAGTAGCCCACGCTTAAACCTTTCCCCTCGGTGAACTCACCCCCCAGCGGCTGCAATGCGTGGGCAATGGTCTTGACCAGGGTCGATTTGCCTTGGCCGTTGGCGCCCAGGATGCCGATGCGCTGGCCGGCCATCACGCTGCGGGTGACGTGGCGCACGATGGCCACCGGCGGTTGGCCCTCGCTCAAGTTCGGGTAACCACAAATCAGCTCACGCATCGTCAACATCGGATTCGGCAAGCTCTGCGGCTGGCGGAATTCAAAGTCGAACTCGGCATCCATCAGCACCGGGCCCAGCTTGATCATGCGGTCGAGTGCCTTGACCCGGCTCTGCGCCTGCTTGGCCTTGCTGGCCTTGGCCTTGAAGCGGTCAATGAACTTTTGCAGGTGGGCAATCTTTTCTTGCTGCTTGCCA
>JAYVLI010000404.1:0-2649 GCA_043759535.1 Betaproteobacteria bacterium | reverse complement strand
GCAGCGGTCCGAGGGCGTCTGGCGCACCGCCTGGCGCCGCTTCAAGAACGACCGTTTCGGCCTGGCCGCCGGTGGGGTGGTGTTGTGCTTTTTGCTGCTGATTGCCGCTGCCGGCCTGCAATTGGTGGCCAGCGGCTGGCAGACCGAGCTGGCCGTGCCCAATGCCCCACCCACCGTGCTGGGCCCCCGCGCCGGTGAAGACGCCGGCACCCTGGCCGGTACCGAGAGCAAACCGCTGCCACCGGTGGACCTGACCGACATTGATCCACTCGCGCCGCGCTACAACGAGTGGGCAGCGCGCGCCAGCACCATGCAAACCACCGACACCGTCAAAGCGTCGACCCTGCCGCTGGGCGCTGACCGGCTGGGCCGCGACGTGCTGGCCAAGGCCATCAAAGGCACCGAAATCTCGGTGTTTGTGGGTGTGCTGGCCGCGCTGCTGGCCACCCTCATCGGCACCGGGCTGGGTGCGCTGGCCGGCTTTTTTGGCGGCAAGGTGGGCGACTTTTTGGAGTGGCTGTACAACGTCTTCACCGCCATCCCCGACATCCTGCTGATCTTTGCCTTTGCAGCGGTGTTGGGGCGGGGTGTGGGCACGGTGGTGTTCATCCTGGGCCTGACCGGCTGGACCGGGCTGTACCGCCAGGTGCGTGCCGAGTTCATCAAACACAGCGGGCGCGAATACGTGCGCGCCGCTGAGGCCATCGGCGCCAGCACCACCAGCCGCATGTTCCGCCACATCTTGCCCAACGTCAGCCATGTGATTCTGGTGCGCATGTCGCTGCTGGTGGTGGGCTTCATCAAGGCCGAGGTGATCTTGAGCTACCTGGGCCTGGGCGTGCCAATTGACCAGGTCAGCTGGGGCACCATGCTGGCCGAGGCGCAGAGTGAATTGATCCTGGGCCACTGGTGGCAATTGGCCACCGCCACTGCCTTCATGGCGATTTTTGTCACCGCGTTTTCGCTGATGGCCGACGCGCTGCGCGACGCGTTGGACCCCAAACTGCGCGGCGCTGATTGATGGCCGACCACCCCATGTTGCTGTCCATTCAAAACCTCCAAGTCGCCTTCAAAGGCGGCGAGCGTGGCGCCGCCACGCTGGCCCAAGCCGTCAAAGGCATCAGCTTTGACATTGCCGAAAACAGCACGCTGGCACTGGTGGGGGAATCAGGCTCGGGCAAAAGCGTCACCGCCATGTCCATCCTCAACCTGCTGCCGGGCAACGCCCAGCGCTCCGGCGCCATCCTGTACCAAGGCCGTGATTTGCTGCTGGCCAGCCGGGCCGAACTGCAGCGCCTGCGTGGGCGTGAAATTGCCTGCGTGTTTCAAGACCCGATGAGCTCGTTGAACCCGGTGTTCACCGTGGGCGCACAACTGGCCGAGCCGCTGGTCAAGCACATGGGCCTGGGTGGCCGCGCCGCGCTGGCGCGGGCTGAGAGCCTGCTTGCCGAAGTGGGCATGCCCGAGCCCAAGCGCCGGCTGGGTGCGTATCCGCATGAGCTGTCTGGCGGCCAGCAGCAGCGGGTGATGATTGCCATGGCTTTGGCCTGTGAGCCCAAGCTGCTGATTGCCGACGAGCCCACCACCGCACTGGACGTGACCATCCAGCGCCAGATTCTGGAGCTGCTGGCCGGGCTGAAAAAAACCCACAACATGAGCCTGCTGTTCATCAGCCATGACTTAGGGCTGGTGGGCGAGATTGCCGACAGTGTGGTGGTCATGCGCCACGGCCAGGTGCGTGAACTTGGGGCCGTGGCGCAGATCTTCAGCGCACCCCAAGACGCCTACACCCGCGCCCTGTTGGCCTGCCGGCCCAGCCTGACCGAAACACCCGCGCGGCTGACGGTGATTGATGCGCACATTGCAGGCGAAGCCTCCAGCACCAACACCACCGCCAGCACGGCGCAGGCCGTGGCCAAGAACCCGGATGCCCCGGTGGTGCTGGAGGTGCGCGCGCTGGCCAAAAGCTTCTTCTTGAAAGAAGGCCTGTTTGGTAAGCGTGAATTCAAGGCGGTGCAAAACGTCAACTTCCAGCTGCGGCGTGGCCACACACTGGGTGTGGTGGGTGAATCGGGCTCGGGCAAAACAACGATGGGCCTGACCCTGCTGCGCCTGCATGAGCCCACCGGCGGCGAGGTGATCTTCGACGGCCAGAACCTGCTCACACTCAGCGAGCGTGAGCGCCAGCTGATGCGCCGGCGCATCCAGATCGTGTTCCAGAACCCCTACGCCAGCCTCAACCCACGCTTCACCATCGGCCAGACGCTGGTCGAGCCCATGACCATCCACCACATCGGTGCAGATGCCACCGAGCGTGAGGCCCGCGCCCGCGCGCTGCTGGTCAAAGTGGGCCTGGGGCCAGACGCCATGGCCAAGTACCCGCATGAGTTTTCTGGCGGCCAGCGCCAGCGGGTGGCCATTGCCCGCTGCCTCACGCTCAACCCCGAGGTGCTGGTGCTGGACGAAGCCGTGAGCGCGCTGGACGTGAGCGTGCAAGCCCAGGTGCTGAACCTGCTGCGTGACCTGCAGGACGAGCTGGGCCTGAGCTATGTGTTCATCAGCCACGACCTGGCCGTGGTGCGCTTCATCAGCGACGAGGTGCTGGTGATGAAAGACGGCCAGGTGGTGGAGCAGGCCAGCGCGGCGCAA
>JAYVLI010000403.1:0-12282 GCA_043759535.1 Betaproteobacteria bacterium | reverse complement strand
CTGCTGCCCGCCGAGCAAACCGTGCGTGAGGCGGTGGAAGAAGGCATTGGCGGTGTGCTGGCCGCCAAGAAGCGGCTGGACGAGGTGTATGCCGAATACGCCGAAGAGAACGCCGACTTCGATGCGCTGGCCGCCGAGCAGGCCGAGTTGGAGGCCATCATCGCCGCCGGTGGCAGCGAGAACACCGACCTGCAGCTGGAACTGGCCGCCGACGCCCTGCGCCTGCCGCCGTGGGACGCCAAGATCGGCCTGCTGTCGGGTGGTGAAAAGCGCCGGGTTGCACTTTGCCGCCTGCTGCTGAGCAAGCCCGACATGCTGCTGCTGGACGAGCCCACCAACCACTTGGACGCCGAGTCGGTGGATTGGCTGGAGCAGTTTTTGAAGCGCTTCAGCGGCACCGTGGTGGCCATCACCCACGACCGCTACTTTCTCGACAACGCCGCCGAATGGATCTTGGAGCTGGACCGCGGCATGGGCATCCCGTGGAAGGGCAATTATTCCGACTGGCTGGACCAGAAGGAAAAGCGCCTGGAGCAGGAGCAGAAGACCGAAGACTCGCGCATGAAGGCGATGAAGGAAGAGCTGAAGTGGGTGCGCAGCAACGCCAAAGGCCGGCAAGCCAAGAGCAAGGCGCGGCTGGCGCGGTTTGAAGAACTCAGCGATGTGGATTACCAGAAGCGCAACGAGACCAACGAGATCTTCATTCCGGTGGCCGAGCGCCTGGGCAATGAGGTGATCGAGTTTGTCGGCGTGTCCAAAAGTTTTGGTGACCGGCTGCTGATGGACAAGGTCAGCTTCAAGGTGCCGGCGGGTGCCATCGTCGGCATCATCGGCCCCAACGGCGCGGGCAAATCCACGCTGTTCCGCATGATCCAGGGCAAAGAGCAGCCTGACTCTGGCGATGTGCTGATCGGTAAAACGGCGCAGCTGGCCTTTGTGGACCAGAGCCGAGAAAGTCTTGCCGACGACAAGACGGTGTGGCAAGACGTGTCCGGCGGGCTGGACAACATCGTGGTCGGCAAGTTTGTGATGCCCAGCCGGGCTTACCTGGGCCGCTTCAACTTCAAGGGCAACGACCAGCAAAAGATGGTGGGCAGCTTGTCGGGCGGTGAGCGTGGCCGGCTGCACCTGGCCAAGACCCTGGCGCAAGGCGGCAACGTGCTGATGCTGGACGAGCCGTCCAACGACCTGGACGTGGAAACCTTGCGCGCGCTGGAAGACGCGCTGCTGGAATTTGCCGGCTCGGCCATGATCATCAGCCACGACCGCTGGTTTTTAGACCGCATCTGCACCCACATCCTGGCGGCCGAGGGCGACAGCCAGTGGGTCTTTTACGACGGCAACTACCAGGAATACGAAGCCGACAAGAAGAAGCGCCTGGGTGAAGAAGGCGCCAAGCCGCACCGGCTGCGGTTCAAGGCACTCAAGTGATGGATTGAACAGGTGGCCCGATGTGTGGGCCACCGCGCAAAACGTGATACCAGCACCACACCAGCGCCACAACACCACACCAGCAACAGGCCAGGCCCGGGGACGATCCCCGGCCTGGCCTGTTCTACTTGGCGCTGGATTTACCCGACCTTGCCCTTGCCCGGATGCTGCCGATGCCTGTGTTGCCCGTGTTGTTGACCCCCGCCCTGCCGGCCGCTGCCGCCCAGCCGCTGCGCACTACCGTGCTGGCGGGTTTGCTGATCTTGGCCGGTTGTGCCACGCCAGGCAGCCCAACGCCCGCGCCCACACCGGTGAGCAGCGGCTTTGGCGGTGCCGCCCTGGCCCGGGGCATGGCGGCTGCGGGGGCCATACCGCCGGTGGCCGCGCCGGCATCCGCTGCCCCACCATCAGCAGCAGCAGCCGCCGCCACCGCCGCCGCCCGGCCCGCCAGCGCCGCGTCCAGCCCCACCGCACCACCCGCCGCCCCGCTGCCCGGCCAGCCACCACCGTTTGCGCTGGTGATGAAAGACGCCCAAAAAATTGACGGCCTGTTCACCGCCTGGCGCAAGGACGAAAAACTGTGGCTGGAGCTGCGGCCCGAGGACTTCAACAAAAGCTTTTTCTTCTCGCCCAAGCTGGCCAGCGGCATTGGCGAGGCCGGCTTGTACGGCGGGCGCATGCTGCCCTCACCCCGGCTGGTGCAATGGCGCCGGCTGTACAACGTGGTGCAGTTGGTGGCTGTGAATGACGACTACATCGCCACGCCCGGCACGCCTGAGGCACGGGCACTGGCGGCTGCTGCGTCCAACAGCCTGGTCACCGCCTACCCAGTGGCCAGCGCGCCCCACCCGGAGCGCAAATCGGTGCTGGTGGACGCCAGCGCGATGTTTGTCAGTGACCTGCTGGGCCTGGGCGCCCAGTTGCAGCGCAGCTACCGCCAGGGCTATGCCTTTGATGGCCGCAACTCCGGCATCACCGGGGTGCGTGGCAAGCCTGACTTGCTGGTGATCGAGACCAGCCAGCACTACGCCACCGCCGCGCTGGCGGTGGTGCAGCCCGGCACACCACCCGGCACGCCGGTGCCCACCGTGCCCAACGGCCTGCCCGATGCGCGCAGCCTGTTTTTGGGCCTGCACTACTCACTGGCCCGCCTGCCTGAACAACCCATGGCCATGCGGCTGGCGGACCCGCGCATCGGCCACTTCACCACGGTGGTGGACGACTACTCCGACGACCTGGCGCGCAGCCCGCGCAAGCGCTCGGTGGAGCGCTGGCGGCTGGAGAAAAAGGACCCGGCCGCCGCGCTGTCCGAGCCCGTCAAACCCATCACTTATTGGCTGGACCGCACGGTGCCGCTGAAGTACCGCGCCACGCTGACGGCCGGTGTGCTGGAGTGGAACAAGGCGTTTGAGGCCATCGGCTTCAAAGACGCCATCATCGTGCGCCAGCAGCCGGACGACGCTGACTTTGACACGCTGGACGCCGGCATCGCGTCCATCCGCTGGATGGTCAACCACGCGCCGGGGTTTGTTGCCATCGGCCCCAGTCATGTGGACCCGCGCAGCGGTGAAATTCTGGACGCCAACATCGCGCTGGAAAGCCTGGAGTTCCGCCGTGCGCGCAACTTGCGGGCCCGGGTGCTGGGTGGCAGCGGGCCGGCTGATCCGGCCAGCCCGTCAAACCCATCAAGCCCAGCCACCCCGGCAGCCTGGGCCAGGCTGCTGCAGGTCAGTGAGCCCGGCAGTGCAGGCACCACAGCCGGCGGTGCCCAATTTGACCCCCACGCCTGCCAGCACGCCGCCCAGGCGGCCGAGCAACTGGCCTACGGCCTGGACGTGCTGGCCGCCCGCGGTGACATCGACCCCGACAGCCCCGAAGCGCAGCAGTTTGTGCTGGACTTTTTGAAAGAAGTGGTGATGCACGAGGTGGGCCACACGCTGGGCCTGCGGCACAACTTCCGCGCCTCGCATGTGTTTTCTGAGGCGCAGGTCAGCGACCCGGTGTTCACCCGCAGCAACGCTTTCAGCGGGTCGGTGATGGAGTACACACCCATCAACCTGCCACGCCCGGGTGAGGTGCCCGCTGCGGCCTACCTCAGCACGCTGGGGCCATATGACTTTTGGGCGATTGAATACGCCTACAAACCGCTGGCGCCGGCAGACGAGGTGGCCGAGCTGCAACGCATCGCCAGCCGCAGCGCCGAGCCCGCACTGGCCTACGGCACCGATGAGGACAACTTCCTGGGCATCGACCCCGACGCACTGCTGTTTGATTTGGGCAATGACCCGCTGGCCTTTGCGGCGCGCCGGTTTGACATCGCCCAAGACCTGTTCCAGCGCCAGGAGACCCGCACCTTGAAACCCGATGAGGACTACGGCAGCCTGCGCCGGGTGCTGGGTTATGCGGTGCAAGACGCCGGCCGCGCCGCCGGCATCCTGTTGCGCCAGATTGGCGGTGTGCGCACCCTGCGGGACTTTGCCGGCACCGGCCGTGACCCACTGCAGCCGGTGCCAGCGGCTGACCAGCGCGCCGCGCTGCAACTGCTGTCACAACGCCTGCTGGCCGCCAACAGCTTTGCCATCAGCCCGGCCCTGCAGCGCCGGCTGGCACCGGACTTCTTCGAGCGCAGTGATTCCCCCGGCGGTGTGCCCACCGAATACCCGCTGGCCCAGACCGTGCTGGACCTGCAACGCGCCCTGCTAAACCGCCTGATGGGCGACGCGCTGGCCGCCCGGGTGCTGGATGTGGAAACCAAGGTCAGCCCACCGGCCCAGCCGCTGCGCCTGAATGAGCTGTACAACCAGTTGGAGGCCGATGTGTGGAGCGAACTGGCCAGCAAGGCCGACATCCCGCAGCCCCGGCGTGACCTGCAGCGCGAGCACATCAACCGCCTGAGCAGCCTGGTGCTGCGGCCGGGGGCCTTGTCGCGCACCGATGCACGGGCGCTGCTGCGCGGCCGGGCAGCGGCGCTGGCCTTGCGCATCGAGCGGGCAGCCAAGCTGCCGGGCTTGGGTGTGGAGGCGCGGGCTCACTTGCAAGACAGCGCGGAGAGCCTGCGCAGCGCGCTGGCGGCGCCGTTGGCGCGGGGCGGGGTGTAGCGCAGTCCGGCAGATCAATCCGCTCCAGGATGGCCTTGATCATCCGGTGACCTGGGGTGTTGTCACACCGCAGCAAGCGCCTGTACGGCCTGCCTCAACGCTTGGAAACTGCGCGACGCATTTCGCTCAGGATCCACCAACGGCGCGATACGACGCGCACCGTCGCGCTTTTGGTATCCCGGTAAATGTCGAGCCAGCTCATGGCTGGGTGAGCCCAGAGCGTCGGGGTTGCGGTACATCGCTTTGCCGGCCAAGCGCGCCAGCGCAGGCTTCTTGAAGGCGTGTGCTATTGCATGCCAGTCACCCACAAAGAAGCTCTCCAGTTCGCGGCAGGCCACACGCACCACTGCATCCGGCCGACCGGCCTCGGCACAACGCTCGGCCAGCCCGGCCTTCACGACCTTGCAATCCCCGCTGTCCTGGTCGCGCATCACCAGAAATCGGCTGTCTGGCTTCAACCAGAAACGAATGCGCCGCACCATGTTTCTTTCCAAATCTTGCTTGCCCTGGAACACGATGTAATGCACTTGAACGTGGCCTGGCAGCCAGTTGGGAAGCCACGCTTGCAACGCATCCTGCGCTGAGGGCTCTTCCAAGAGACACACCAGATGCCTCATGCCGGGTGCACACCTGGAAAGAGGTTTTGAGTCCAGAGGTAGCCCAGTTGGTCACCCGCCCCAACGTAGGCCGCAAGCTGTGCGTCTGCAGCGGCCCGAAACACCTGGGTATAGCCCTTGCTCTTGACCAGCCAGAAGACCTCTTCCAATTGCACGGCATTCAGAAAGTCCGGCGAGTGGGTGGTCACGAAGACTTGCCCACCGTGATGGGCATAGGCACGGAACTCCTCGGCCAGATCCCACAACAGCGAGGGGTACAGCTGGTTCTCAGGCTCTTCCACGCACAGCAGCGGGTGCGGTGATGGGTCGTACAGCAACACCAGGTAGGCCAGCATCTTGATGGTGCCGTCAGACACGTAGCGCGCAAGGATCGGGTCTTCAAACGCCCCGTCCTGAAACTTCAGCAGTACCCGCCCTTCCTCGGTGGTCTTGGCTTCCACGCTGGTGACGCCGGGCACCCGGTGCCGCAGCTTGTCGAGCATGTTGTTGAACAGCGAGAGATGGTTGTGGTGCAGGTAATCGACCACCAATGACAGGTTCTCGCCACCGCGCGACAAGTGCTCGGCATAGCCTGCTTCGGCCTCAGGACGGGCGCGGTCGATGTGGAAATCCGACAGATGCCAGTTCTCGATCAGGTCACCCAGCACCACAACGGCCGGAAACCGCTCGAATTGCGCCAGGCCTTTGATGGCCAAAATGTCCGGGCTCTTCAAGGTCTGCGTTTCGCGGGTCAGCAGGCTCTCGTCCTTCACCGAATCAAGCTCGTTGGTGACGGCCTCGCCGGTGCCATACGCAAAGTCAAGAAACTTCCAAGGCCGACCACCGCGATTACCGCGCTTGTAGCGCAGCACCTCCTTGGCCACCACCGGCTTGCCGTCACGCTCGCCGATGTGCAATTCATAAGTGATTCGGCGTGATCGCCTGTCAGCCAACTCGGTGCGCACTTTCAGTTCAATCTCGATGTGCCCCTTGCTGCCCCGGCTGCGCACCTCCTGCAAGCCCCGGCTGCCACCCAGCTTGGCCAGCGCCGAGGTCACATTGCCCGCCATCGCATCACGCAAAAAGGCAAACACCGAAAACAGCGTGCTCTTGCCGGTACCGTTTGCACCCACCAGCACGCAAAAGCGCGGGATGTCCTTCATCGTCACGTCCTGGAACGCACGAAAGTTCTTCAGGCGGATGAACTCAATTTGCATGGTGTACTTTCGTGTCTCAGCCTGCGGCCGCAGCATTCACGGCAAAATTTTCAACCCCTCAACCCGCCCGCCCCACCCAGGCCGCGCCACGCACTCCTGAAGAATCCCCGTGCAGCGCCGGCAGCAGCCGGGTGCGCACGGGTTCTTTCAGGCCGCCAGACACCACCCACTGGCCCCACAGCGCGGGCACGGCGGTGTAGGTGCCGGCCAGGCGGCTCAGGCCACCGCCCAGCACGATCACATCCGGGTCCAGCAGGTTGATGACGCCCGCCAGCGCACGCGCCAGGCGTTGTTGCCAGCGGGCCAGGGTGGTGGCGCAGGTGGCATCACCGGCTGCAGCGGCGGTGCCGATTTGCAGGGCGGTGAGCGTGCCGCCGTGGCGCAGGGCGTGGTCAGCCGCAATGCCGGGGCCGCTGACCAGGGTTTCCACACAGCCCACCTGGCCGCAGTAGCAGGCCAGGCGGGGTTCGTCAGCCGGCGCCCAGGGCAGCGGGTTGTGGCCCCACTCGCCGGCCAAGCTGTTGGGGCCGGTCAGCACCCGGCCATGCACCGCAATGCCAGCCCCGGTGCCGGTGCCCAGGATGGCGGCAAACACCACGTTGGCGCCTTGGCCGGCGCCGTCGGTGGCCTCGGACAGGGCCAGGCAGTTGGCGTCATTGGCGATTGAGATGGGCCGACCCAGCAGCGCTTGCAAATCCTGCTGCAGCGGCCGGCCATTCAGGCATTGGGTGTTGGCGTTTTTCATCAGCCCGGTGCTGGTCAGCGCACCGGGGGTGCCAAAGCCGATGGGGGTGGTGGCATCGCCGGCCGCCTGCCGCGCCTGGCCCACCAAGCCAGCGATGGCGACCAGGATGGCGTCATAACCCTGTGCGCTGGGGGTGCTGATGCGCTGGCGCCAGAACTCGGTGCCGCCCGCATCCAGCACGATGGCCTCGGTCTTGGTGCCGCCCAGGTCAACGCCAATTGAGAACAGCGGCGGCACGTTTGGTGGTTGGCCCGCCACCATCAGATCGGCTCAGTGCGCAAGGTCAGCCAATCCAACGCAGCGCCGGTGACCAGCGGTGCCAGCCGCGCACGCACCGTGGCGTGGTAGCTGTTGAGCCAATCCACCTCGTCGCTGCGCAGCAGGCTGCGGTCAATGCAGCGGGCATCAATCGGGCACAGGGTGAGTGTTTCAAACTCCAGCATCTCGCCAAACGTGCCGTTCTCGGGTGTGGCCACCGGCACGTTGAGCAGCAGGTTTTCGATGCGGATGCCCCACTGGCCGGGCCGGTAAACACCCGGCTCGTCGGACGTGACCATGCCCGGCTCCATCGCCATGTGGGCCTCGGGCGTGGCTTTGCTGATGGTCTGCGGGCCTTCATGCACGTTCAAGAAATAACCCACACCGTGGCCGGTGCCGTGGCCAAAGTCCAGGCCGTGTTGCCACAGTGGGGCGCGCGCCAGGGTGTCCAAGAATGGGCTCAGCGTGCCCCGCGGAAAGTGCGCCCGCGCCAAATTCATCATGCCTTTGAGCACCAGCGTGAAGTCGCGCTTGTGCGCATCGTGGATGGTGCCGATGGGCCAGACGCGGGTGATGTCGGTGGTGCCACCCAGATACTGGCCGCCGGAGTCGATCAGCAGCAAGCCGTCACCTTCGATCCAGGCATACGACTCGGGCATGGCGCGGTAGTGCGGCTGGGCGCCGTTGGCGTTGTAGCCGGCGATGGTTGAGAAGCTCAGGCCCACAAAACCGGGCCGCTTGGCGCGCTCGGCGCTGAGTTTTTCGTCCACCGTCAGCTCGCTGATGCGCTCACCGCGCGCCAGCGCGGCCTCAAACCAGGCGTAGAAGTGGCACATGGCGGCGCCGTCTTCGGCCATGGCGTTGCGGATATGGGCGGCTTCCGTCTCGGTCTTGCGGCTCTTGAACAAGGTGCTGGGGTTGATGGCCTCCACCACCGCCACACCCGCCGGCACTTGCTGGCGCAAGCCCAGCGTGATGCGGCGCGGGTCCACCAGCAGGGTGCTGCCGGCGGCCAGTGCGGCCAGCGCCGGCCCAGCCTGGGCGTAATTGGCCAGCGTGAAGCCGTCCGCCGCCAGTTGCGCCGCCAGCGCTGGCGGCACCTTGCCAGCGCCCACAAACAGCGTGGCGTGCGTCAAGCTGATCAGCAGATGGGCCAAAAACACCGGGTTGTAGTCAACATCGGCGCCGCGCAGGTTGCTGAGCCAGGCGATGTCGTCCACGGTGGAGATGAAGTGGTGGGTGGCGCCGGCCTGGGCCACGGCCTCACGCACCCGCGCCAGGCGCAGCGCGCGGCCTTCAGGCGCTTGCGGGGCCAGGTGGGCATACACCGTGGCGGCGGGCAGCGTGGGGCGCTCGGGCCACACGGCGGTCAGCAAGTCAACATCGGTGCGCAGCAGCACACCGGCGCTGCCCAGCACGGCCTGCAGTTGCTGGGCGGCGGCCAGGCCCAGCACCTGGCCGTCCACCAACACGGTCTGGCCACGCGGGGTCTGCTCAACCAGCCATTGCAGGTGGTGGGTGGCCGCACCGGTTGGGATCTTGACCAGGCTGATGCTGCTGCCCAGCAACTGGGTTTCGGCCTGCTGCCAGTAGCGGCTGTCGGCAAACAGCGCGGCGGTGTCGGCCGTGATCACCAGCGTGCCCATGCTGCCGGTAAAACCACTCAACCACTCACGGCCCTGCCAGTGGCCGGGCAGGTATTCGGACAAATGCGGGTCGGCGCTGGGCACCAGCAGGGCGTGGGCGCCGTGTTGGGCCAGGGCTTGGCGGACACGTTCGATGCGTTCGCGGACGGGGTTGACGCGGGTGTCCATGGTCAGGCTCCGGTGGTGGTGCGTGGTGGTGGTACGTGGTGGTGCGTGGTGGTGCGTGATGGTCGTACGTGATGGCCCGGTGGGCGCAGCGCGCATGGCGCAACAAGCTCGCAAAGTTGTTGGATTCTAGGTTTTGCCCCCGGGTATGCTCGTCCGGCAAACCCCTCCACAAAGCCCACCCGATGCGCCTGCTGCTGGCTGAAGACGACCGCATGATTGGCGACAGCCTGCGCCAGGCCCTGCGCCTGGACGGCCATGCGGTGGACTGGGTGTATGACGTGGCCGCCGCCAATGCCGCGCTGGCCGCTGAATCATTTGACCTGCTGCTGCTGGACCTGGGCCTGCCGCCGCGTGCCGGCACCGCCACCCAGCCCAGTGCTGGCCTGGACGTGCTGCGCAGCCTGCGCGCCCGGGGCGATGCCACCCCGGTGATTGTGCTGACCGCACGCGACGCCACCGCCGACCGGGTGGCCGGGCTGGACGCCGGTGCTGACGATTACCTGGTCAAACCCTTCGAGCTGGACGAGCTGGCCGCCCGCATGCGCGCGGTGGCACGGCGCCACGACGGCCGGGCCGACAGCGCTCTGCAATACGGCAGCGTGCGGCTGGACCCATCCACCCGCCAGGTGACACAACACGGCCGGCCGGTGCTGCTGTCAGCACGCGAGTTCTCGGTGCTGCTGGCCTTGATGCAGCGGCCGGGTGCGGTGCTGAGCCGGGCGCAATTGGAGGACAGGCTGTATGGCTGGGGTGACGCGGTGGAGAGCAACGCGGTGCCGGTCTACGTCCACCAGTTGCGCAAAAAACTGGGGGCCGAGTTCATCGCCAGCATGCGCGGGGTGGGCTACTTTTTGGCGCCGGTGGAATGAGTTTTTCCGCCCGCTGGTTTGGCTCCATACGCGCCCGCCTGCTGCTGTCGCTGCTGGCCGCGCTGGCGCTGGCGGCCGCGCTGGTGGGCGGGGTGATTTACCGCAACGTGCTGCACGAAACCGAGGCACTGTTTGACTACCAGCTGCGCCAGATGGCGCTGAGCCTGCGTGACCAGGGTGAGATCAACCCGAATGACGCCGCTGCGCTGAGCGATGAAGACCTGGATTTTGTGGTGCAGATTTGGCGCATCGACGGCCGCAGCGTGTACGCCTCACGCGCCCACAAAGCCCTGCCGGCGCAGGCGGTGCTGGGCCTGGCCGAGGTCAAGGTGGACGGCCAGCGCTGGCGCAGTTTTGCGGTGGCCGCGCGTGACAAGGTGATCCAGGTGGCCCAGCCGGTGCGCATCCGCCAGGGCCTGGCTGCCGATGCCGCGTTGCGGGGTGTGCTGCCGCTGCTGCTGGCAGCACCACTGATGGCGGCTGCGCTGTGGTGGTTGATCACCCGCTCATTGCGCCCGCTGGCCAGGGTGGCGCGCCAGGTGGCGCAGCAAGACGCCGGCACCCTGCAGCCGCTGCCCGCCGAGGACCTGCCCGATGAGGTGGCGCCGCTGGTGGCCGCACTCAACGCGCTGCTGGGCCGCCTGGGTGAGGCCTGGGCCGGCCAGCGCGCGTTTGTGGCGGACGCGGCGCATGAGCTGCGCTCCCCGCTGACCGCGCTCAAGCTGCAGGCCCAGGTGCTGCAGCGGCTGGACGGCGCCAACACGGGCATCCAGACCGACCCGACCTCCGCCGGGGCAGCGCAACAAGCCGTCCGCCAAGACGCGCTGGCCTCGCTGGTGGCCGGTGTGGACCGCGCCAGCCGGCTGGTGGAGCAACTGCTGACACTGGCCCGCAACGAGCCCGGCGCGACAGCCACACACGCCACCACGCCCGCTACCGCACAGCCGCTGGTTGACCTGCCCGCCCTGCTGCGCCAGGTGCTGGCCGACAGTGCCGCGCCACTGGCCATAGCGCGTGGCAGCCAGATCGAGCTGGTGGCAGACGACGCCATCAGCATGCCGGGTGATGCTGCCGCGCTAGCGGTGTTGGTGCGCAACCTGGTGGACAACGCGCTGCGCTACAGCCCACCCGGCGGCCAGGTGCGGCTGACCCTGGTGGCCGCGCCCGATGCCCGCACCGGGCCTAAGCTGACGGTGGACGACAGCGGCCCGGGCATCCCGCTGGCCGAGCGTGAGCGGGTGTTTGAGCGTTTTGTGCGTGGCCAGTCAGCGGCGGACACCACCGGCAGCGGCCTGGGCCTGGCCATCGTGTTGTCCATCGCCCGCCGCCACGGCGCCAGCGTGACATTGGGTGACGTGCCGCCAGGCGATGTGGCGCCCGGCCATGCACCGCTGGGCGGGCTGCGGGTGGTGGTGCAGTTCAGTGCGCCCCGGCAACCCAACACCTGAACGGCGCGGCTGCGGCGTGCCAACAAAGCCACAACAGCACGCGGCCCAGCCACAAAACTGCATGGCCATAACCCCGCTCATCACCGGGGAAACCCGGACCCACCGGTTACACTCGCCGGCGCGAAGTCGCTACCAGTCACGCCTTCGCAGTCGGTTCTCGACTTCTGCACAGCTCTATCTGCCTCCCCGACTGGGGCCCTTGTCACCAAGCGGCTGCAGGCTGATTGCTAGCGCCCCTTGAATCGGGGCGACACAAAACCCCATGAAATTCACTGAACTCGGCCTTGCCGAGCCGCTGCAGCGCGCTGTGGCCGAACAGGGCTACGACACGCCCACCCCCATCCAGGCGCAAGCCATCCCGGCAATTCTGAAAGGCGGCGACCTGATGGGCGGCGCCCAGACCGGCACCGGCAAAACCGCCGGCTTCACGCTGCCGATGCTGCAGCTGCTGTCTGCTGAGCCAGCCAAGAAAGACGCCAGGGGCCGCATCTGCATCCGCGCGCTGATCTTGACCCCCACCCGTGAGCTGGCCGCGCAGGTGGAGGAAAGTGTGCGCACCTACGGCAAATACCTGAAGCTCACCAGCATGGTGATGTTTGGCGGTGTGGGCATGCAGCCGCAAATCAACGCCTTGCGCCGTGGTGTGGACATTCTGGTGGCCACCCCCGGCCGCCTGCTGGACCACCACCAACAAGGCACGCTCGATTTGAGCCATGTGCAAATTTTTGTGCTGGACGAAGCCGACCGCATGCTGGACATGGGCTTTGTGCATGACATCAAAAAGGTGCTGAGCTACCTGCCGGCCA
>JAYVLI010000402.1:0-4022 GCA_043759535.1 Betaproteobacteria bacterium | reverse complement strand
TGGTGCTGGCGCAGGCGCACAGCCTGGCTGGCGTGATGCTGGGCGCCGGTGTGCTGGTGGGCGCGGCGATGGCCTGCACCGGCTCGGCCATCGGCATGGCGGTGGCGGCGCGGTCGGTGTCTGCCGCGTCACGCAGCATGGTGCTGGGCATGGTGTCGGCCGCTGGCTCATTGGGTGCGCTGGTGGCGGCGCCGCTGGGCCAGGGCTTGTTGCAGGCCTGGGGCTGGCGCGCCGGTGTGCTGGGTTTTGTAATGTTGGCCGCATTCATGTTGCCCGCTGCCTGGGTGGCTGGCCGCACCGACCGCCAGCCGCTGCCACCCGCAGCCACCGGTGCTGATGGCCAGGCGCTGGTCAACGGACTGGACGGTTTGCGCGCCACCCAGGCGGTGCTGGCCGCGCTGCGCACAGCGCCGTTTTTGGTGATGGCGGCGGCTTACTTTGTCTGCGGCATGTAGCTGGTGTTCATCACCACCCATTTGCCAGCCTACCTGGCGGTGTGTGGCCAAAGCCCGATGCTGGGCGCCCAGGCGCTGGGGCTGATCGGTGGCTTCAACGTGCTGGGCAGCCTGTTTTTTGGCTGGGCTGGCGGGCGCTACAACAAAGGTGTGCTGTTGGGCGCCATCTACATCTGCCGGTCCGTCGTGCTGGCGGCTTATTTCATGGCACCACCCACACCGCAAAGCACCTGGCTGTTTGCCGCGCTGATGGGGTTTTTGTGGCTGGGCGTGGCGCCGCTGGTGTCGGGCGCGGTGGCGGTGATGTTTGGCCTGCGCTGGCAGGCCATGATCCAGGGCCTGGCGTTTTTCAGCCACCAGATGGGCAGCTTTTTGGGCGCTTACGGTGGTGGTGTGTTGTATGACAGGCTGGGCTCGTACGAGCTGGCCTGGCGGATGGGTGTGGCGCTGGGCTTGGGCGCGGGGCTGGTGCAGGTGCTGGCGGCGCTGGCCAGCCCACCCGGTGCGCCACCCCGGCCGCGTCAGATGTGGGCGATGGCCAAGCCACCCAGTGCGATGCCCAGCAGCGCCACACCGGCCACGCCGTAGCCCAGCCATTTGCGCCGTGTCAGCAGCGCGATGGCTGCCAGTGCGATGGAGATTTGCAGCGCGGTGGTGGCCTGGGCCCAGCGGTGGTGCAGGTGCATCTGGGCGTCGGACTGTTTGTCCCAGTTGGCTGATTCAGCCTCCAACTTGTCAGCGGCGGTCTTGATCTCGGCTTTTTCTTGTTTGTAGCGCGCCACCTCTTGTTGGTATTGCGGCTTTTTCTCGTCGGCCACCAGCACGATGGCCAGCTCAGCCAGGTTCTGCTTGCCGCTCTTGGCCTGGTAGTAATTCCACTGATTACCCGCCTCGGTTTTTTTGATGGCGGCGTTGTTCTTGAACAGCCCGGCATTGGCCTGCGTGGCGCCGCCCATGTACGAAAACAGCGCGCCCACCGTGGCCAGCACGGCGGTCATCACCGCAATGCTGCTGGTGAAGCTGTCTTTGTCGCCGTGTTCGGCGGCGTGTTCCAGCGCGTGGTCGTGCGGGCCGTGTACGTGGAATCCATGTCCTGACATGCGGTATCTCCTGGTGTTGTCAGCGCAGTATTTTTCAGCGCTCGGGCTGTTGTCGTTGGTAAAACACAAACGCGTAGTCGCAAGCGGGCGGGCCATCGCTGCGGTGGGCCTCGCGCCGGGTCTCTGCAAAGTCGCTGCGATTCCACGTTGGGAAGCTGGTATCGCCGGGCAGGTCGGCGTCGATTTCGGTCAGCACCAACTCATCGGCCAGCGGCAGCGCGGCGGCATACAGCGTGGCGCCGCCAATCACAAAAATGCGGCTGGCGGCTTGGTTGCGGGCCAGCGCCAGCGCGGCGTCCAGCGTGTGCGCCACTTCAGCGCCGTCAGCAGCCCAGCCCGGTTGCCGGGTGACCACGATGTTGCGGCGGCCGGGCAGGGGGCGGAACCGCACAGGCAGTGAATCCCAGGTCTTGCGGCCCATCACCACCGGGCAGCCCAGGGTCTGCTGGCGGAACCAGCGCTGGTCGGCCGGCTCACGCCAGACCAGGCCACCAGCCACGCCGATGCGGCCGTTGCGGGCGACGGAGGCGATGAGGCTGACAGGGGGTGTTGAGGGCAATTGCGGCATCCGATGAAACTGTTGCACTGGGGCTCAGCGCCAGCGCTTGAACACCGTTGCGATGCTGGGCAAGGGGGCCCAGAAGTCGTCAGCGTGGTTGGGCGGCGCCAGCAGCATTGCCGCATGTGGCCAGAACAGCACCAGCGCCTCACCAAACGCGGCCCGGGTTTGGGCTTCATCGAGCGAGCCCGACAGCACAGACTCCGAGACCGATTCGAGGAAGCTGAACACCCGGCGCATGGCGCTGCGTGGGAATGTCTCATCGTGCGCATCCAGCACCACACCAGCGCGCAGCAGCGCCCGGTCGTCAGCCAGTGGTGCCGACTGCCAGGCGGCCAGGTAGTGCTGCAAGCGGGCGCTGCTGGTGTCTACCGGTGCCAACACGGTGTTGTCCGCCAACGCAGACGCTGCCGGTTCTGTTTGACGCAGGCGCCGCCTGATTTTGTTGCATGCAGGGCCCAGCGCGGCCAGGCGGTTGCCGTCGGGGCGGGTCTCGGGGTAGTCCAGCACCGTCAAGCCGAGCAGATCACTGGGCAGGTGCAGGTCGTCCAGACCCCGGGGCACGATGTGCATGCAACGCTGCAGGCCAAAAGCGCCGATGAACAACCCCATCTCGAAGACCACGTTGTCGCGTGCTGCCCGGTGCAGCGTGCCACGCAGTATCAAGCCGTCATCGGGTGTGAAAACAAACAGCGCAAATTGCGGCGTTTTCAGACGTTCCAGCAAGTCCTCCAATACGGTGCGGCTGGGTTCAAACACACCTTGCTTCCAGACCGTGGCGTGGCAATCGAACTCCAGCGCCTCCTGGATGTCATACGCCACCGGCAGCCCTTCGGTGGACGACGCGATGAACAAGGCCGGCAGCACCAAAGCGCTCACTTGGACACCTTGCCCGGGATGTGCGGGTGGCATTGGTAGTTCAGCAGCTCAAAGTCACCGTACTGGTAGTCGAGGATGGATGGTGGTCGGCGCTTGAGCCGCATGTCAGGGTAGGGCAGCGGCGCACGGCTGAGCTGCAGGGTGGTCTGGTCTACATGGTCGTTGTAAATGTGGCAATCGCCGCCAGTCCAGATGAAGTCCCCCAGGTCCAGATCACACTGCTGGGCCAGCATCATGGTCAGCAGCGCGTAGCTGGCGATGTTGAAGGGGACCCCCAAAAAGATGTCGGCACTGCGCTGGTAAAGCTGGCAGCTCAACTTGCCGCGCTTACCAGACGTTGCGGCGGGGGCCACATAAAACTGGAAGAAGGCATGGCAGGGCATCAAGGCCATCTGGTCCAGCTCAGCCACGTTCCACGCGCTGACGATGATGCGGCGGCTGTCGGGGTTGGTCTTGAGCTGCTGCACCACCTGGGCAATCTGGTCGATGTGGCCACCATCCGGCGTGGGCCAACTGCGCCACTGCACGCCGTACACCGGCCCTAAGCCGCCGTCAGCACGGGCCCATTCGTCCCAGATGGTGCAGCCGCGCTCCTGCAGCCATTTGACGTTGCTGTCGCCACGCAAAAACCACAGCAATTCCAGGATCACCGCTTTCAAAAACACCTTTTTGGTGGTCACCAGCGGAAAGCCCTCGTTCAGGTCAAACCGCATTTGGTGGCCAAACACGCTGCGCGTGCCGGTGCCGGTGCGGTCGCCCTTGGCCACGCCATGCTGGTAGACATGGCGCATGAAGTCTTCGTACTGACTGCGGGTCGGTCGATCCATGCGCCGGATTATCCGGCCGTCGCCAGGGCCGGGCTCGTCGGTTCGAGCTCGAACTGCATCGCCGCCAGGCGCGCATACAGCCCGCCGCGGGCGACGAGTTCGGCGTGGCTGCCGACATCGACGATGCGCCCGTGGTCGAGGACGACGATGCGGTCGGCGCGCTGCACCGTGGCCAGGCGGTGGGCGACGACGATCGTCGTGC
>JAYVLI010000401.1:0-2702 GCA_043759535.1 Betaproteobacteria bacterium | reverse complement strand
GTGGGTGAAGAAGAACTGCGTGGTGTGGACACCAAACCGCTGCAAGGCCACCTGGCGGCATGGAACTACTTCATGTCTGTCAAAAGCCCGGCCAACACCGACTTTGTGAAGAAGTGGTCGGCTTACGCCAAGGCCAAGGGCATTGCTGGCCACAAGGACAAACCGCTCACCAATGACCCGATGGAGGCCACCTACCTCGGCATCATGATGTGGAAACAGGCGGTTGAAAAAGCCAACAGCACCGACACCGACAAGGTGATTGCCGCGATGGCCGGTCAGACCTTCAAAGCCCCGGGCGGTTTTGTGTCCACCATGGACATGAAGAACCACCACCTGCACAAGCCAGTGTTCATTGGCGAAATCAAGGGTGACGGCCAATTCAACGTGGTGTGGAAGACCAAAGGCCCGGTGCGTGCCGAGCCCTGGAGCCCGTACATCCCAGAGAACAAGGGCAAGAAGGACGAGCCGGAAAAGAAATAACCCCGCCCTGTGGTGCGGCGGCCTGCCGCACCACGCCTTGATGCCTGCCTGGGGACGCCGTGCGCTTGCGTGAGTTGCCGATACTGTTGTGCCTGCTGGTGGGCCTTGCTGCGCCGCAGGTGTTTGCGCTCACCCCCGAGCAGGCCGGCCAGATTGCCGCCGGTGAGAGTGACGAGCGCATTGCCGCACTCAATGCCGTGGCTGCCACGGCTGACCCCGGGCTTGAAGCCTTTGTCAAAGCCCTGCTGGACGACAGCGTCAAGACCGCTGCTGGCAAGGCCTATATCGTGACCGACGGCAAAGCGGTGGAGGCAGCCAGCGGCAAGCCCGCCACACTGCCGGCCGACGCCGAAGACGCCGTCAACAACAACCGCATGCGGGAGGCACTGGAAGCCACCATCTCGGTGTTGCAACTGGTGTCACCCGACCGCGCAGTGCGCGCTGCGGCCATCGATGGATTGAAAGACCAGGTCGATGACAGCAAGCTGGGCTTGATTGACAAAGCCGCCAGCGCCGAGACCGATATCGAATTGAAAGCCAAATTGCTGCTGTTGCGCGCAGCGGTGTTGATCTCGTCTGCCGACCCGGCCAAACGCGCTGCTGCGGCCAAAGCCTTGACGGGCAGCAGTTCACCCGCCACCCGCTCATTGCTGCTGGAAAAGCTGGGCACCGAGACCGATGCCAGCGTCAAGGCCGCCATTCAAGCCGCACTGGACAGTGTGCAAGGCCAGCTCGTCTGGGGGGAACGTTTAGGCCTGCTGTTCACCGGCGCCAGCTTGGGCTCCATCTTGCTGCTGGTGGCTTTGGGCCTGGCCATCACCTATGGCCTGATGGGCGTCATTAACATGGCCCACGGTGAGCTGATGATGATTGGCGCCTATGCCACTTACGTGGTGCAAAACCTGTTCAAACAGTATCTGCCGGGGGTCTTTGATTACTACATCGTGGTCGCCATCCCGGCTGCGTTTTTCACCGCTGCGGTTGTGGGCGCGGTGCTGGAGCGCACTGTCATCCGCTGGTTGTACGGCAGACCACTGGAAACACTGCTGGCCACCTGGGGCATCAGCCTGGTGTTGATGCAAGGTGTGCGCTCGCTCTTTGGTGCGCAGAACGTGGGTGTTGAAAACCCGTCGTGGATGTCTGGTGGTGTGCAGGTGCTGCCCAACCTGGTGCTGCCCTACAACCGCTTGGCCATTCTGGTGTTTGCGGCATTGGTGCTGCTGGGCATGGCCGCATTGATTGGCAAGACCCGCCTGGGCTTGTTTGTGCGGGCCGTCACGCAGAACCGGCGCATGGCCTCGTGTGTGGGTGTCAATACCGCCCGCATTGACATGTATGCGTTTGCATTGGGCGCCGGCATTGCCGGGTTGGCCGGTTGTGCGCTCAGCCAGGTGGGCAATGTGGGGCCTGACTTGGGCCAGGGTTATATCGTGGACAGCTTCATGGTGGTGGTGCTGGGCGGTGTGGGCCAACTGGCCGGCACGGTCTACGCCGCGCTCGGGCTGGGCATCTTGAACAAGCTGCTGGAGGGCTGGGCCGGCGCGGTGCTGGCCAAGATCATGGTGCTGGTGTTCATCGTCATCTTCATCCAGAAAAGACCTCAAGGGATTTTCGCCGTCAAGGGCCGGAGTGCTGAGGCATGAGTGCCGTTCTCACGTCCCCGACGAGCCTGCAACAGAAGCGTGGTTTGTTGCTCGGCACCCGCGGCTGGCTGGCGGTACTCGCCTCGCTGGCAGTGATCACGGTGCTGTTCCCAGTGCTCAACCTGCTGGTGCCCGAGACCAGCGCCCTGCACATCAGCGACTACGCGGTCGGTCTGACCGGCAAGATCCTCTGCTACGCGATCTGTGCGCTGGCGATGGACTTGATC
Source organism: Betaproteobacteria bacterium (assembly GCA_043759535.1). Lineage (GTDB taxonomy): Bacteria > Pseudomonadota > Gammaproteobacteria > Burkholderiales > Burkholderiaceae_C > Pseudaquabacterium. The sequence goes on along the minus strand of JAYVLI010000401.1, from coordinate 352 downwards.
TGGGGCTACACCGGCATCCTGAGCCTGGGCCACGGCCTGTTCTTCGCGCTGGGCGGTTACGGCATGGGCATGTATTTGATGCGCCAGATCGGCCGCGACGGCAACTACAAAAGCGAGTTGCCCGACTTCATGGTGTTTTTGAACTGGAAGGAACTGCCCTGGACTTGGGCCTTCAGTGACAGCTTCGCCGCGCAGATGCTGCTGGTGGTGGCGGTGCCCGGCCTGCTGGCTTTTGCGTTCGGCTTCTTCGCCTTCCGCTCGCGCATCAAGGGGGTTTATTTCTCGATCATCACCCAGGCGCTGACCTTCGCCGCCATGCTGCTGTTCTTCCGCAACGAGACCGGCTTCGGCG
>JAYVLI010000400.1:0-7147 GCA_043759535.1 Betaproteobacteria bacterium | reverse complement strand
ACGATCATCACGCTCTCTTGCAGCGAGAACGATTCGGGCGAGACAAAACCCTGGAAGGTGGCAAACATCACCCCCGACACCCCACCAAACGTGGCACCCATGCCGAATGCGAGCAATTTCAAGTTGCGGGTGTTGATGCCCATGGCTTTGGCGGCAATTTCATCCTCGCGGATAGCCATCCAGGCGCGGCCGATGCGGCTTTGCTCCAGCCGGTAGCAAATCACCACGCTGATCACCACCAGCAGCAAAAACAGGTAGTAGTACTTGGTGACGGACGAGACCTCCAGCCCGAACAAATCACCCGGCTTGCCCAGGTCGATGCCAAACATCTTGATGCTGTCGATCTGCTGCAAGCCTTTGGGGCCATTCGTGATGTTGACCGGCCGGTCCAGGTTGTTCATGAACACCCGCACGATCTCGCCAAAACCCAGCGTGACGATGGCCAGGTAATCGCCGCGTAATTTAAGCGTGGGCGCGCCCAGCATCACCCCCGCCAGGCCGGCCAGCGCCGCGCCCAGCGGGATGACCACCCAGAACGGGGTGTGCAGGCCCTGCGGGAAGATGGCTTTGATGGCGGCAAAGTTGTCGGTCAGGTGGGGTGAGGCCAACAGGCCAAACATGTAGGCGCCCACGGCGTAAAACGCCACATAGCCCAAATCAAGCAGGCCGGCATAGCCCACCACGATGTTCAGGCCCAGCGCCAGCAGCACATACAGCAGCGCGAAATCGAGCATGCGGACCCAGAAGTTGCCCACATGTTGGGCCAGCAGCGGCAGCACCAGCAAGGCCAGCGCGGCGATCAAAAAGACGACGAGTTTGTTTTTCATGAGGAAGCGTGCCTCGATTAAGTTTCGGGTCGAGCCAGGACGGCGACCGCAGCCAGCGGACGCCGCAGAGCCGGCTTCGCCGGGCTGCTGGCGGCGCCCCCTTGAGGGGGAGCGCCGAAGGCGCGTCGGGGGTGGGTCATCCCGGTAGTCGGCCAAAGATGAAGCGCGGCCCGGCCCAGTTGAGCAGCGCACGCACGCCGACAGACAAGGCCAGGTAAATGCCGGTGGCGATGATGTAAGCCTCAAACGCACGGAAGTTGCGGCTCTGGATCAGGTTGGCCGCGTAACTCAGCTCTTGGGCCGAGATTTGCCATTTCCACATACACGCTCACCACCGCAGCCAGCGGCTTTGGCCCCCAGGCGCGGGCCCAGCCGCAGCCCACACCCAGGCCCACACCCAGCACAGCGGCCACGGCGCTCAAACCCAGCGTGAAGCCGGCGCCACGCAACAGCGCGGGCCACTGTTCAAGCACGGCCATGAAATCGAGTTGGATCATGGGCCAAGACCTCGGACAGGTGGAGCGCCGCAGGCGCTGCGGTGGATGGCGCGGAGCGCTGCTTATTCAGGCAAGCTGCCCGCAGGACGCCCCAGCCATTTCTGTGCCATCTTGTCCAGCTCACCGGCCGCTTTGGCGGCGGTGATGATCTCGTTGACCTTCAAGCGCAGCTTGTCTTCGCCCTTGCCCTCGCCGATGTGGTTGGGTGAGTCCTTGAGCACAAACTTGTATTCGGTGCCCAGCGCCGGTTACGCGCCATCATGTTGCCGGCCACCGACGCGCCGGTGGCCATCACCTGCACCTGGCCCGACACAAACGCCGACACGGTGGCGTTGTTGTCCTCAAAGCGTTTCACATCGGCACTGGCCGGGGCGATCTTGGTCAGCTCCAGGTCTTCGATCGCGCTGCGGGTCACGCCCAAGCTTTTGCCGGCCAGGTCAGCTGCGCTTTTGATGGCGGTGCTTTTGGCGGCAAACACCGCCTGGAAGAACGGTGAATAAGCGGCGGTAAAGTCAATCACCTTCTCGCGCTCGGGGTTCTTGCCCAGGGTGCTGATCACCAGGTCTGCCCCTTTTTGGTCTGCAGATGGGGGATGCGGTTGGCGCTGGTGACCCCCACCAACTCCGGTTTGACGCCCAACTTGGCGGCAATCAGCCTGGCCATGTCGATGTCCAGGCCTTGTGGCGCCATGTCGGTGGCCACAAAGCCGTAGGGCGGAAAGTTGGTGGGGATGGCGATGTTGATTTGCTTTTTGGCCATCACCTCGTCCAGCGCGCTCTGGGCTTGGGCGGTGGTGGTGGTGACGGCGGCCAACAGGGCGGCGCTGAGGCCGACGGCGAGCAGGGTGGTGCGGCGTTGCATGGTGGTCAAAGCTCCTTCTTGTTGGATGCGCCGGGTTTTGCGGGCTGTGGTGGCGTTGCGGGGGCAGGGGACAACAAATCAGTGAACAGGCGCTTGCGGGGTGCTGGGCCCGCAGCGGGCGCAGTGGTGGTTGGGCTGCCCTGCAGTGGGCTGAGTGCAGCGCGCAGCGATGCCAGCGGGTCGTCCGCAGCGGTTTGCTGGCCCAGGTGATCGGACACCCCGCCGATGTGCTGGCGCAAGCGGCGGATGGCCAGCGGCAAGTCACCGGCGGCCAGCGCTGCCACGATCAGCGCATGCTCGGCGCAGCTTTCACCGGCGGCATGGGTGCTTTGGTACAGCGTGGCAATCAGCGTGGTGCGGGCGGTCAAATCTTTCACGATGTCGGCCAGCAGCGAGTTGCCCGCGCATTTGGCCAGGCAGACATGAAAGTCGCCTAACAGCCAACTGCGCTGGCCAGCATCACCAGCGCGGATGGCGGCCTGCTCATCGGCCACATGCGCTTGTAGGCGCCTGACGGCAGCGGCTGGCAGCGGGCCAGCCAGACCATGCAGCAGGCCGGTTTCCAGCGCCAGCCGGGCGCCAAAGGCCTCACGTGCTTCATCCAGCGACGGCTGCACCACAAACCAGCCGCGGCGCGCATTCACCTCCACCATGCCGCGTGCTGACAAGCGCGACATGGCCTCACGCACCAGTGTGCGGCTGACGCCAAACAAATCCGCCAGCACCTGCTCGCCCAGGCGTTGGCCGGCGGCCAAGCGGCCGGCCAGGATGGCATCCACGATGCGGTCGGCGATCTGGTCTGGCCGACTGATGTCGGCCGGCGCTGGATCGGCGCTGCTGGGCTCGGCGCTGCTCAGCTTGGCCGGCCTGACAGGCGCGGCGGATGGCAAGACCGCAGGCGCAACAGACGGCAAAGCCGCAGGCGCCGCGCTGCGCAGCGATTTGCCCCGGGTCAGGGCCATTGGGTGAAACCTGGTGCTGGCATGGTGCGTGCTAACCGGTTGGGTTGAGCGCTGCAGCGTGTTGATGCATGCCAGTATTGTTCACCAAGCTTGTATGCAAGCATGATGCCAGCACAGCGCGCGCAATCCAACAAGCAGGCAAGCAGGCCGGCCTGCGCATCCGCGACACCCTGGCCAGCACATCTCAAACCGAACGCGTGGCGCCGCCTGCAGATGCAACTACCAAACCACGCCCACGCCATACGCCGAAAACACCGGATCAAGCGTGATGACCCAGGCCCGCTCCAACTGCGCTTGCGCCATCAGCATGCGGTCGAACGGATCACGGTGCGGGCCGGGCAGCTGGCCGGCGGCCAAGGCGTGATCCACGCTGATGGGCAGCGCCTCGAAGCGCTGCTTGCGCAGGTATTGCGGCAAGTTGGCCACGATGTCCTGGGCTTCAGGCAGTTTGCCGATGCGGTATTTGGTGCCCAGTTCCCAGGCGCTGGCGGCGCTCACCAGCACGCGTTGATCGGGAGCAGCGATGGCGTCTCTGGCCGTGCGGCTCAGTTCGGGGCTGTCCAGCAGCCACCACAGCAGCGCGTGGGTGTCCAGCAGCAACGGGCGCACAGACTTGGGCGCTGCCTCCGCGCTGCGTTGCGCCCATGCCGCCCCGCCTGCCGCCGCACCGGCCAGGCGTGGTTTGGGCTCAACGGCCATCCCAGGCTTTCAATTCTTCCTCAGGCAGTGGGTCAAAAAATGCCGCCGTCAGCGCTGCCTTGCCTTTGGCTGATCCGGGTTGGCGGGCCGGTAAATCCATCGGGACCAGGCGGACGCAGGGCTTACCGGCTTTGGCGATGATCACCTCATCGCCCATCATCGCGGCGTCCACCAGCCGCGAGAGTTGGGCTTTGGCTTCTTGTACGTTCATCTTCATTTTCGGACCATCCCTGGCGACCAGACTAGGCGAGGAGCTTAGCTTGTGCGCTGTTTGCCGGCAAGGCAACGTGTTTGTAGTCCGGTGCGGCGGGCTGCGGCTTGGTTAGGCGCCTAGCCTGCACCCAGCATCAACCCGTCCCGAAAGATGCGCGCGTCCATCAGCGCCAGGTCAGCCGCCACCACCACCGGCGCGCCCAGCGCGTCCAGCACGTCGCGCTGCAGGTCCAGGCCGGGGGCGATTTCGGTCAGGGTGAGTTGGCCATCGACAAGGCGGAACACGGCGCGCTCGGTCAGGTAGATGATTTCGCGGCCCAGCCCGGCCACATAAGCGCCGCAAAAGCTGAGGTGGCCCACGGCGGGCACCAGCTTCTTGGTACGGCCTTCTTGCACGATGCGGAGCTGGCCAGCGCCACTGGCCACCTGCAGGCCGTCATTGGTCAGCGTGCCCATAAAAACCACCCGTCTGGCGGTCTGGGTGATGTTGATGAAGCCGCCCACACCCGAGACTTTGGTACCGAACCGGCTGACGTTGACATCACCCCGCGGGTCGAATTCGGCCAGGCCCAGAAACGCGATGTCCAGGCCACCGCCATCATAAAAATCAAACATCGCAGCATGGTCGATCACCGCTTCTGGCCAGGCCGCCGCACCAAAACACGGTCCGTCAGCCGGTGTGCCGCCGATGGGGCCGGACTCCACCGTCAGCACAAAGCCGTTGATGCCTTCAGCCTGCGCCACCGCGCCCACGCCGGCCGGCATGCCCACCCCCAGATTCACCACCGGGCGGCGGCGCCGGCCTGCGCTGGCCGCATCGGCAGTCAGCCTGTGCAACTCCAGCGCGGCGCGGCGTTGGATGATGGTGCGGGCGTCCAGCGCTTGGGGTGTTGGCGCCGGGGCCACTGCCGCCGCCGTTGCCCGGTCAACCCGAGGCCGGCTGGCCGGTGCGCTGGTGAAGCGGGCGTCAAAGTCAGCACCAAACGTCATCCAGTGGTCTTGTGGGTCGTCGGCCATCACCAGGTGGTCTACCAGGATGCCGGGCACCCGCACCCGGTTGGGGTCCAGCGTGCCGGCCGGCACGGTGCGCTTGACCTGGGCAATCACCAGGCCACCGCTGTTGTGCGCTGCCTGGGCGATGGCCAGCAAATCGTGGTGAAAAGGCTCTTCTTCGGTACACAGGTTGCCCAGTGCATCAGCCGTGGTGGCGCGGATGAGTGCCACATGGATGGGCAGTGCGGGGTAGAACAATTGCCACTCACCGCCCAGTGTGATGCGCTGCACCCGCGGCTCAATGGCCGAGCGGGCGGTGCTTGGGGTCAGCCGACCGCCATCGTGCAGCGGGTCCACAAAGGTGTGCAGGCCGATCTTGGTCACCACACCGGGCTTGCCCCCGGCAATGGCCCGGTACAGGTGGGCGATCACGCCTTGCGGCAGGTTCCAGGCTTCAATGGCGTCTTGCAGCACCAACTCACCCAGCCTGGGGGCCGAGATCCAGTGGCCGCCAATCACCCGCTGCAGCAGGCCGGCATGGCCAAAGTGGTTGATGCCGCGCAAGGCCCGGTCGCCCTGGCCGGCGGCATACAGCAAGGTCAGGTTGCGCGGATGGCCGGTGGCCAAAAAACGCGCCTCAATGGCCCGGGTCACGCTTTCAGCGTGGCCCACACCCACAAAACCTGCGGTGGCCACGGTGGCGCCGTCGGGCACCAGTGCGGCAGCCTGGCTGGGGGTTAAAACGCGCAGATCGGATAGGGCGGGCATCGGGTGAGTCTCCTGCAAGCCATCGTAACCACGCCCCTGCGCCGGCTGCGCTGCGGCGTACGATGCGCGACCCCAGCGCAGGATGCCCGCATGAGCTTTTTTGCAATCGACATCGGCAACACCCGTTTGAAATGGGCGGTGTACGCCTCGCCACAGCCTGGCGCGGTGGTGCTGGCGCAAGGCGCGGTGTTTCTGGAAAACATCGACGGCCTGGCGGACAACGAATGGCGCCACCTGGCCGCGCCCACGTCCATCCTGGGCTGCAACGTGGCCGGTGATGCGGTGCGGCGCCGGGTGGAGGAGCAGCTGGAGCTGTGGGATTTAACGCCCCGCTGGGCTGTCAGCACCGCCCACCTGGCCGGTGTGTACAACGGTTATGACCACCCGGGCCGGTTGGGTGCCGACCGGTTTGTGGCCCACATCGGCGCGCGCCACCATGTGCTGGCGCGCGGCCCGGCCCGGCCAGTGCTGGTGGTGATGGTGGGCACGGCGGTGACGGTGGACGCGCTGGACGCCGAGGGCCATTTTTTAGGCGGGCTGATCCTGCCTGGCCACGGCATCATGCTGCGCGCGCTAGAGGGTGGCACCGCCGGCCTGCGGGTGCCCACCGGTGAGGTGCGCGACTTTCCCACCAACACCAGCGACGGCCTGACCAGCGGTGGCACCTACGCCATCACCGGCGCCATGGAGCGCATGCACCGCCACCTGCAGCAGCGCAGCGGCCAACTGCCGGTCACGCTGATGACCGGTGGCGCCGGCTGGAAGGTGGCGCCCTGGCTGGCCATCGAGCATGAGCTGGTGGACTCCCTCATTTTTGATGGTCTGCTGGCCATGCAGGCGCACCGGCTGGCGCTGTAGGCCGGTCGCCGGTCGCCGGCTGTCAGCCCCGTCAGCCTAGAGGATAAAGCGCGACAAATCCTCGTTGCGCGACAGCGCACCCAGCTTGGCGTCCACCGCTGCGGCGTCAATGTGGACCGTCTGGCCGCTGCGGTTGGGCGCATCAAAGCTCACATCGTCCAGCAGCCGCTCCATCACCGTGGCCAAGCGGCGGGCGCCAATGTTTTCGGTGCGCTCGTTCACATCAAACGCAATTTGCGCCAGCCGGCGGATGGCGGCCGGTGCAATCTCCAGCGTCAACCCCTCGGTGGCCAGCAGGGCCTGGTATTGCTTGATCAGGCTGGCGTGGGTGCTGACCAGAATGGCCTCGAAGTCATCCACCGACAGCGGTTGCAGCTCGACCCGGATCGGGAAGCGGCCTTGCAGCTCGGGGATCAGATCACTCGGCTTGGCCAGGTGGAAAGCGCCTGAGGCGATGAACAGGATGTGG
>JAYVLI010000399.1:0-4119 GCA_043759535.1 Betaproteobacteria bacterium | reverse complement strand
CGCTGTCAAATAAGCCCGGACGAGCTGGAGAACCAATATGTCGATCTACATCAACAAAAACACCAAAGTCATCACCCAGGGCATCACCGGCAAGACCGGCCAGTTCCACACCCGGGGCTGTGTGGCTTACGCCAACGGCAAGGCCTGTTTTGTGGCGGGCGTGAACCCGAAAAAAGCCGGTGAAGACTTTGAGGGCATCCCCATCTTCGCCAGCGTCAAAGAGGCAGCCAGCCACACCGGCGCCACCGTCAGCGTGATCTACGTGCCGCCGGCCGGCGCCGCCGCCGCGATCTGGGAGGCGGTGCAGGCCGACCTGGATCTGGCCATCTGCATCACCGAAGGCATCCCCGTGCGCGACATGCTGGAGATCCGCAACAAGATGCTGGCCAAAGCGCTGGCGGGCGGCAAAAAAACCTTGCTGCTGGGCCCCAACTGCCCCGGGCTGATCACGCCTGAGGAGATCAAGATCGGCATCATGCCGGGCCACATCCACCGCAAGGGCCGCATCGGCGTGGTGAGTCGCTCAGGCACGCTGACCTATGAAGCAGTGGCCCAACTCACCGAAATCGGCCTGGGCCAGAGCACCGCAGTGGGCATTGGCGGCGACCCGATCAACGGCCTGAAACACATCGACGTGATGCGCCTGTTCAACGACGACCCGGACACCGACGCCGTGATCATGATCGGCGAGATCGGCGGCCCGGACGAGGCCGAGGCCGCACGCTGGTGCAAAGCCAACATGAAAAAGCCCATCGTCGGCTTCATCGCGGGCGTCACCGCCCCGGCCGGCAAGCGCATGGGCCACGCCGGTGCGCTGATCAGCGGCGGCGCCGACACGGCCGACGCCAAACTGGCCGTGATGGAGGAGTGCGGCTTCACCATCACCCGCAACCCGAGTGAGATGGCGCGGCTGTTGAAGGCGTTGCTGTAAGGCCAGCGGCAAATCGCTGGCCCGCCCTCCGGGCCCCGGACTGGGCTCAGAACCTCAGGGCCGCACAAAAGCCAAGGCGGCGGCGGTAGCCGCGCCCGTACCGGTCGAGGCAGGCCGAACGCAGGGACCTAGCGCCGTCGCGCCAGGCACCGCCGCGCGAGGCGCGGCGGGCTCCTTGCTCTTGAGAATTGAACGCAAGTTCACACCTTGCACGGTGGCGAGACGACAGCGTGCAGCAGACGATGCGCTCAGCAGCGGCGTGTTGGCTCAGACCGATGCGCGCGCCAAGACCCACCGCACCAAGGTCTGACGCCGCGCATCAGGCCGCGCCAGCGTCCTGATAGGTGCAATCAAGGTGACGGCATCCACAATGCCATGCGCCAGGATGGTCCGCTGCTGGTCGGCCACTGCCGGTTGGGCCGCCGACCAGTCGCGAAAGAACTGATGCCGCGCTGCAGGTGTTGATACGCAGCTGCACGGGGACGATCGGCGCAACTCGCGGGCGCGTTTTGAGTCTTCCACCGCCGTGGCCAGTGCGGCTTCGTCGCCCCGCTCGAAAAGTTGTTGCCAGGCCGCCAACAGCGCTTGGGCGCGCGGGTCACACTGCGCACGCCAGCGTGCCAGGGTTTGGCGCACGCGGCGCAAAAGCACCACAGGCGTCTGCCTGACCGTGGCCACGATCAAGCGGTGCAGGTCCAGGCTGCGGCGGTGCAGTGTGGTGTGGTCGCGGGGGATCAGGGTCAAGATGCGCTGGATTCGGCGCTGGCTTGCAGGTAGGTTGGTGGGTCGGTGCGTTGGTTTGAAAGTTGAGCCGGGCTGCACCACCTAAACGCGCTTGGCCACATCACGCCAAGGCGCTGACCCGCGCCACCACCCCGCGCGGTGGCGCACCCGCGTCCACCACCGGCCAGCCGATGGCATCCGGCATGGCGCCAAACACCACCCACACCAGACCATCACGCGCTGGGCTCGGGGTTTGTTTGGCGTCAACACCCACCTGCCAGCCACTGGCGCCGCCGGGTAAAAGCGCGGCGCTGGGGGCTTGCAGTCGGTCAGCACCGGCGCTGCGCAGGCGGCGTGCCTCGGCCTGACACGCCGGGTGGCTGTGCAGGCCACCGGTCAGTTGATCAAGCGGTAGATCGGGTTGGGCATACCCATCCGGCGGCAGTTGCACCGCCCACAGCGCACGCTGGATACCGGCCAGATCCGCTTCGTCAGTGATGCCCTCGTGGCGTAGAAACTCAGCCCAGGCGCCGGTGGGGGTGTCGGCAAAGTAGTTGGCTGGGCCCGCGCCCGGGGCATGCCAGCGGGCTGCGGGTTGGGTGCTGGCCTGCCACAAAAAAGCAAAACGCGGGTCGCAGTGGCGAAAGCCGATGCGTGGTGGTGGCGCCGTCATGTGGCCAGAGCCGGCGCACCGGTGAGGGCACCGGCCAGCGTGCGCAACTGGTATGCAGCAGCGTCGTCAGGTGACCACGCGGTGCGCAGCATCTGGCGTGGGCTGTGGCCTTGCAGCTGGGCGCGCGGCCGTTCAAACCAGCGGCGAATGCCATGGTGGTTGTAGGCGCCGGCCAGGTCAGCCACCACCAGGGCCAGCCAGTGCAGGCGGTCAGCCACCTCGTCGGGTGTGGCGCGCTCCCCACCGGCATAACGCCGCATGGAGCTGGGGGCGATGCCCAACAGGCTGGTGAGCGGTTCGTCACCAAACACCAGGCGCATGGCCGGCCATTCCACGGCCGGAGCGGCGGAGGCCTCCAGCGCCTCATGCAGGCGTTGCAGGGTGGCCTGCAGGTGCTGGTGGGTGGCAGCGTCCAGCGGGGCGGGGGTGGCTTGCGTATCGGGCCGGGTCAACGGGGCCAGTGCCACACCGGCATCAGCACCAATGCCGTGCTGCTGCAGCGCCTGCACCAGCCGCTGCACCGTTGCCGCGCCCAGGTCGGTGATGGGCGCACCGGCCAACACGCCCATGGCCACCGCCTTGGTGACCAGCGCCGCCAGATCAGGCAACCAGGGGGCGCCGTAGATTGGTGGCGGCGGCTCGGAAACGAATAGGGCGGTACTCATGCGCCAATTTTTGTCCAAAAACAGTCTGGTGTAAAGCGGCAGCAGGTGTGCGGCGGCCTGGCAGCGGCCGGACACAAAAAAGCCGCCCGAAGGCGGCTGTGGTCTGGCGTGGCCAGTGGTTTCAGCGCTCAGCAATCGGCTTGACGGTGCGCGCTGTCGCGCCCACGTACAACTGGCGTGGCCGGCCAATCTTGTATTCGGGGTCGCCGATCATTTCGTTCAACTGGGCGATCCAGCCCACGGTGCGGGCCAGCGCAAAGATGGCAGTGAACAGCGGCACCGGGATGCCGATGGCGCGCTGCACGATGCCGCTGTAAAAATCGACGTTGGGGTAGAGCTTGCGGGAAACGAAGTAATCGTCTTCCAACGCAATCTTCTCCAGCGCCATCGCGAGCTTGAAGAGAGGATCGTCATGCAGACCCAATGAGCCCAGCACCTCATGGCAGGTCTCGCGCATCAACTTGGCGCGCGGGTCGTAGTTCTTGTAGACCCGGTGGCCAAAGCCCATCAACTTGACGGTGGAGTTTTTGTCCTTCACCTGCTTGATGAACTCGCCAATCTTCTCCACGCCGCCCATCTTCTGGATGTCACCCAACATATTGAGCGCGGCCTCGTTGGCGCCACCGTGTGCAGGGCCCCACAAGCAGGCCACACCGGCTGCGATGGCCGCGAATGGATTGGTGCCCGAGCTGCCACACAAACGCACCGTGGAGGTAGATGCATTCTGCTCATGGTCAGCGTGCAGGATGAAGATGCGGTCCATTGCGCGCACCAGCACATCGTTTTGCTCGTACTCCTCGCAGGGGTTGGCAAACATCATGTGCATGAAGTTGGCCGCATACGACAGCTTGTTCTTTGGGTACATGTAGGGCTGGCCCTGCGTGTACTTGTAGGCCATGGCCACCAGCGTGGGCATCTTGGCGATCAGCCGGATGGCGGCAATCTCGCGGTGCACCGGGTTATTGATGTCCGTGCTGTCGTGGTAGAACGCCGACAGCGCCCCCACCAGGCCGGTCATGATGGCCATTGGGTGGGCATCACGCCGGAAACCCCGCAAGAAGAACTGCATCTGCTCGTTGACCATCGTGTGGTTGGACACACGGGCGGTGAAGTCTTTCTTCTGCGCC
>JAYVLI010000398.1:0-8642 GCA_043759535.1 Betaproteobacteria bacterium | reverse complement strand
GTGTGGCGGACGCCGCCGGCAATGCCACCAACGCCAGCTTGACGGTGGTGCGTGAGGCCGTGGTGGTGGTGGACACCACCGCGCCCGCGCTGGCCGCAGCCCTGCAATCCGACACCGGCAGCAGTGCGGCTGACGGCATCACCAGCAACCCGGCGATTGCCGGCACAGTGACAGACGCCGTGGGCGTGACCGTGCTGCAAGCGGCGCTGGACCCGACTGCCGGCACCACCTTCACCAGCATCCTGGCCAGTGTGGGCGCTGGTGGCGCCTTCAGCCTCAACCGTGCCCAACTGGACAGCCTGGCCGGCGGCACCATGGGGCAGGGCGCACACACCCTGCGCCTGGTGGCCAAAGACGCCGCTGGCAACACCAGCACGGTGGATGTTGCCTTCACGCTGGACACCGCAGCCCCGACTGTCGCCAGTTTTGGTCTGGCTGCCGCCAGTGACACCGGCACCGCCGGTGACCTGCTCACCAGCGCCAACCCGGTCACCCTGCAAGGCCTGGCTGATGCCGGCGCCCTGCTGACCTTGCGCGCAGCAGGCAATGCTGCGGTGCTGGGCACTGCCACCGCCGCTGCCAACGGCAGCTTCAGCTTTGCCGGCATTGCGCTGGCGCTGGGCAACAACAACTTTGCGCTGACTGCCAGCGATGTGGCCGGCAACAGCACGCAGGCCACGCTCACCGTGGTGCGCGAGGCCGCATCCGGTGGTGACACCACCGCGCCAACGCTCACCGCCGCGCTGCAAACGGACAGCGGCCTGCTCAGCACCGATGGCATCACCAACGACCCCACCATCACCGGCACGGCCATTGACGACACCGGTGTGACCACCCTGCTGGCCGTGCTGGACCCGGGTGCCAACCCCACCTTCACCAACATCAGCGCACAACTGGCGGCCAACGGCAGCTTCACCCTGACCCGCGCGGTGCTGGACAGCCTGGCCGGCGGCAGCTTGGCCGATGGCAACCACACCCTGCGCCTGATGGCACGCGACGCAGCCGGCAATGCCAGCACAGCGTTGGACATTGCCTTCAAACTCGACAGCCAGGCGCCCAGCGGTGCCAGTTTTGGCATTGCCAGCACCGATGCTTTGGGCGGTGATGACAGCAAGTCCTCGGCCACCATCGTCTCGCTGCGTGGCAGTGCTGAGGCCGGCGCCACCATCACCTTGGCAGCCCAAGGCCTGAGCAGCACGGTGGGCGGCACCGGCACCTTCTTGCTGCCCGGCGTGGCGCTGGCCAGCGGTGACAACAGCATCACCCTCAAGATCACCGACGCGGCCGGCAACAGCCAGACGGTGACCCGCACGCTCAGCCGCGTGGCCGCCACCCAGAGTGATGCCGTGCTGGACTGGATCAGCGTGGCTCTGAAAGCCATCCAGCTGGACGTGACCGACCCGCCAGTGGCCACCCGCGTCTTGGCAGTGCAAAGCATTGCGGTGTATGACGCGCTGGCCGCCATCCAGGGCACACCGGCCTTCCTGGTGCAGCGCACGGTCACTGGCGCTGTGGACGCACAAGCCGCAGCCGCCCAGGCCGCGTTCCGCGTGCTGTCGTCGCTGTTCCCGGCGCAGCGCGCCAAGTTTGATGCTGCACTGGCCACCAGTCTGGCCGGTAGTGCTGACGGTGCGGCCAAGACGGCCGGCATCGCGCTGGGCGACAGCATTGCCCGCGCTGTCATCGACATCCGCGCCACCGATGGTTACCTCAACTTTGTGGCCGACGACGGCAGCACCGCCATCGGCAAATGGCGGCCCACCGGCCCGCTGTACCTTGTCGCACAAGATGTGCAATGGACCCAGGTGCAGCCATTTGCGCTGACCTCGGCGGATGAATTCCGCGCACCGGCGCCACCTGCACTGGACTCAGCGCAGTACGCCGCTGAGCTGAACCAGGTTGAAAGCCTTGGCAGCGCCACCGGCAGCACCCGTACCGCAGACCAAACCCAGCAAGCCCACTTCTGGGCCGACGGTGGTGGCAGCTACACCCCACCTGGCCATTGGGACTTGATCGCCACGCAAGTGGCCGCCGCCCAGGGCAACTCCATCAGCGCCAACGCTCGCCTGATGGCGCAATTGAACGTGGCACTGGCCGATGCGGCCATTGCCTGCTGGGACACCAAATACACCTATGACCTGTGGCGCCCCGTCACCGCCATCCAAAACGCCGACCTGGACGGCAACGCCGCCACCACGCTGGACGCCAACTGGACGCCGCTGCTGATCACCCCGCCGCACCCCAGTTATGTCTCGGGCCACAGCACCTTCAGCGCTGCTGCGGCTGGCATTCTGGCCGCCACGTTTGGCAACAACACTGCGTTTTCCACCACCTCGCCCACCTTGCCCAATGTGGTGCGCAGCTTCACCAGCTTCAGCCAGGCGGCTGATGAGGCCGGTGTCAGCCGTGTCTACGGCGGCATCCACACCATGTCGGACAACCTGGCCGGCAAAACGATTGGCGAGCATGTGGCGCAAGCCGTGCTGGCCAAGTTTGCCCTCACCCAAGACGTGCAGGCGCCCAAGGTGGTGGTCAACACCACCCCAGCGGCCATCAACACCAACCTCACCATCACCGGCCAGGTGCTGGACAACCTGTCTGGCGTGGCCAGCGCGGCCATCCGCATTGACGGTGGTGCGGCGCAAAGCTTGACATTGGATGCCACCGGGCATTTCAGTTTCACCACCAGCCTGGCGATCAACGGCACGGCTGACTTTGAGCACACCTACAGCATCACCGCCACCGACGCGGCGGGCAATGTCAGCGCCGCCACTGCCGGCAGCTTTTTGCTGGACACGGTGGGCCCGCTGCTCAGCGTCAACACCCTGGCCAACGGTGACGTGCTGTCCGGCGCCAGCCTGCTGGGCGGCATTGCCCTGGGCACCGGGTCCAGCATCACCCAGTTGGTTTACAGCTTTGATGGCGGCAGCAGCCGAACTTTGAGTTTTGATGCCGGCAGCGGCAGCTTTGGCACCGCGCTGGACTTTGGCAACCTGGGCGTGGGCAGCCACACCCTGACCGTGACCGCGCGTGATGCCGCCGGCAATGTCACCACGCTGACCCGTGCGCTCACGGTGGACGCGCTGGCGCCCTTCACCCTGGTCTCGCTGACCCCGGCGGACGGCAGCGGCGACGTGGGTGTCACCCAGCGTCCGCTGGTGGTGTTCTCGCGTGCGGTCAATGCCAGCACGCTCAACAGCAACACCTTCTACGCCACTGGGCCGGATGGCACAAAGCTGGCCGCAGCAATCGTGCCGTCCGACGACGGTACCTACGCCTGGCTGTTTTTTGCCAACCCGATGCCGGGTGCAGCGCGTATCTCTGTGCATGTGAACGGCTCACAAATCCGCGCGGCGGCAGACGGCGCCTTCCTGGACGCCGACGCCGACAAAGTGGCCGGTGGGTCGGCCGAGGTGTCGTTCACCACGGTGGGCCAGTTGTCCGTCAGCGGCACCAAGCTGACTGGCCGGGTGGTGGACCCGGGCCCTGACTTGTTGCCGATGACGTTTGACGACATCCGGCGTGGCCCTGACGGTGTGATCCACACCGCTGACGACGTGTTTTTGCTGCCGATTGCCCACGCCAAGGTTTACATCCTGGGCCAGGAGGGCAACTTCGTCTACACCGACGCCAACGGCAACTTCACGTTGGACAACATCCCTGCCGGGGTGGTCAAGGTGGCGGTGGATGGCCGCACGGCCACCAACGCGCCGTCGGGGGTGTTCTTCCCCGAGATGGTGATGAACGCCGAGCTGCTGGCCGGCCAGACCAACACCATGATGGGCAGCATGGGCGCCAATGAGGCGCGGGTGGCCAACGCCAGCCGCACCGAGGTTTACCTGCCCCGCATTGCCACCAGCAGCTTGCAGGCGGTGAGCGCCACGCAAGAGACGGTGATCACCGCCGCACTGGCCAGTGCCGCACCGCAACTCACCGATTTGCAGCGCCAATCGCTGACGCTGACGGTGATGCCCGGCACCGCGCTGGACGACAAAGGCCAAGTGCTGAGCAATGTGCAGGTGGGCATTGCCACCGTGCCGGCCGCGCTGGTCAAAGACATGCTGCCGCCTGGCGTGCTGCAGCACACGTTTGACATCACCATCCAGGCCCCCGGGGTGGCCGTGTTCACCGAGCCGGTGAAGATCACCTTCCCGAATGTGTTCAATGCTGCGCCGGGCACCAAGCTCAACATCCTCAGCTTTGACCACACCACCGGCATGCTGGTGATCAACGGCACCGGCACCGTGTCGGCTGATGGCCTGACGGTGGTCTCTGATGAAGGCTCAGGCGTGCGTGCGCCTGGCTGGCACGGCGTCACGCCGCCCGGGTCGCCAGGCGACGGCCCGGACAACCCGCCGCCACAAGATCCGCCGCCCTGCATCAACTCGTCCAACGCGTTTGACATCGTGGTGGACCTGACCACGGCGGCTGCGGCCTGCGTGGCCGAGTTGGCCGGTGTGGCCGACGGCATCAAGGCTGCGCTGACCATTGCCGACAAGATCCGCGACACCGTCTCGCAAGTGCAGGCCTTGATCGACGGCTCCAGCAAACCCGGTGTCAGCGCTGCTGAGCTGGCCGCTGGTTTCAAGATTGTTGGCAACACCAAGGCCGTCATCGTGACTGCCGTGGAGTTCTTCAAAGGCCAGGCCAGCCCGGTCAGCAAGGCGCTCAAGATTTCCAAATGCCTGGAGGCCATCCTTGGCGGGCTGGACAACATCTGCGGCCGCATCCAGTCGGGGGGTGATGCGTGCAATACGTTTGTGGTCCGCACCGTCTGCTTGGGTATTGCGGTGGTCAAGGCCTCGCTTGGCAAGGTCAATGCCTTGATCGGCGCTGCCGATGCGGCCATTGCCAAGCTGGGCCTCACACTGGTCTGCGCACTGATTGACCAGTTGGGCACCTTGATTGGCGCGGCGGCCAATGCCGGCAGCGGCAGCGGCAATGGTGGGTCATCGCCATTGGCGGTTGGCGGCCAAAGCAAAGCCGCGTTTGCGTCGGCCCAGAGTAGCGGTAGCACCGATACGGTGTTTGACGACATCCGTGCGGTGGGCTTGGCCATCAATGCTGAGTTCAACAGCATGCTGCCTGACTTTGACAAGATTCAGGCCTTTGCTGTCAGCTATGACGCGCTGAACAAAGACACTGACGCGCTGGACCAGGACACCGCCAAGCTCTACAGCGCCAACGTGGCTGGTCTGCCTGCAAACGCCTATTACGTGATCCGGTCCGCCGGGGTCGAGTTGCGTGGCCGCAGCGACAGCAACGGCAAGCTGGACGTCTTTTTGCCGCCTGACGCCGACTACACCCTGCTGATGTATGACCCGGTGACCAGCCGCGTGGCGCAAGTGCGTGGCCACAGTGCAGCCACCGGCCGCGCCACCAAGATTCCGGCGGTGGCGTTTGCGTCGCTCACCCTCAGCAGCCTGCCGCTGGATGCCAACGGCGTGCGCATCGTGCCCAGCTTCATGCTGCCCGACAGCCAAGGCCGCTTGCTGGACACCGATGCTGACGGTCTGCCCGATATTGCCGAAGACATCGTCGGCACCCGTGCCGACCGCAGTGATTCCGACACTGATGGCATCAATGACCTGGCTGAAGTGCAGCAAGGCTTGAACCCGCTGGACGGCCGCGCTGTGGCCACGGGTGTGGTGTCACAAGTGGCACTGCAGGGCAACACCCTGAGCGTGGCGGTGGTGGGCTCGCTGGACGGCCTGTCACGCAACACCGTGCTGGCCGCCACCGGTGATTACGGCCTGGCCGTGATTGACGCCGCCCGCATTACCCAGCCCAAGCTGCTGGCTGAGTTGAACCTGTCGGGCTACAGCCAAGACGTGGCGGCCGATGCCAGCCGTGGCCTGGCGGCTGTTGCGGCGGGCGACGCCGGTCTGCACATCGTCAACATCGCCAACCTGGCGGCACCCACGCTGGTGCAGACCGTGGCGTTCTCTGCCCCGGTCACCCGGGTGGATGTGCGTGACGGCCTGGCCTACGTGGCCGTGGGCCCCAATCTGGCCATTGTTGACCTCAGCTCGGGTGAGGTGCGCGCCACCTTTGACCTGGGCTCAGTCGGTGGGTCCACCCTGCTGGACATCGCACTGGAAGGCAGCAACCTCTACAGCGTTGACGCGGCGCGCACGCTGCGCGCCTTCAGCGTGGCGGGCGACAGCTTTGTGGCGCGTGGCACGCTGGTTTTGCCGGCCGCTGGTGGCAAGCTGTTTGTCGGCAATGGCGTGGCCTACATCGGCGCGGGCAATGGCGGCACTGGGGGTTATGTCACTGCCGATGTCAGCAACCCCAGCAGCCTGACCCTGCTGTCCGGTGTGGACAACACCGGTGAAGCGGGCACGGCCATCGCCCTCACCGGCTCTGGCCTGGGTGTGGTGGTTGGCAACAGCACGTTTGGTTTTGGCGGCTTCAAGTCGCTGGATGTGGTCAGCACCACCGACCCCACCAACACCGGCGCCTTCTTGACCCGCTACAACCTGCCAGCCGTGCCGGTGGATGTGGCGCTGGCCAACGGCCTGGCGTTTGTGGCCGACAGCACGGGTGGTGTGCAAATCGTCAACTTCACCGGTTATGACAACAAAGGCGTGTCGCCCACCTTGTCGATTGCGGTGGATGCGGTCGACGCCGACCCGGCCAAGGCCGGTGTGCAGGTGCTGGAAGGCCGCACCCTGCGCATCGTGCCCACCGTGTCTGACGATGTGCAGGTGCGCAATGTGGAGCTGCTGGTCAACGGCGTGGTGGTGGCCAACGACATCGCCTTCCCGTTTGAGCTGTTTGCCGCCATCCCGTCCATCGCTGCGGGTGGTCGCAGCGTCACTGTGCAGGTGCGCGCCACCGACACGGGCGGCAACGTGGGCCTGTCCAACCTCGTCACGCTGGAGGTGGTGCCCGACACCTTTGCGCCGGTGGTGGTGTCCACCAACGTGGCCGAGGGCGAGCGGCGCTTCCTGGTGCGGTCGTTCGAGGTGGTGTTTGACGAGCCCATCGACACTGCGTTGCTCACGCCCACCCTGGTCACGCTGGCGCGCGCCGGTGCTGATGGCACGTTTGGCACGGCCGATGACCTGGTCTCCACCTTGACCATCAATGCCCGCGCTTTTGGCCAGAAGTTCTCGGTGGTGCCAGACGGCTACCTGCCGGCTGGTGATTACGAGCTGCGCATCCCCAAGGCCATGATTGCCGACCGGGTGGGCAATGTGCTGGGCGCTGACATCGTGCGCCACTTCACCATCCGCCCGGCCAGTGATGTGCGTGCCGCCAGCGGCATTCCAGACGCCGCCACCGCGCCGTCCGCCAACCCCGGCCAGCAGATCGGCATTGCGGTGCCGTTCAACCCGGCCACCGCCAAAGCCACCTTCAAGGTGGTGGACAGCAACGGCGCCATCAACAACGTCACGGTCAACGTCTTCCGCACCGATGTTGCACGCGGCATTGCCTATTTCAACGTGCCGATGAACGCGGTTACCGGTGATGTGGTGGTGTTCAGCCAGGTCGGCACGGTCATCACCAACTTTGCAGACGGCACCTTCCCGCTGCAGATCCTGCCCACCATCGTGGACGTGCAAGTGGAGTCTGTCTCGGCGGACGGCACGAGTGCGCAGGTGCTGATCCTGGGCACCGGCTTCGTCGAGGGCAACAACAGCGAGTACCGGCTGGGCAGCCAAGTGGTGCTGGACGCGGGGGTCAACACCGGCCCGGACGTGTTCGACCGCTACGACCCGACGCTGGGGTACATCGCCAACGGCTACGTGCGCATCACCGTGCCCTTGAACGGCACCGGCTCGGCCTTCGGGGCCATCAGCATCAAGACCACCGGCGGCACCAGCGCCAGCTACAGCGTGAGCTTGACCAGCGTGGCCAGCAGCGCGCTCAGCGGCACGCCCGCCGACGCCGCACAAGCCTCGGCCAACGCCGGCCAGGCCATCACCCTGGTGGGCACGGGGCTCAACACCAGCACCGACGTGCTGGTGCGCTACGTCGACATCAATGGCACGCTGCAGATGCTGCGCCTGAGCCCCCCGGCGGCCGCATCGGATGCCACCAGCGCCACCCTGGTGCTGCCCGGCTACCTCAACGGCGCCTTCGCGCTGCAAGTCTTCGGCTCGGCCAGCCAGCCGCTGCTGCAGATCGTGCCCACCCTCAGCAACATCGACATCCAAGACCGCACCGTGCTGTTCGGCTCGGGCTTTGTTGAAGGCGCCAGCACCTACAACTTCGCCGGCGCCAGCGTCAGCGACACGCCGGCCGATGCCAACAACATCGACGTCTACTACGACAGCGTCGAGCAAAACCGCAGCGCCTACCTCAACCGCACCGCGCTGCCCGTGCACGGGCTGGGCAGTGTCACGGTCACCACCGCCGGGGGCACGAGCGCGGCTTATGCGCTCAACACGGTGCGCGTCAATGTGGCCGGCACGTCCTTGGGCGATGTGGCGGTGGACGCGGCGGGCAAGCTCTGGGTGGGCGACTACACCAACCCGGGCCACCTGCTCAAGATCGACCCGGCCACCGGCCAGACGCTGCAGACCCTCACCATGGGGGCTGACTTCGGCACGCCCTACGCCTACAACTACCTGGGCCTGCAAGTGCTGAGCGCGCCGATGACGCTGGGCGCGACCAGCGTGCCTGCGGGCAGC
>JAYVLI010000397.1:0-4109 GCA_043759535.1 Betaproteobacteria bacterium | reverse complement strand
GGCGTGTTCAACGTGGTGCAGGGTGACAAGGTGGCGGTGGACGCGCTGTTGGTCCACCCCGATGTCAAGGCCATCAGCTTTGTCGGGTCCACCCCGATCGCCCAATACATCTACGAAACCGGCGCCCACCACGGCAAGCGCGTTCAGGCGCTGGGTGGTGCAAAAAACCATCTGGTGGTGATGCCCGACGCCGATGTGGAGCAGGCGGTGGACGCGCTGGTGGGCGCGGCCTACGGCTCCGCCGGCGAGCGCTGCATGGCCATCAGCGTGGCGGTGCTGGTGGGTGAGATTGCCGACCAGATCGTGCCCAAGGTTGCTGCACGTGCGCGCACGCTGAAAGTGCTGAACCCGATGGACCTGGCGGCTGAGATGGGCCCCATCGTCACAGCCCAGGCACGGGACCGCATCGAGGGCTACATCGGCATCGGCGTGCAAGAAGGCGCCACGCTGGTGGTGGACGGCCGGGGCCTGAAAGTGCCCGGGCTGGAGGGTGGCTTTTTTACTGGTGGCACGCTGTTTGACCATGCCACGCCGGCCATGCGCATCTACCAGGAGGAGATCTTCGGCCCGGTGCTGGTGTGTGTGCGGGTGCCGGACTTTGCCAGCGCCGTCAAGCTGGTCAACGACCATGAATACGGCAACGGTGTGTCGCTGTACACCAGCGACGGCGGCATTGCGCGTGAGTTTGCGCGCCGGGTGCAGGTGGGCATGGTGGGCATCAACGTGCCCATCCCCGTGCCCATGGCCTGGCACGGTTTTGGCGGCTGGAAACGCAGCCTGTTTGGTGACATGCATGCCTACGGCGAAGAAGGCGTGCGCTTTTACACCAAGCAAAAAAGCGTGATGCAGCGCTGGCCAGAGAGCATTGGCAAGGGCGCGGAGTTTGGGTTCCCCACCGCCAAGTGAGCGGCGCGCTGGCGTGGTGTGGGCGGCCAGCGGTGCTGGTGGCGGCAGTGGCCTTGGCCGCTGGCTGTGCCGGGCCGGTTGACCGCCCCGGGGTGGCCACAACCCCAGCCGCCTTTGCCGCCAGCGGCCCCTGCGCCACCCTGCCGGCTTTGCTGCTGGGCAGCATCCCCGGCGGGCGTTTAACGCTGGCCAGCAGCCAGCCCGCCGACAGCCAAGGCCACCCGGCGCACTGCCTGCTGCAAGGCCATTTGAACGAACGTGTGGGGCAGGACGGCAAGCGTTATGCCATCCACTTTGAGCTGCGCCTGCCGCAGGGCTGGGGCGGCCAGCTGCTGCACCAGCTCAACAACGGCACCGGCGGCCAGGTGCTGCCTGCCGTTGGCGCGCTGGGCGTGATGGCCGGGACTGGGCAAGACGCCTTGTCCCGCGGTTTTGCAGTGCTCAGCAGCGACGACGGACATGACGCCGACGACCCGGCCCATTGGCCCGCCGGCCTGGTGCGCGGCAGCGTTTTTGGGCTGGACGCGCAGGCCAGGCGTGATTTTGGCGATGCCGCCATCGGCGCGCTGTGGCCGCTGGCGCAGGCCCTGGTGCAGCGCCACTACGGCCAAGCACCCCGCCGCAACTACCTGGCTGGCTGCGGCAACGGTGGCCGCCAGGCGCTGGTGGCAGCCAGCCGCTGGGGTGAGCGGTATGACGGTGTGCTGGCCGGCGCACCCGGCCTGCACCAAGCGCAAGCCGCCCTGCAAGCGCCGTGGGATGTGCAGCAGTGGACAACGGTTGGCGCTGACCCGCGCCGCGCCTTCAGCCCGGCCGACATGCAACTGGTGGCGCGCCGGGTGCTGGCGCGCTGCGACGCACATGACCTGCTGGTGGACGGCATCGTGGGCGATCTGCAGCGCTGCCAGGCCAGCATGCGCCTGGCTGATGTGCAGTGCAGCACGGCTGAAAACGGCAACAGCAAGCCCAAACCTGGCACCTGCCTGAGTGCCACCCAAGTGCAGGCACTGACCCAAAGCCTGGCGGGCCCGCACAACCGCCAGGGCACGGCGCTGTATGCCGCTTGGCCCTGGGATGCCGGCCTGGGCGCGGCCGGCTGGCGCACCTGGCGGCTGGCGTCCAACGAGCCCGCCTGGGCCCACCTGCCCATCAACAGCGTGCTGGTGGCGGGTGCGCTGGCGCACGTTTACAGCACCCCGCCGGCCGTGCTGCACGGCGCGCCAGCCACGCTGCTGGCAGCACTGCAGCGCTTTGACTTTGACCGCGATGCCGCACGCATCCACGCCAGCAACACCCAGTTCAGCACCGCAGCCGTGGACTTGCTGGACCCGCCCGATGCCGCCAACCCCCGCCTGGCCGCGCTGGCCCAGCACGGTGGCAAGGTGTTGGCCTACCACGGCAACAGCGACCCGGCGTTCTCCGTCAACACCACGCTGGTCTGGGCCAGCCGGCTGCAGCACAGCCTGGGCGCAGCGGCGGCCGGCCAGGTGGCGCGGGTGTTTACCGTGCCGGGCATGGGCCACTGCCAGGGCGGCCCGGCCACTGACCAGTTTGACGCGCTGGGTGTGCTGCAAGCCTGGGTGGAAGACGGCCGCGCGCCAGACCGCATCGAGGCCCATGTCAACCCCAGCAACCGCGAGCTGCCAGCCGGATGGGCCCCCACCCGCAGCCGGCCGCTGTGCCCCTGGCCGCAGGTGGCGCGTTATGGGGGCGGTGACACCGAGCTGGCCAGCAGCTTTCGTTGCGCCGCGCCTTGAGGTGGGCGGCGGGCGCGTCGCCGGTCGCCGGCGGCTTATTGCAAGGCCAAACTGGCGCTGTCTTGCGCCGCCGGCTGGCCCACCACCGCCCGCACTTCAGCCAGCAGGGTGGCCTCTTCATACGGTTTGCCCAGCAGCACGGTGACACCAGCCGCCAGCGCAGCGCTGCGGTGGCGCTCATCGGCCGAGGTGACCATGATCACCGGCAGCCGGTGCCAGCGCGGCTCACTGCGCAGGCGCTGGGTCAGCGCAAACCCGTCCAGCCCCGGCATCTCCACATCGGTGATCACCAGGTCGGGCATCTCGTCCATCAGGCACCGCAGAGCGCTCAGGCCGTCATCGGCCAGCAGCACCCGGTAGTGGTGTTTTTCCAGCAAGCGGCTGGTCTTGATGCGCACCACCTTGGAGTCATCCACCAGCAACACCGTGACCGGCCGTGGTGGGCGGTTGACCGGGCCGGCCGGGCTGGTGGCCACAGGTGCAGCGGCTGCCACCACGGCCGGTGACGTCGGCGCTGCAGCGTCTGGGGGTTCAACGGGGACGGATGCGAGCGCCGGTGCCGGTGCAGGTGCAGGTGCCGGTGCAGGTGCAGGTGCCGGTGCAGGTGCAGGTGCAGGTACGGGCTTGGCGACGACCACCCGTGCTGTGACTGGCGGTGCGGCGGGCGCGACAGTCTGGCGCTCGGCAGCCATGCGTGCCGCTTCGTCCGCAGCCTGGCGGCGCGCCTGGCGCAAGGCCTCGGTGGTGGCCAGCCGTTGTGCCACCAAGGCATGCGCTGGTGTGGCGGCCGGCGCTGCCGGCGGGCTGGCCACTGCGGCCGGTGCTGGCGCCAACCGCACCGGCCGTGGCGCCAGCGGCGCCCGCGCTGGCTGCAGCGTGGCGTCTGGCCTGCGGCGGTGTGTGCGCCACAGCCACCCGCCCCAGCCGGCCAGCACCAGGATCAGCGGGATCGCCCACAGCAGAGAGGTGTTCATCAAGCCCCCGCGTGCGCCGGCGGCCGGGTCTGCACCCCGGCGCGGCGGGGCCCGGTCAGGCCCAGTTGTTTGGCCCAACAGCTTAGCGGCGTAGGCTGAGGCGCGCTGTGACGCTTTGCCCAGGTTACGCCACCTGCGCGCTGCTGCGGGCCGGCAACAGCCGTCACCCGGGTGATAGGCCACAGCCCGGCGCCCAAGCCACACTGCGCTGCATGAGCCTACCCACCGCACTGCACCCTGCCCCCATCCTGCTGCTGGCCGACGCCACCATGGCCGCGCCGCTGGTGGCCGCCATCAACACCCAGGCACCCGAGCTGGTGCTGCTGCCCTACAGCCGCGCGCTGGACGCTGCCACGCTGGCCAGCATGCAGGTGGTGCTGGGCTGGCGCTTCCCGGCCGGGCTGGCGGGCAAGCTGCAGTCGCTGCGCTGGGTCTGCTCGATGGCGGCGGGGGTTGAAAAACTGCTGGTGCC
>JAYVLI010000396.1:0-5029 GCA_043759535.1 Betaproteobacteria bacterium | reverse complement strand
TGGCCACACCCCAACCTGAAAGACCACATGCCCGATGACGGCCTGCTGGTGGACTTCATCCCCCACATCGCCACCACGCCTGCGCTGCAGCAAAAACTGCTGGTGGACAACCCGATGCGGCTGTACTGGCCTGAAGAGGCCTGATCGCCTGCCCACCACAACCGAGACAAGCATGCGCAACCGCACCACCTTGGCGGCCAGCGCGCTGGCCGTGGCCCCGGATGGGCCCATACCGGCGGCGCGCATCACACCGGCCATGCTGGCGTTTTGCAAGCTGCTGGGCCGCATCACACCGCTAGACCCCAACGCGCCGCCCATCCAGCTCCAGGTCAACCTGCCGGCGCAGTGGAACGGCCGCGCGCTGCAATACGGCGGTGGGGGCTTCAACGGTGTGCTGATCAGCGGCCTGGGCCTGCCGCCCGCAACGCGGTTCGAGTCCGCATCGCCGCTGGCGCAGGGCCTCATCACCGCCGGCACCGATTCAGGCCACCAGGCTGTGCCGGGCCAGCCGCCGCAAGCATTCGCGCTGAATGATGAAGCGCTGCTCAACTTTGCCCACGCGTCTTACAAAAGTCAGGGGAGGGCACACCAGCCAGCGGCCCCACCGGCGGCTGGAGCGCCTGGTGGCTGGGCAGCGCCCCACCCGCCGTGCCACCGGTGCCGGCCAACGGCATTGCCTGGGTCTACGGCAGCGGTGCGCTGCAATACTTTTATGCCCGTGACCCGGCCTACGACCTGCGGCGTTACCGGGCTGAAGACTTTGCCGCCCGGGTGGCTGAAATCTCCAACCTGATGGACTCCACCAACCCCGATTTGAGCGCCTTCCAGGCCCGGGGCGGCAAGCTGCCGGTGCTGGAGAACATGGCCGACGAAGCGCAAAGCCCGTATGCCGGTATCCAGTACCACGCGGCGGTGGTGGCACGCCTGTGGCTTGAGACCACCAACAGCTTCATGCGCCTCTACACCGCCCCGGGGGTGGACCACGTGGGCAGCGGCGCGCCCGGCAATGTGGACATGCTGCCCGCGCTGGTCGATTGGGTGGAGCACGGCCGATCACCACAAGGCCTGCAACTGGCCGAGCAAAGCCTGGTACCGCCGTTTGCCAACAGCCGCGCCAGGCCGCTGTGCGTGTGGCCGCAATGGCCCCGCTACCGCAGCGGCGACGCGGCCAGCGCCGCCAGTTTTGAGTGTGTGCAATGACTAATGCAATGACCTGTGCAGTGACTTGTGAATTGATCCACCTGCGCGCAACACCCCACCCGCAGCCGCCACCACAAGGAGCCCACTGATGGCCCTCGACAAACCCTATCTGGACGTGCCCGGCACCACCATTTTTGACGCCGAACAATCCCGCAAGGGCTACCACCTCAACCAGTTCTGCATGTCACTGATGAAGGCCGCCAACCGCGAAACCTTCAAGGCCGATGAGCGGGCCTATCTGGACCAGTGGCCCATGACCGAAGAGCAGAAGCAGGGCGTGTTGACCCGCGACCTGAACCGCTGCATTGCCGCCGGCGGCAACATTTATTTCTTGGCCAAAATTGGCGCGACGGATGGCAAGAGCTTTCAGTACATGGCCGCCAGCATGACCGGCATGACCCAAGAGCAGTACGCCGCCATGATGCTGGCCGGTGGCCGGTCGGTTGAAGGCAACCGCTCTCTTGCTGAACAAACCAAGGAGCCCATTTGATGGCCCGCATCACCGCCAGCGTTTTCACATCCCACGTGCCGGCCATCGGTGCCGCGCTGGATTTGGGCAAAAGCAATGAGCCTTACTGGCAGCCTGTGTTCAAGGGCTACGCGTATTCCAAGCAGTGGATGAAGGACAACACGCCCGATGTCATCTTTCTGGTCTTCAATGACCACGCCACCGCCTTCAGCCTGGAGATGATCCCCACCTTTGCCATCGGCACAGCAGCGTCTTACCAGCCGGCTGACGAGGGTTGGGGCCCGCGCCCGGTGCCCCAAGTCATCGGCCACCCCGAGCTGGCAGCGCACATCGCTCAAAGCGTGATCCAGGACGATTTTGATTTGACCATCGTCAACAAAATGGACGTGGACCACGGCCTGACCGTGCCACTCAGTTTGCTGTGCGGCCAACCCGGCGGTGAACACCCTGCCTGGCCCTGCCCGGTGATCCCGTTTGCGGTGAACGTGGTGCAGTACCCGGTGCCCAGTGGCCAGCGCTGCTTCAACCTGGGCAAGGCCATCCGCAAGGCGGTGGAGAGTTTCGACCAAGATTTGAATGTGCATATCTGGGGCACCGGCGGCATGAGCCACCAGTTGCAAGGCCCACGCGCCGGGTTGATCAACCGCACGTTTGACAACGCGTTTTTAGACCAGTTGATCGCTGACCCCGCAGCCCAAGCCGCCGTGCCCCACATCGACTACGTGCGCGAGGCCGGCAGCGAGGGCATTGAGCTGGTGATGTGGTTGATTGCGCGGGGTGCGATGAGTGATATCAACGGTGGCCCGGCGCCCACCCTCAAGCACCGCTTTTACCATGTGCCTGCCAGCAACACAGCGGTGGGCCACCTGATCCTGGAGAACAACTGACATGCCCGCTTTCAGCAAACCCACCATCAAGGTGGCCTTGGCCGGCGCCGGCGCTTTTGGCATCAAACACCTGGACGGCATCAAGAACATCGCCGGTGTCGAGGTGGTGTCACTGATCAGCCGCGACCTGGAAAAAACCCGTGAAACCGCCGCCCAATACGACATCCCCCATGTCAGCACCGACCTGGCACACAGCCTGGCGCTGCCCGATGTGGACGCGGTGATTTTGTGTACCCCCACCCAGATGCATGCCAAGCAAACGCTGGCTTGCCTGCAGGCGGGCAAACACGTGCAGGTGGAGATTCCTCTGGCTGACAGCCTGGCCGGCGCCACAGCCGTGGCCACGCTGGCCAACAGCAGCGGTTTGGTGGCCATGTGCGGCCATACCCGGCGCTTCAACCCCAGCCACCAGTGGGTCCACAACAAGGTCACGGCGGGTGAATTCAACATCCAGCAAATGGATGTGCAGACCTACTTTTTTCGCCGCAGCAACATCAATGCGCTGGGCCAGGCGCGCAGCTGGACCGACCATTTGCTGTGGCACCACGCCGCCCACACGGTGGATTTGTTTGCCTACCAGTGCGGCTCACCCATCGTCAAAGCCAACGCGGTGCAAGGCCCCATCCACCCCGGGTTGGGCATTGCGATGGACATGAGCATCCAGTTGCAGGCTGCCAACGGCGCCATCTGCACGCTCAGCTTGAGCTTCAACAACGACGGCCCGCTGGGCACCTTCTTCCGCTACATCGGCGACAGCGGCACCTACCTGGCGCGGTATGACGACCTGTTCACCGGCAAGGACGAAAAGATCGACGTGTCCAACGTGGCGGTGTGCATGAATGGCATCGAGTTGCAAGACCGCGAGTTTTTTGCCGCCATCCGCGAGGGCCGGCAACCCAACTCCAGCGTGGCCCAGGTGCTGCCGTGTTACCAGGTGCTGCATGACCTGGAACAACAACTGCAGCGGGTGTGAACCGCATGGCCGCGCCAGGCATGGCATCACCAGGCATGACATCCCCGGGCATGACATCACCACGCACCATCGGCCCGTTCAGCGTGGCGCCCATCGGCCTGGGCTGCATGAACTTGAGCCACGCTTACGGCGCACCACCACCCGCAGCCGACGCCGAGCGCCTGCTGCTGCAGGCGCTGGACGCCGGTGTCACGCTGTTTGACACCGCTGCGCTGTACGGCTTTGGTGCCAATGAAACCTTGGTGGGCCGGGTGCTGCGGCCGCACCGCAGCCGCATCACCCTGTGCAGCAAAGGCGGCATGGCGGGTGTGCAGGGTGATGGCGGACTCAAGCGGGTGATCGACGGCACACCCAAAGCCATCCGCCGCAATTGCGAAGACAGCCTGCAGCGCCTGGGCACCGACGTGATTGACCTCTACTACCTGCACCGCTGGGACAAACTGGTGCCGATTGAAGAGTCAGTGGGCGAGATGGCGCGGCTCAAGGCCGAAGGCAAGGTGAGGGCGCTGGGCTTGTCCGAGGTGTCGGCCAGCACCCTGCGCCGCGCCCATGCCGAGCACCCGATTGCGGCGCTGCAGACGGAGTATTCACTGTGGACCCGCAACCCCGAGATCGCCGTGCTGGCCGCCTGCCGTGAACTGGGCACTGCGTTTGTCGCCTTCAGCCCGGTGGCACGGGCCTTTTTGACCGGTGCGCTGCGTGATGTGGCCGGGCTGGAAACCAAGGATATCCGGCGCGGCATGCCACGTTTCTACCCCGAGGCTTACGCGGCCAACCTGGCGCTGCTGGACGGTTTTGCCCGCATCGCTGGCCAAGCCGGCTGCACCATGGCCCAACTGGCGTTGGCCTGGTTGCTGGCGCGGGGCGATCACATCGTACCCATCCCCGGCACCACCAACCCAGCCCATCTGGACGACGACCTTGCCGCAGCCAACGTGGTGTTGGACGCGCCTACGCTGGCCGCGCTGGATGCCTTGTTCAACCGCCAGGCGGTGCGAGGCAGCCGTTACAGCCCGGCCGCCCAAACCGAGGTGGACACCGAGGACTTCAGCACCTGAGCCGCAACGGCCTGCGCTGAAACAACAAGGCCCTGTATGCCAATGTGGCATACAGGGCCTGTATCTGTCGGTCAGTCCGTCAGTGATTGCCTGGCCAGCAGCCAGACAACACACTCAAGGCTTGGGGGTGGTTTCCACGTCAGCCTCTTTGCAGGTGGGCGAGCACACAAACTGCGCCTTCCCAAGCAAACGGCGTGACTTCAGCAAACTGCGCGGGCGGTGCTTGCCGCACAAAAAACACGACATCGTTGCCGCGCCAAACGCGCCGGCAGCGGTGAACGGTGAACCAGGCGTTTTGCTGCGATAACGCAGGCCGTCGGAATCGATGGAGGTCTTGGTATCGGCTTTGGCCATGTGTAGGTGCGGATGGGCGTTGAAGTGGCGGCGCAGGGACCTGCACGTCACTGCGGCTGAATACGTGATCCGCCCCAGTTGCATGCAT
>JAYVLI010000395.1:0-2921 GCA_043759535.1 Betaproteobacteria bacterium | reverse complement strand
ATTTCGCGGCCCTGCGGCACATAGCCCACACCCAGCCGCACCCGCTCGTACGGTGTGGCTTTGGTGATGTCCACACCGCCAAGCAGCACGCTGCCGGTCTTGACCGGCACCACACCCATCAGGCTTTTCAGCAAGGTGGTTTTGCCCCCGCCGTTGCGGCCCAGCACCACCGTCACCTCACCCAGCCTGGCCTCCAGGCCCACGTTGCGCAAGATGTGGCTGCCGCCGTAATACTGGTTCAGGCCTTGCACCGCAAGCATGGCGTTATCGGTGGTGTTGTGGTCAACGGCCAAGATAGACCTCGACCACTTTTTCGTTGTTCTGCACATCGGCCAACAGGCCCTCGGCCAGCACACTGCCTTCGTGCAGCACCGTCACTTTCTTGCGGCCCTGGGTCAGCTCGTCAACAAACTTCATGTCGTGTTCCACCACCACCAGGCTGTGTTTGCCTTCCAGCGTCAAGAACAGCTCGGCGGTGCGCTCGGTTTCTTCGTCGGTCATGCCGGCCACGGGTTCATCCAACAACAGCAGCTTGGGGTCTTGCATCAGCAGCATGCCAATCTCCAGCCACTGCTTCTGGCCGTGGCTCAGCAGGCCTGCAGTGCGCTGGGCATCGGGCTTCAAGTGGATGGTGGTGAGGATCTCGCCAATGTGGTCGAGCTGCACACCCGTCAGGCGTGAGAACAAGCTGGCCTTGACACGCCGGTCACCGGCCAGCGCCAGCTCCAGGTTTTCAAACACACTCAGCTCTTCATACACCGTGGGCTTTTGGAACTTGCGGCCAATGCCCACTTGCGCAATCTGCGGTTCGGTCAAGCGCAGCAGGTCAATGGTGGACCCAAAAAACGCCTTGCCACTGTCGGGCCGGGTTTTGCCGGTGATGCAATCCATCATCGTGGTTTTGCCGGCGCCATTGGGGCCGATGATGCAGCGCAGCTCGCCCACGTTGACGGCCAGGTTGAGCTTGTTGAGCGCCCGGAAACCATCAAAGCTGACGGTGATGTCGTCCAGGTACAGCGCCACACCTTGGGTGAAATCGGCCACACCCACATTGGCAATGCGGCCGTAACCGGCGTCGCGGCCACCACTCTCGGTGCCGGTGCTGGCAGTCAAGCGGGCTTCATACGCAGCGCGGCGTCGGGCGCCTGCTTCCATCAGGTCGGGCGTCATGCATTTTTCTCGCTGACTTTGCGGAACAGGCCGACGATGCCACCCGGCCTGTTGAACAGGCCGGCTATGCCTTGCGGCAAAAAGAGTGTCACCGCAATGAACAACGCACCTAGAAAATACAACCAGAACTCCGGGAACGCCACGGTGAACCAGCTCTTGGCGCCATTCACAAAAAACGCGCCGATGATGGGGCCAATCAAGGTAGCGCGCCCACCCACTGCGGCCCAGATGGCCATCTCGATACCGGCCGACGGGCTCATCTCACTGGGGTTGATGATGCCCACCTGCGGCACATACAACGCACCTGCAATAGCGCACATCACTGCACTCAAGGTCCAGATGCTCAGCTTGTAGGCCAATGGGTTGTAGCCGGTGAACATGACCCGGGTTTCTGCATCCCGAATGGCTTGCAATACCCGGCCGTATTTGCTGTTGACGATCCAGCGTGCCAGCAAATAAAAGCCCACCAGCGTGGCACTGGTGATGATGAACAGTGTGATGCGGGTGGTGGGTGTGGTAATCGGCACATCCAGAATGCGTTTGAAATCAGTGAAGCCGTTGTTGCCACCAAAGCCGGTTTCATTGCGAAAGAACAGCAACATGGCCGCAAACGTCAGCGCCTGGGTGATGATGGAAAAGTACACGCCTTTGATGCGCGAGCGAAAGGCAAACCAGCCGAACACCAGCGCCAGCACACCGGGCACCAACACCACCAGCAGCATTTGGGCAATGAATGAATCGGACACGCCCCAAGTCCACGGCAGTTCTCTCCAGTTCAAGAACACCATGAAGTCAGGCAATGGGCTTTTGTAATTGCCGTCCAGGCCAATCTGGCGCATCAAATACATGCCCATGCCATAACCGCCCAGCGCAAAAAACAAGCCGTGGCCCAGGCTCAGGATGCCGGTGTAGCCCCAGATCAAATCCATGGCCAAGGCGCAGATGGCGTAACACAGGATCTTGCCGGTCAGGCCCACCGCGTAGTCGCTGACATGGAATGCGCTGCTCTCAGGCAGCACCATGTTGAGCAGCGGGATCAGCACGGTGAGCACGGCCAATGCGCCCACCACCGCCAGCCAGCCGCTGGTGCCCAGCAGCAGACCGCGTTTTTGATACAGCGGTTGCAGCGCGATTGTGCTCATGCTTCAGCGCTCCGGCCCTTGACGGCAAAGATGCCTTGCGGTCGTTTCTGGATGAAGATGACGATGAACACCAGCACCATGATCTTGGCCAGCACCGCACCAGCCCAACCCTCCAGCAATTTGTTCATCAGCCCCAGGCCCAGTGCGGCATACACGGTTCCGGCCAATTGGCCCACACCGCCCAGCACCACCACCATGAAACTGTCCACGATGTAGCCCTGGCCCAAGTCAGGCCCCACATTCCCCACCTGCGACAACGCACACCCAGCCAAGCCAGCAATACCCGAACCCAACGCAAATGCATACGTGTCAATGCGCGCAGTGTTCACACCCATGCAAGACGCCATGCTGCGGTTTTGCGTCACGCCGCGCACAAACAAACCCAGGCGCGTGCGTGCAATCAACGCGGCAACACCCGCCAACACCAAGACCGCAAACACCACGATGGCAATGCGGTTGAAGGGCAACGTCAGGTTGCTCATCACATCGACGCCACCCGACAACCAACTCGGGTTTTCAACCGGCACGTTTTGCGCGCCGAAGATAGAACGCACGCCTTGCTGCAAGATCAAGCTGATGCCCCAAGTGGCCAGCAGCGTCTCCAACGGG
>JAYVLI010000394.1:0-9764 GCA_043759535.1 Betaproteobacteria bacterium | reverse complement strand
GTCTTGATGAGGTTGTTTTCCAGCAGCAGCGCCTCGGCCTCGGTGCGCACCACCGTGGTCTCCATGCGGGCGATGCGGCTGACCATCACGCTGGTGCGGGTGTTGCCGTGGTCTTTTTGAAAATAGCTGGCCACCCGCTTTTTCAGGCTGCGCGCCTTGCCCACATACAACACTCCACCCTGCGCATCAAAGTAGCGGTAGACACCCGGCAGGCCGGGCAGCGCGGCCACCTCGGCCAGCAGGCGCTGGCGCACCGGGTCGTCGTCCGGGGTGATGCTGGTCGCTGGGGTGGTCACAGCGGCGGCGGTGGGCGGGGGCAGGTCGGCGGGATGGTCGGGATGGTCAGGCACAGGGCAGTCTCGGTGAGGCAGTAGATTCTGCCGCCGGTGCCGGCACCAATAATCCCGCCATGGCCTGGGATATTTTTTGCCGCGTGATCGACAACTTTGGCGATGTGGGTGTGGGCTGGCGCGTGGCGGCCGACCTGGCGCGGCGTGGCCAGCCGGTGCGGCTGTGGATTGACGACCCATCCCCACTGGCCTGGCTGGCGCCGGGCGGCGCGCCCGGTGTGCAGGTGGTGGCCTGGACCAACCCGGCGCCGCACCTGGCCCCCGGCGCTGTGGTGATTGAGGCCTTTGGCTGCGCACCGCCGGAAGCGTTTGTGGCTGGCATGGCGCAGCAAGTGGCCCAAGGCCAGGCCGCGCCACTGTGGATCAACCTGGAATACCTCAGCGCCGAGCCGTATGTGGAGCGCTCACACCGCTTGCGTTCACCCCAGTTCAGCGGTGCTGGGCGTGGCCTGGACCTCTGGTTTTTTTACCCCGGTTTCACCGCCCGCACCGGCGGCCTGGTGGCCGGGCTGATCGGTGGCCAGGCGCCTGATGCAACTGCAGCACAGGCCTGGGCCGCCGCCCAAGGCTGGGGCACCGTCCCGGGCGAGCAGGCGCTGACCGTGTTTTGTTATGCCAACCCGGCCCTGCCCGCTGTGCTGCGCGCGCTGGCCGGCCCACCCACCCTGCTGCGGGTGCCACCCGGGCCGGTGCTGGCGCAGTTGCAGGGCTTGCAGCACGCCGGCGCACTGCCCGCCGGCATGCGCTTGTTGGCCCTGCCCTATTTGGCGCAGACCGATTTCGACCGCTTGCTGGCTGCGGCGGACCTGAATCTGGTGCGGGGTGAAGACTCGTTTGTGCGGGCGCAGCGCGTCAGCGGCGCGCCGTTTGTCTGGCAGGCCTACCCGCAATCTGACGGTGCGCATGCCGCCAAGATTGCGGCGTTTCTGGGCCTGTATCTGGCGGGCGCGCCAGCAGCGGTGGCCGCGCCGCTGCGCACGGCCTTCTTGTCATTCAATGGCTTGTCTGACAGCTTGCAGCCCACGCCCGCACCCGGCATGCTGGCCCTGCCTGGCCTGGCCGCCTGGCGCGCCCAGCATGCCCATTGGCGCCAGCAACTGGCCGCGCAAACTGACCTGTGCAGCCAGTTGTTGGCCTTTGTCAACAGCCATATCGGCAAGCCGCCCAACAAGGCCAGCTAGAATCTCGGGCTTTGCGCCAAGCTGGTGCCCCGGTCCGATAGACGGCCCCGGCCTCTGCACCGACGGCAGCCACGACTACGGAATCTCCCATGAAAATCGCTCAAGAAATCCGCGCCGGCAACGTGATCATGCAGGACAAGAACCCGTGGGTTGTGTTGAAAACTGAATACTCCCGTGGTGGCCGCAACGCCGCCACGGTGCGCATGAAGCTCAAAAGCCTGCTCAACAACCAGGCCACCGAGCTGGTGTTCAAGGCCGACGACAAGATGGACCAGGTGATCCTGGACAAGAAGGACTGCACCTACACCTACTTCGCTGACCCGATGTATGTGTTCATGGACGAGGAATACAACCAGTTCGAGGTCGAGTCCGAGAACATGGGCGACGCCATCAACTATCTTGAAGACGCAATGCCGGTGGAAGTGGTGTTCTACGACGGCAAAGCCATCTCGGTGGAGCTGCCCACCTCGCTGGTGCGTGAAGTGACCTGGACCGAACCGGCCGTGAAGGGCGACACCTCAGGCAAAGTGCTCAAGCCAGCCAAGATCGCGTCGGGCTTTGACATCCCAGTGCCCATCTTTGTGGCCCAGGGCGACAAGATCGAAATCGACACCCGCACCCACGAATACCGCAAGCGGGTGTGATGCTGCACTGGATTTGACGGTTAAAAAAAGGGCGCCTCGGCGCCCTTGTTGTTGGCCAAACCGGGCCGGCTTATTTTGGCAACAGCACCTTGTCCACCACATGGATCACGCCGTTGGACTGGACCACATCGGCGATCGTCACCGTGGCGGTGCCGCCCGATTCATCCATCACCATCACCTTGCCGCCAGACGCCATCGCCGTCAGGCTGCCACCTGAAACCGTCTTCAAGCTGGCCTTGCCACCACCGGCCATGATGGCCTTGGTCAGTGCTGCGGCGTCCATCTTGCCGGCCACCACGTGGTAGGTCAGCACCTTGGTCAGTGCGGGCTTGCTCTCCGGTTTGAGCAGGCCGTCAACCGTGCCGGCAGGCAGGGCCGCAAACGCTGCATTGGTGGGGGCAAACACGGTGAATGGGCCCGGGCCTTTCAGCGTCTCGACCAGACCTGCAGCCTTGACCGCCGCCACCAGTGTGGTGTGGTCTTTGGAGTTGACGGCGTTGTCGATGATGTCCTTGCTGGCCAGCATGGGCGCGCCGCCCACCATCACTTGGGCTGAAGCCGCCAGGCTGGCGACCGACAGGGTTGCGGCCAATGCCACTGCTGCGAAATGGATGCGTTTCATGCGGTTCCTCAAAATGCTGTGAGCGGGTGAAAGAAGGCCCGGTTGCGGCAATCGCCAGACACCGGGACAGCCCCTCATACGCGGGTCATTGGCTGCTGGATGCGCAGCCAGCGCCGGGTGGTACCGTGACCCAATGTCCTTTGATTTCGGCGCCGCCGTCAGCAGCCCACACCGCATGCAGCCCGGCCTGCGCCGCTTGGCGGCCGGTGCGCGGCAGCTGACACCGACAACAGCCCAAGCGCGCAACGGCTCACGCCACCTGCGCGAAAAACTGGCCGTGCTGTGGGCTTACCCCAGTCAAACCCTGTTGTGCCAGCCGGGCTTTGATGCCGGCCCGGCGTTGGCCGCCTTGTTGGCCCATGCCGCTGCTGAACATCCCAACGCCCTGCGATTGGACGGTGGGCGCGTGGCCGCACCGGCGCTGGGCTGGGCCTTGGGTGCAGACGATCAGCCGCACCCGCTGGGCAGCGGCGCCGGCTGGCCCGAGATCGGCGCCCTGCTGCTGCACCTGCCACCCGCCTGGCGCCGCACCGCGCTGCTGTGCCTGGCCTTTGCCGAGGACTTTGCGGTGCTGGACGGTGCCACCGGCACCCTCCCCTGGCTGGCGGTGGCGCTGCCATCACAGTGGGCACCAGAGCACAAGCTGGGCCGCCATTTCACTGCCGTGCATGCCCCGGTGGCCGACAACCGGCTGATCACCGGCGCCGCCCCACAGCTGATCCAGCTGGTGACCGGGCCGCAGCGCTGGGAGCGTTTTGTCTGGACCTTCAGCGCCCACCCCCGCCTGCATGCCCACCCCGACCGGGTGGACCCGGCGCGCTGGCCAGCCGGGTTGGATGTGGACACCATCGCCGCCCACACCTGGTGGCGCACCGAGCACCAAACCTTCATCCCCGTGCCCGGCCTGCCCAGCGCTGCAGCACAGGCGGTGTTCACCATCAAGGTGGACATCACACCGCTGGCCATGGCGTTTGCACACGCGGCACAAGCGGCCCAGGTGCATGACGCGCTGGCGTCCATGACTGACGCGGTGCTGGCCTACCGCGGCTTGACCGCTGTGCAAACGCCGCTGCTGCAGTGGCTGGCCTGGCGGGCGGTCCAGCCCGACCTGGCATCTGGTGACCAGCAAGGCGGCCAGCCCGCCGCACAGGCCACCGCACCGGGCACCGCACACGCCACCGCACCTTCCGCTGCACAGCCCGCCACACAGTCCAACGCAAGCACGCTGTGATTGCCGACCCCCTGGCCCGTGCCCAGCAGGTGTTTTTGGCGGGCAACCAACTGCCGGCACGCTGGGCCAGACGGCCGCGTTTTGTGGTGCTGGAGACCGGTTTTGGCCTGGGCCACAATTTTTTAGCCACCTGGGCCGCGTGGCGCCAGGATGCACAGCGCTGCGGCCAACTGCACTACTTGGCCATCTGCCACCAGCCGCCGCAGCGCGCCGCGCTGCTGCAGGCCTTTGCAGGGTCGCCGCTGGCTGACCTGGCCAGCAGCCTGGCCGCCCAGTGGCCCCCATTGACGCCCGACCTGCACCTGATCCCGCTGGACGGTGGCCAAGTGCGGCTGCTGCTGGCGGTGGGTGACATCGGCCAAGTGCTGCCTGACCTGCTGGCCAGCGCCGACGCGCTGTACCTCAGCAGCTTTGTGCCGGCCCGAGACAACCGCAGCCCGCCCGGTGCGCCGGCCGCCTGGGACCCCTACCCGCTGCGCCTGCTCAAACGCCTGGCAGCGCCCGGTGCCACGCTGGCCACCTGGGCCACCCACAGCGCAGTGTTGGGCGGCCTGCGCAGCGCTGGTTTCACGCTGCAGCACACCACCTTTGGTGATGCCAGTGATGCCAGTGACTCCAGCATGACCACAGGCCAGTTTGCGCCCCGCTTCAGCGCCCCGCCACCGCCTGGCCGCCGGCCATTGCACAGCGTGGCTGGGCTGCCGCCGCAACACTTGCGCGTGGCAGTGGTCGGTGCCGGCTTGGCCGGTGCAGCGGTGGCCCGCGCGCTGGCAGCCCAGGGTGTGCGGGTGCAGGTGTATGAGCGCCAGCCTGGCTGCGCGCAAGAAACCTCGGGCAATGCGGGTGGGCTGTTCCACGGCGTGGTGCATGGCCATGACGGCCACCACGCCCGCTGGCTGCGTGCCGCCGCCCTGCACACCCAGCAGGTGTTGGCGCCGCTGCTGCACGGTGGCATGGGCGGCACACCAGTGGCTGGCGCACTGCGTGGCCTGCTGCGGGGCGAGCAAACGCTGGACGCCACGCAGATGCAGGCCTTGGTCCAGCGCCTGGGCTTGCCGGCTGACTATGTGCAGGTGCTGGCGCAGGCCCTGCCGGGTGGCCAAACAGCCGAACACCCGGCGGGTCGGCCAGCCTGGCTGTACCCCGGTGGCGGCTGGGTGGCGCCGGCCGATGTCTGCCGCGCCTGGCTGGCCGCCACCAGCATCAGCAGCCACTACAACGCCCCGGTGGAGCAGTTGCAACCCAGCGCCCAAGGCTGGCGCCTGCTGAGCCCAGACGGCCACGTCATCACCACCGCCGATGCCGTGGTGCTGTGCAACGCCGGTGATGCCACCCGCCTGCTGGGCCAATCCACTGGTCAGCCGGACTGGCCGCTGCAGCGTCAACGCGGCCAGACCACCCTGCTGCCCGCCAGCACCGCTGGTCTGCCTGACTTGCCACTGCCGCTGGCTGATGGGGGTTATGCGCTGCGTCTGGCCGATGGTGGGCTGCTGTGTGGTGGCAGCACACCCGAAACGGCGGACGGCAACACCAGCACCGACGGCACCCTGCTGCGGCAAGCCGAACACCTGCACCACTTGGCCAGCTTGCGCCGCCTCACCGGCTGGGCTGGCGCGGTGAACCTGGCCACTCTTGGCGGCCGGGTGGGCTGGCGCTTGCAGGCCGATGACCGGCTGCCACTGATCGGCCCGGTGCCCAGCGCTAATGCCAACGCCGACGCCAGCGCCGACAGGCCCGCTCCTCATCTGCGGCTGGACCAGCCCCGCTTCGCCCCCCGCAGCGCCGGCCTGTATGTGTGTACCGCACTTGGCTCACGCGGCATCACCCAGGCCGCGCTGGCGGGTGAGGTGCTGGCCTGCTGGTTGACCGGTGCGCCGATGCCGCTGGCCGCCAGCCTGCTGGACGCGCTTGACCCGGCGCGTTTTGCGGCGCGGGCGGCACGCCTGACCGGGCGCTGACGCCGATCAGTCGAAGGTCAGGGTGCGCACACCCTGCGCCGTGCCCAGCAAGCACACCCGCGCGCGGCGGCGTGCAAACAGGCCCACCGTCACCACGCCGGGCCATTGGTTGACTTCGGTTTCCATCGCCAACGGGTCAGTGATGGCCAAGCCCCGCACGTCCAAAATTGGCAAGCCGTTGTCGGTCACCACCCCGGCGCGCAGCGTGGCCACAGCACCGTAGGCCGCCGCAAAACGGCGCGCCAGTTGTGCTGCGGCCATCGGGATCACCTCCACTGGCAACGGAAAGTGGCCCAACTGATGCACCAGCTTGGATGCATCTGCAATGCAAATAAACCGCTCAGCCAGGTCAGCCACGATCTTTTCGCGTGTCAATGCCGCACCACCGCCCTTGATCATGTGGCCACGCTGGTCAATCTCGTCCGCACCGTCGATGTAGACCGGGATGCTGGTCACCTGATCGGCCTCAAACACCCGGATGCCATGCGCCAACAAGCGCTGCGTGCTTTGTGTTGAGCTGGACACCGCACCGGCAATCTGGCCCTTGATGCTGGCCAGCGCGTCGATGAACTGGTTGACGGTGGACCCGGTGCCCACGCCCACCACGCCGCCCGGCACCACCAGGCCCAGTGCGGCGCGGCCGACGAGGGCTTTGAGTTCTTCAGAGGTCATGGCAAGTGGTGGCGACCGGCCGCCGAAAGGGGTCTGGGACAATGAATTATGGCTTTTGTCCCCTACGCACTGACCCGCCCGTTCCTGTTCGGTCTTGACCCCGAGCAAGCCCATGACCTGACACTGGACGCGATTGCCGCGTTGCAGGGCACACCCTTGCAATGCCTTTGGGCGCAGGCCCGCAGCAACGACCCGGTCACCGTGGCCGGGCTCACATTCCCCAACCGCATCGGCCTGGCCGCCGGGCTGGACAAAAATGGCCGCTGCATTGACGGCCTGGGCGCGATGGGCTTTGGTTTTATCGAGGTGGGCACGGTCACGCCGCTGGGCCAGCCGGGCAACCCCAAACCACGCATGTTCAGGCTGCCGGCCAAAGACGCACTGATCAACCGGCTGGGCTTCAACAACCTGGGGCTGGCAGCGTTCTTGGCCAATGTGAAACGGGCGCGCAGCTTTCGCGCTGGGGGCGGGGTGCTGGGCTTGAACATCGGCAAAAACGCCGCCACACCCATCGAAAACGCCACCAGCGACTACCTGCTGGGCCTGGACGGCGTCTACCCACATGCGGATTACGTGACCGTCAACATCTCCAGCCCCAACACCAAAAACCTGCGTGAATTGCAAAGCGACGCGGCGCTGGACGCACTGCTGGGTGCGCTGCAAGACCGCAAGACACGCTTGGCCGCCCAACACGGCCGCAGCGTGCCGATGTTTGTCAAGATTGCGCCCGACCTGGACGAAACCCAGGTGGTGCTGATTGCCAACACCCTGCGCAACAACGGCATTGACGGTGTGGTGGCCACCAACACCACCATCGCGCGCGACGCGGTGGTCGGCCTGCCGCATGCGGACGAGGCCGGTGGCCTGAGCGGCCGGCCGGTGTTGGAGGCCAGCAACCGGGTGATCCGGGCGCTGCGTGCGGCACTCGGCCCGGCCTACCCGATCATCGGCGTGGGTGGTGTGATGAGCGGCCAGGACGCGCTGGCCAAACGCGCTGCCGGGGCTGACCTGGTGCAGATCTATACCGGCCTGATCTACAAGGGCCCGGCGCTGGTGGCCGAATGTGGCAAGGCGCTGGCGGGGCGTTGATCGGGCGCTGATCGGGCATTGACCCGGCGTTGACCCTGCGCCGGGCGGGTGCCAGGTGGTCAGTCCTGCAGCAGATGGCGCTCCAGCGCCGCCAGCACATCGGCCAAGGCCGGCACCTGGCCCGGCCCACCCAGGCTGGCCACCGGCCCCGGCCCGGTGATGCCGGCCAGGCCGGGTGCGTGGTCGCAATAAATGCCCACCGTGGGCACACCCAGCGCAGCGCCCAGGTGCGAAAAACCGGTGTCCAGGCCGACGATCTGGCGCGCGCCGCCCAGCACCGCAGCGGTATCGGCCACGGTCAAAAACGGTGGCACCACGCCGTCACAAGCAGCGGCAATGCGTTCAGCGCGCTGGCGCTCGTCGTCACTGCCCCACACCAGCACGGGGGTGAGACCCGCGGCTTGCAGGCGCTGGCCCAGCGCCATCCAGCGGTCTTCGGGCCAGAGTTTTTCAACCCGGCTGGCGCAGGGGATCAGCACCGCGCGCTGCAGCGGGGCGCGCCAGCCGCCGTTGGATAACTTGTGCTGCAGCTTGGCCTGGTCGGTGCCGCTGGGCGCACCGATGCCAAAGTCCGGCGCCGTGGCCGGCAGTACATAACCCAGATGTGCAGCGGCCAGGCGACGGTTGCGGTCCACCGCCTGCAACTGGCGCGGCACCGTGGCGCGGCGGCGGTAAAACAACGCTGCCACTGGCTCACGGATGCTGCCAAAGCCATAACCCACCAACGGCCCACGCGCCTGCAAGCCCCACAACACACTCTTGAGCAGGCCTTGCAGGTCCAGCACCAGGTCATAGGGCTGGCTGCGCAGTGCGGCGCGCAGCTGGCCAATCGCCGCACGGGTCTTGGGGTCGCCCAGCGATTTGCGCCATTTGCGCCAGGCCAGCGGCAGCACCCGCTGCACCCCCGGGTGCAGGCGGGGAATAGCGGCAAACGGCGCCTCCACCAACCAATCCACCTGCAGGCCAGGCGAGGCCTGCAGCATGTCGCTGACCGCCGGCAGTGCATGCACCACGTCGCCCATCGACGAGGTTTTAACGATCAGGACCCGCACTCAGGGCTTTGCAAGGTGTTGCCGTGCCGCCTGCTCTGCCACCAGCGCCGGGTTGAAGCGGGCGTCGTTGTACATCTTGAACTGGCGGTAGACCTTGAAGTAGGCGCGGCCGGCCTGTGCATCCGCCAGCAGCGTGTCCAGGCACTGCCCCAAGTCAGCACGCTGCTGCTGCAGCCGGCCCAGCTTGATGCTGCTGGCGGCGATGTGCGCGGCGTCCACATCGGGGCGCTGGGTTTGCTGGCGCATGGCAAACACTTTGAGCGCCATGATGGACATGCGGTCGATGATGCTGCCGGCGGTCTCGCTGTTGAGACGGGCGCCGGCCGGCACGGTGGACAGCGGCGTGTCGGTGCGGGCCGATGCGGCGTCCACCAGGCCCAGCGTGATCAGCAGCAACTCGTCCACCCGCTCGGTGGCGTCGTTGCGGGCCTGGTTGAAGCCGTCGATGGCGCGTTTGTTGGCGGCGATCTCAGTCGCGCCCACGGTGGTGCGGCGCGCCAGGTCTTCTTCGGCCCACAGTTGGCAGTTACAGCGGTGGTTGGTCTGCACCCACAACCACAGGGCGTCGTCGCATGGCGCGGGCGTGTCATTTGGAACATCACCGGGCCAGCCAGCGCTGGCCAGCAGGTGGTCATGCAGGGTGATCACATCGGCGGCGGCGGGCAGGCTGGGGTGCATGGTGGGGTGGCAAAATGCAAAGCGTGAATTATCGGCGTCGGCCGGTGCCAGCCCCTCCTCCATCGGCCACCCGCCAAACGCCGCCTTTCACTTGCAACCCGCCATCCGCCCTGCATGACATCCCGCCCGCTGGTCGTTCGCCTGTGCAACTGGATTGGGGATGTGGTGCTCAGCCTGCCCGCGCTGCAGCAGTTGCAGTCCGCCGGTTATGCGCTGCACCTGTACGGCAAGGGCTGGGCGCCCACGCTGCTGTCGGGTTATGGCTGGCCCGTCACCGTGCGGGCCAA
>JAYVLI010000393.1:0-7396 GCA_043759535.1 Betaproteobacteria bacterium | reverse complement strand
ATTCGTGGCCCGCCGGCCTGGCACCTTCATGTACCACCCGCATGCCGACGAGATGACCCAGATGGCGATGGGCATGATGGGCTTTTGGATCACCCACCCCAAGGCAAAACATCCGCTGATTGAAGCGGTGGACCGCGACTTTGTGTTCCTGCTCAACGCCTACGACATTGATCCCGGCGCCTACACGCCCAAGATCATGACGATGTTGGACTTCAACCTGTGGAGCTGGAACAGCCGCGTCTTCCCGGGGATCGATCCGCTGGTCGTGCGCAAGAACGACAAGGTTCGCATCCGCATCGGCAACCTGACAATGACCAACCACCCGATCCACCTGCACGGGCATGAGTTCATGGTCACAGGCACAGACGGCGGGCCGACACCCAAGACCACGCGCTGGCCCGAGGTGACCACCGATGTGGCTGTGGGCCAAATGCGGCAAATTGAATTCTTGGCAGATGAAGAGGGCGACTGGGCCTTTCATTGCCACAAGAGCCACCACACGATGAATGCAATGGGGCACGCGGTGCCGACCATGATTGGTGTGGACCACAGTGGCATTGCCAAGCAGATCACCAAACTGATCCCCGACTACATGGTGATGGCCGAGCGTGGCATGGCGGACATGGCCGAGATGGCCATGCCGCTGCCTGACAACACCGCGCCCATGATGAGCGGCGACGGGCCGGTAGGATCGGTGGAGATGGGCGGCATGTTCAGCATGGTCAAAGTGCGCAAAAACCAAGCAACCGGTGACTACAAAGACCCGGGTTGGTACCAGCACCCCAAAGGCACGGTGGCCTTTGAATGGACCGGTGCAATGCCCGAGCCCGCGCGCTTCCAGGCAGAAGGTGGGCAAGTGATGCCGGCCAAAAACATGCCGATGAACGAGGTCGAAGTGCAGGTGCGCAAGCCTGTCGGCCACACGGGGCATTGACGCCCATCCCCCAATTCCACGTCAACCTGAAAGGACGCCATGCAACACGTGAACAAACTCTTCACGATCGGTCTGATCGCGATCAGCAGCGTGGCCTTCGCCCACGGCGGCGAAGACCACGATAAGAAGGCAGGCGCTTCGTCTCACGAAGGCCATGCATCGGCGCTGGGCAAACCGGGCGACCCGACAAAGGTCAGCCGCACGGTCGTGATCACGATGAGCGATGCCATGCGATTCAACCCGTCCAACGTTTCCGTCAAGCGCAACGAGACGATTCGTTTCGTGCTCAAGAACCAAGGCAAGCTCAAGCACGAGATGGTGCTGGGCACGATCAAGGAACTGAAGGAACACGCCAACCTGATGCTCAAGTTCCCTGAGATGGAGCATGCCGATCCGAACCAGGTCAGCGTGGAAGCCGGCCAGACCGGCGAGTTGGTGTGGCAGTTCACGAAGCTCGGCACGTTCGATTTTGCATGCCTGCAGGCCGGGCACTTCGAAGCTGGCATGAGGGGTAGCGCAGTGGTCGCAAATGGGGCCAAGTCTGCGCAGGTGGACGGTCATGCCGACCACAAGCGCTAATCAATACAGTCGATAGCGCAAAGCCCATCCCTGCGAATCTCAAGGACAGTCCATGAACACTTTGAAGTCATTCATCTTCGCAACCGCAACCGCAACTACAACCGCAATTGCTTTGGTCTCGATCCTGGTACCCGTCACTGCAGCGCAGGCCGCGACAACGCCTGCCGCGGCCAGCACAGACGCCGTTGTGGCCCAGGCCACTGCCACCGACATGACCGAGGGCGAAGTGCGCAAGGTTGATAAAGAGGCCGGCAAGATCACGCTCAAGCATGGCGAAATCAAGAACCTCGACATGCCCGGTATGACCATGGTCTTCACCGTGAAGGACAAGGCCATGCTCGACAAACTGCAGGCCGGTGACAAGGTGAAGTTCAAGGCCATGAGCGACGGCGGCAAGCTCACGATCACGCAGATTGACAACGCAAAGTGATGGAGCGGCAGGCCTGGTGCGCGGGCCGCTGCGCGGCGATGGCGCACGCTGGCAGCGGGCTGACGCCGGTGTCCGACATCTCGCCGCGCCAACGGCAGCCAATGCATAGTGGCCGCTGGCCCGCCTTGCGGATTTTGTCCTACAGCCACCGCAGTTGCGCGCGCGCACAGTCGAAGCACTGGCAGCCTTGCTTGCTTGCAATACCGCCTCCCATCTCCGACCCGCTGAAGGCAACAATGAACCTGAATGCCGACATCCGCAAATCAGCCGCAACACTGTGTCTGGCCGCCATTGCCACACTCAGTGCGCTTTGTTTCACGGCAGGTGCGCAAGCGCAGATGGCACGCCCGATGGCTTCATCCGCCAGCATGCCAATGGACAAGCTACCGATGGGCAAGAGGCCAATGGACAAGATAT
This sequence comes from Betaproteobacteria bacterium, assembly GCA_043759535.1. Taxonomy (GTDB): domain Bacteria; phylum Pseudomonadota; class Gammaproteobacteria; order Burkholderiales; family Burkholderiaceae_C; genus Pseudaquabacterium. The sequence goes on along the minus strand of JAYVLI010000393.1, from coordinate 5,036 downwards.
CAATGGGCGCCAGCGGCCCGGGCGCGATGAAGCAATCGATGATGGGCGGCATGGACGCCCTGCACAAGATGCCGATGTCGGGCGACACCGACAAAGACTTCGCAATGATGATGAAAATTCACCACCAAGGCGCGCTGGACGTGGCGCTAATGGAATTGAATCACGGCAAGTCGCCTGAGATGAAGGCGATGGCGAAGTCGATCATTGCTGCGCAGAAGAAAGAAATCGCGCAGTTTGATCGCTGGCTGGCCGAGCACAAATAGACCGTAACTCAGACGGTGATTGGCCTCTTGCCGCCACCCGCCTGAACCAGCGAGGCAATGATCGGGCAGGGCAGGTCGCCCCGCGTGTGCGCGCATTCTGTGACCAGATTTTTGAGGGCTTTTTGCATCCGTTTCAGGTCGGCCACCTTTCTCTCAATCTGTGCCAGCCGGTCTGTTGCGATGCGCCGGACTGCACTGCGGTGGGCGCCGTCTTCCAGTTTCAGAAGCTCGGTGATCTCGTCCAGTGAGAAACCCAGTTCCTGGGCGCGTTTGATGAAGTGGATACGGGCCGTCAATGCCACCGGGTACTGGCGGAAGCCTCCGTCCGACGTGGGTACGGGCAACAGCCCGCGTTGCTGGTAGTACCGGACGGTCTCGACGCCTACGCCGGCCGCTCGCGCGAGCCGTCCAATGGTCAGCGATTCGGGTTTGTTTGTCGGCATCGCAAGAAAATCCTTGACTCTGGGGTGGGGTACGGAGTTTACGCTGTGGGCATTCCGATCACCGGAGGAGAACACGATGCATGAAACCACCGATCCAGCCCAGCCTGACCAGGCCTTGTTGACGCTCCCACATGACGCGCCGTCATGCTGCTGCGCGGCCAAGAAGCGCGCAGTGGCCAGCGGCGTGGCGCCGGTTTTGAAAGACCCCGGCTGCGGCATGCCGGCGACATCCAAATCGACCCAATCAACCACATCAGCCACATCAGCCACATCAGCCACACCAGCCAATTCAGCGCATGCCTTAACCGCATCCGCTGCCACCGGTGCCATTTACACCTGCCCAATGCACCCCGAGGTGCGGCAAGACCACCCCGGCGCATGTCCCAAGTGCGGGATGGCGCTAGAGCCCGAGATGCCCAAGCTGGACGACGGCGAAAACCCTGAGCTGACAGACTTTCGGCGGCGTTTGGTCTGGACCCTGCCGTTGACGATTGCCATCACCGTGCTGGCAATGGTTGGTCACCGGTTGCCGTGGTTCAGTGTGCCAGCAGGGCGGGCCACACAAAGCTGGATTGAGCTGGCGCTGACGCTGCCTGTTGTGCTGTGGGCCGGTTGGCCATTCTTTGAGCGCGCGGTGCAGTCAGTGGTTCATCGCAGCCCGAACATGTGGACGTTGATTGGCCTGGGCACGGCGGCGGCATTCATTTACAGCGTCTTCGCCACGGTGCTGCCAGGTGCGTTCCCGGCCTCGTTTGTTTCAATGGGTCGGGTATCGGTGTACTTTGAGGCCGCAGCGGTGATCATTTCGCTGACCCTGCTTGGCCAGGTACTCGAACTCAAAGCACGCTCCCAAACCTCGGCGGCAATCAAGTCCTTGCTGGGTCTTGCACCCAAGACGGCCCGACGGATCAATGCCGATGGCGCGGAAGAAGACGTGCCGCTCACGCATGTTCATGTCGGGGACACGCTGCGCGTGCGGCCTGGCGAGAAGGTGCCTGTTGATGGCGTCGTGCTGGAGGGCAGCAGCGCGGTGGACGAGTCCATGCTGACAGGCGAGCCTGTACCGGTCACAAAGCGCGTTGGCGACACGCTGATCGGCGCCACACTGAACACCAACGGCGCGCTGGTGATACGCGCCGAGAAGGTGGGCTCGCAGACCGTGCTGGCTGGCATTGTGCAAATGGTCGTGCAGGCGCAGCGGTCAAAGGCACCGATGCAGCGCATGGCCGACCGCGTGGCCGGTTACTTCGTCGTCACCGTTGTCAGCATCGCAGTGCTGACGTTCATGGTCTGGGGCCTGTTTGGGCCTGAGCCAAGCTGGGTGTTTGGCCTGATCAATGCAGTGGCCGTGCTCATCATCGCGTGCCCTTGCGCGCTGGGCCTTGCCACGCCGATGTCGATCATGGTTGCCACCGGCAAAGCGGCCACACAAGGTGTGCTGTTCCGTGATGCAGCGGCAATCGAAAATTTCCGCAAGGTGGACACGCTGATCGTTGACAAAACCGGCACGCTCACTGAAGGCAAGCCACGATTCGACCGCGCCATTGCAGCAAGTGGGTTCATCGCTGACGAGGTGCTGCGTCTGGCGGCAAGTCTCGACCAAGGCAGTGAGCATCCGCTGGCAGACGCCATCGTGCGCGCGGCCCGCGAACGTGGGTTGGCGCTGGACACCGCCGACGGCTTTGAATCCAGCACCGGCATCGGCGTGCAAGGCCGTGTGAAGGGCCAGCATCTGGCCCTGGGCAACGCGGCGCTGATGGCCCAGCTGGGGATTGCTGTTGAGGCGCTGACGGTGCAAGCCGAAGCACTGCGTGCCGAGGGCACGAGCGTGATGCTGCTGGCCGTTGATGGCAAAGCGGCGGGCCTGCTGGCCGTGTCAGACCCCATCAAGGCCAGCACAATGGAGGCGCTGGCCACGCTGAAGGCCCACGGCATGCGTGTGATCATGTCCACCGGCGATGGCCTGACGACGGCCAAGGCGGTGGCTTTCAAGCTCGGCATTGACGAGGTGCATGGTGAGGTCAAACCCGCCGACAAGCTGGCCTTGGTGGACAAGCTTCAGCGCGAAGGCCGCACCGTCGCGATGGCAGGCGACGGCATCAACGACGCGCCGGCGCTGGCCAAGGCCGACGTGGGCGTGGCGATGGGTACCGGCACAGACGTGGCAATGAACAGCGCGCAGGTCACGCTGGTCAAAGGTGATCTGCGCGGTATCGCCCTGGCACGGGCGATCTCTGACGAGACCATCGCCAACATGCAGCAGAACCTCGGCTTTGCCTTTGTCTACAACGCGCTGGGCGTACCCCTGGCTGCAGGCGTGCTGTTCCCGTTCACCGGCTGGCTGCTGTCACCGATGATTGCGGCGCTGGCCATGAGCCTGAGTTCCGTGTCGGTCATTGGCAATGCATTGCGTTTGAGGGGGCCTTCCAGTCCCCGCCAAGCTGGCGTCAGCCCCCACGGGCCGCAGTAGGTTGCACACCTGCAGCGGCCAGCCAGCAGGACCGGCATCGCGCCGATTGCAGTGATTCAATGCGCTAAATTGAAGTTGCATTCGCAAAACCAACATTGCTGCTCACAACGCATGACAAGCGCGCTGACCATTGCTCTTGCGTTGATCAGGGCCCGCTGTGGTTGCAGCGCACCCACCGCATTGCTTGCGGCACGCCTTGACGCCACAGTGCAATGGCCATGACGCGCCAGGTTTTGCAATCCGTGAGCCGGTTGCTCATCGGTGTGGTGCTGCTGGCGCAGCTGGCCGTCTCCGCCTACGCGTGTCCCGCGCTGGCGGCAGCAACAGCGCCAGTGGCGTCATCCAGTCTCACGGGTGGTGATCAAGCCCGTGCAATGGAGACAAATGCCGTGCGGCCGATGGCCAATTGCGCCGAGATGGCCGCAGCCATGGACCCGGACTTTGCCAACCTCTACAGCGCGCATTGCCAGCACGGTCAGCAGAGTGACCAGGCCGCCACACTGGCGGCGCCGGCAGTCCTGCTGACGGCGCTTTGCGCCGTCACCCCATTGGCCCCTGCGCCTGCTGTAGCGCCGCACCCTGCAACCCACCCGACCAGTGCGTTGGTTGCGGCGCCACCGCCACACACCATCTTGCACTGCTGTTTCCGCATCTGATGTTGCAGACCAGCTGGCGCTGACGGCCATGCCGGCCGATGCAGCGCCTGGGTCGCGCTCGTCCCCAGTGCGGTATGGACCTGCATGGCGGACCGAGCCGATACGAAGCCCTTGTTTCGTTGTCTGGAGCTGTCATGTCTCTTGTTGTATTGCAATCCGCCGTGCGTGCGGCGCGCCGTGGGCGAATGGCTGCGCTGGCTGTGTTTTGTGCCTGTCTCAGTGCCACCAGCCAGGCCCAGCAGCCGCTGGCGTTTGATCAAGCGCTGCGTCTGGCGCAAGACCGGTCCGGCCAACTGGTGGCACAAGACGCCGCTGCAAGCGCCGCACGCAGCATGGCGCGTGTGGTGGGGCGGTTGCCTGACCCGGTCTTCAAGACCGGTCTCAACAGCTTGCCGGTGTCCAGGCCTGACCGCTTCAGCTTGACTCGGGACCCGTTCACCATGCGTTCGGTGGGCGTGGCGCAAGAGTTCACACGCACAAACAAGCTGCGCGCACGCGCCGCTCGGTTCGAGCACGAAGCCGAGACCGCTGAGGCCATGCGGGTCCTGACCCTGGCCAACCTGCGGCGTGACACCGCCACAGCCTGGCTGGACCGCTCCCACCAGGAGCGCATGCTGGGCTTGCTGCGGGCGCAGCGCGCAGAGGCCGCTTTGCAGATTGAAGCGGCTGATACTGCCTACCGCAGCGGGCGCGGCATACAAGCCGAGGTGTTTGCCGTACGCGCAGCGGTGGCGCTGGTGGATGACCGCAGCCGCCAGACCGAGCGGCAGATTGCAACCGCCACAACCCGGCTGGCCCGCTGGGTGGGTGACGGTGCCCATCAAGCGCTGGGTGCGCCGCCCACGCTGGCGGTGGTTGGCCTGGATGTCAGCAACATCCCGGCGCGGCTGGCCCAGCACCCCGAGATCCTGGTGCTGGCCAGGCAGGAAGCCATGGCAAGCGCCGATGTGGACATCGCCCAGCGCAACAAGCGCGCAGACTGGAGCGTGGAGCTGGCCTACAGCCAGCGCGCGGCGGCGTACGGCAACATGGTGTCGGTGAACCTGGCGGTCCCGTTGCAGTGGGACCAAAAAAGCCGGCAAGACAGTGAGCTGGCCGCCAAGCTTGACCTTGCCCTTGAACGACGTAGTCCATAGCCACTCGATTACGCGGCTTTCTTTGCCTGGCCCGCGCGCCAGTTTTCTTCGAACCGCATCGGGCTGAT
>JAYVLI010000392.1:0-17319 GCA_043759535.1 Betaproteobacteria bacterium | reverse complement strand
CATGAAAGAAGGCATTCACCCCAACTACCGCGAGGTTTGCTTCGTGGACTTGTCGAACGGCTTCAAGTTCGTCACCCGCTCGACAGTGAACAGCAAAGAAATGGTGAAGATGGACGACGGCCGTGACCTGCCGCTGATCAAGCTTGAAACCACCAGCGAAACCCATCCGTTCTACACCGGCACCCAAAAGAGTGTGGACAGCCTGGGCGGCCGGGTCGAGAAGTTCCGCAACAAGTTTGCCAGCCTCGGCATCAACAAGAAGGCTGCTTCGGCGTAATTGCCGGACAGACGTCCGAACAAACGTGCGGACACCCGCACTGCACACGGTTGCGCTGGATGTTGTCCAGCACCCGTGCCAACCAAGGGCAGCCCAGGCTGCCCTTTTTCATGGCTGAGCGCTTTTGCCGGTGACATCCACCCCAACCCCTAACCCCGCCCTGGTGACCCAGGCCGCCGCCCAGCGGTTGCCGCGTCTGGCCTTGCTGCTGTTCTGCGCCGCCTACGTGCTGCCAGGGCTGGTGGGGCGTGACCCCTGGCGCGGTGCTGACCTGAACGCCTTTGGCCAGATGCTGGCCCTGGCCGATGGCCGGGCGCCCTGGCTGGCGCCTGCGCTGGGGGGCGTGGCCAGTGGTGACGCGCTGCTGCCGCACTGGATTGGCGCTGGCGCCATCTTGCTGACCCGGCCCTGGTTGGACCCAGCGCTGGCTGCCCGCTTGCCGTTTGCCTTGATGCTGGTGCTGGCACTGGTGGCGGTGTGGCATGCCACCTTCCACCTGGCGCGCAGCGAAGCAGCCCAACCGCTGCCGTTGGCCTTTGGTGGGGAAGCACATCCTGTGGACTACGCCCGGGCCGTGGCCGATGGTGCGCTGCTGGCCTTCATCGCCACGCTGGGCTTGCTGCAATTGGGCCACCAGACCACCCCCGAATTGGCGCAGTTGGCCGCCGCTGCTTGCCTGCAATGGGCGCTGGCGGCCGCGCCACAGCGCCATGGGCCGGCGCGATTAGGGGTGGTGCTGGCCCTGCCCGCACTGGCGGCTTGTGGCGCACCGGCCATGGCGCTGGCCTGGGGTGTGGGCGGCCTGCTGCTGTCGTTTGTTGGTGGGAATGCCAGTGCGGACGCCAGCGCACACAACCGCGCAGAGACCAGCAGCGGCGCTGGCCTCAAATCCCTGCGGCCCTGGCTGGCCGCTGCGGTGTTGGCCGCCGCGCTGCTGGCCTGGTTGACCGGCAGCTGGGCCTGGCGTGTGGCGCCGCAGATTGAGGCCCCGCTGGTGGCCAGGTTGTGGCTGTGGTTTTTATGGCCGGCCTGGCCGCTGGCGCTGTGGACGCTGTGGAGCTGGCGCCGCCAACTGTTGCAACGCCATCTGGCACTGCCGCTGCTGGGCCTTGGCGTGGCGCTGCTGGCCTGTGTGGCCATGGATGGCTCGGACCGTGCGCTGATGCTGGGCGTGCCCGGCATCGCGGTGCTGGCTGCATTTGCCCTGCCCACGCTGCAGCGCAGCACCACGGCGGCGGTGGATTCGCTGTCGGTGCTGTTTTTCACCCTCTGCGCGCTGACCGTGTGGGTGTTTTATGCAGCGATTGCCACCGGCACACCGGCCGCTGCCTGGGCCACGGTGCAGCGCTTGGCACCGGGTTTTGAGCGCCGCCTGTCCATCACCGAACTGGCCCTCGCCGCCCTGGCCACGCTGGCCTGGGCCTGGCTGGTGCGCTGGCGCACCCGGCGCACCCGGCCTGTCATTTGGAAAAGCCTGGTACTGCCGGCCGGCGGTGTGGCGCTGTGCTGGCTGCTGCTGATGACGCTGTGGCTGCCGCTGCTGGACTACGCCTTGAGCAACCGCCCGCTCGCCCAGCGCCTGTTGCACCATGTGCCTGCCGGGGCCTGCGTGGCCGCACCCGGCGCGCCGCCGTCGCTGGTGGCAGCGCTGGAATTCCACGGTGGCCGCACGGTGGACGCCCGCACTGCGGCGATCCACAGCGCCTGCCCGGTGCTGCTGCAGGTGCTGGTGGAACGTGGTGCAACCGCCCAGCGCAGCGCTGCTGCCGCTGCCGCCTTGCAGCGCAGCGGCTGGCAAGAGGCCGCCAGAGCACGGGGCCCGACCGAGCGGCGCGAGGTGGTGGTGGTCTACAAGCGCGCTGCAGCGCCCGGTGTTTCAGCCGGTGTGTCGGCTGACAAACCCACCAGCGTATCGGCACCACCACCAGCGCCGCCAATCAAGCGCTGAACCCGCACGGGGCTGCGGACACGGCCTGCCGGCAGCAGCAGCCTGAAGCACGATCCCACACCAGGTTGGCTGTCGATCTCCAGCGCGCCGCCGTGGCGCTGCACCACATGCTTGACGATGGACAGGCCCAGCCCGGTGCCACCGGTGTCGCGTGAGCGGCTACCGTCCACCCGGTAAAAACGCTCGGTCAGGCGGGCCAAATGCTCACGCGCAATGCCGATGCCTGAATCCCGCACCTCGATGACCACGCTGCCGTCGGGCCGCAGCAGCCAAGTGATGCTGATGCGCCCACCGCCGGGGGTGTAGCGCACCGCGTTGTTCACCAGGTTGGCCACTGCGCTGAACAGCTCGGGCTCCAGCCCGGCCAGCTCCAGCGCCGGGGATGCGTTTGTGAATGACGCCAGCGTGATCTGGTGCTGGCCGGCTGACAGCGTCAGCCCATCTGCCAGCGCCCGCTGCAGCAGCGGCGCCAGGGGCAACCAGCGGTCTGTGGGTGGGCGTGGGCTGCCCTCCAGCTGCGCCAGGGTCAGCAGGTCAGCCACCAGCACATGCATGCGGTCAGTCTGCTGCTGCATCAGCAGCAACACCCGGGTGCGCTCAGTTTGGCTTAGCGGCAGGCTGGCCATGGTTTCGACAAAACCGGCCAGCACGGTCAGTGGGGTGCGGATCTCATGCGACACATTGGCCACAAAATCGCGCCGCATCGCGTCGGCGCGGGTGCGCTCGGTCACGTCTTGCGTGATCACCAGCTTTTGGCCGTGGCCATAACCCCGCGCCACCACCTGCAGGTTGCCCTGGCCACCAGGGGCCACCACGGTGATGGGCTCACGCCACAGGCCCTCTTGCAGATAAGCCACAAACGCCGGCACCCGCACAAGATTGGTGATGGGCTGGCGCAGGTCACGCTGGGCGTCCAACCCCAGGTGGTCCGCCGCCACCGCGCTGCACCAGGCAATCTGGTCGGCCTCGTCCAGCAGCAGCACGCCGTTAGGCGAGGCCTCGATGGCGGACAAAAACTCATCCAGCCGCTGGCGCTCAACACCCAGCGCCTGCTCACGGCTGCGCAATGCCCGCTCAATGCGGTAACCCAGCTCACCCCAAAAACCAGTGTCGCGTGGTGCGCCCTGCGCCAGGTCAGTGCGCAACCAGGACATCAGCCGGTGCGCACGCAGGCCGTCTGCCAGCACCACCGCAGCCACCCCCAACACAGCGCCCAGCATGGCGCCGGTCTCTGGCCCACCCAGCATGGCCCCCGCCACAAAGCCCAGCCCACCACCCAGCGCCATGGCCAGCAGTGTGGCCAGCAAGCGCGGCAAAAACCACTCCATCGTCAACCCGCGCAGTGCTCAGCTTTGCAGCGCGCTGGCATGCTGGGTCAGCCGGTAGCCGGCACCACGCACGGTCTCGATCATGCCGGCCGCCTGCGCCGGCGCCAGGGCCTCCCGCAGGCGTTTGACATGCACGTCCACCGTGCGTTCTTCAATAAAAACATGGTCGCCCCAGACCTTGTCCAGCAGCTGGGCCCGGCTGTGTACACGCTCAGGATGGGTCATGAAAAAGTGCAGCAGGCGGAACTCGGTCGGGCCCATTTTCAAGTCCACTTCGCGGCCATCCACCTGCCGGTTGATGCGGCGGGTGGACGGATCAATGCGCAGCCCGGCCACGTCCACCACGTCTTCCAATGCCTCGGGCGCCTTGCGCCGCAGCACCGCGCGGATGCGGGCCATCAACTCATTGGTCGAGAAGGGCTTGGTCAGGTAGTCGTCGGCGCCGGCATCCAGCCCGGCCACCTTGTCACGCTCTTCACCCCGGGCAGTGAGCAGGATGATGGGCAGCTCACGGGTGCGCGCATCACCGCGCCACTGGCGGGCCAGCGCCAGGCCGCTTTGGCCGGGCAGCATCCAGTCCAGCACCACCAAGTCGGGCAGCATGGCGTCAATCTCATGCCGTGCGGCCTCAGCGGTGGGTGCCACCGTCACAGCATGGCCGGCGTGGCGCAGGTTGATGGCAATCAGCTCGGCAATGGCCGATTCGTCTTCGACAACAACGATGTGACTCATGCGGCGTTGCTCCAGATCAAATCAATCACCGGACCAGGCTTTCAACCGTGTCCACATGGTTGTGCCGCACATCCGTGCCTTTGACGATGTAGATGATTTGCTCGGCCAGATTCTTGGCGTGGTCGCCCACCCGCTCAATGGCCTTGGCCACAAACACCAAATCGATGGCCGATGAAATGGTGCGCGGGTCTTCCATCATGTAGGTGATCAGCTTGCGCATCAGGCCATCAAACTCTTGGTCAATCTGGTCGTCGTGGCGCAGCACGTCCACTGCGGCGTCAACATCCAGCCGGGCAAACGCGTCCAGCGCTTTGCGCAATTGTTTGGTGGCCAACTCGCTCTCAAATTGCAAGTCAGCCACCGGCAGCCGCAACCGGCTGGACATGCCCGAGTTGAGCAAGCGTTGCACAGTGCGGGCAATGCGCGCCGCCTCGTCACCAATGCGCTCCAGGTTGGCAATGGTTTTGGACACGGCAATCAACAGCCGCAGGTCACGCGCCGTGGGTTGACGGCGGGCGATGATGGATGACAAATCGCGGTCAATCTCGATCTCCATCGCATTGACCCGCACTTCTTCCTTCAGCACTTGCCCGGCCACCTCGTCATTGAAGTTAGCCAACGCATACACCGCTTGCGCCACCTGCGATTCAACCAGGCCGCCCATTTCAAGCACACGGGTGGAAATACCGCTCAATTCATTGTCGAACTGGGTGGAGAGGTGTTTATCTGTCATGGGGTGTCCCTGTGTTTCGCCGCAATTGCATGCAGTGACTCAACCAAACCGGCCGGTGATGTAGTCCTCGGTGTCCTTGCGCTTGGGCTTGGTGAACACATCCGCCGTGGGCCCAAACTCAATCAGGTCACCCAGGTACATGTAGGCGGTGTAGTCAGAGCAACGCGCCGCCTGCTGCATGTTGTGGGTGACGATCAGCACGGTGTAGTCCGCCTTGAGCTCATGGATCAGCTCTTCGATCTTGCCGGTGGAGATGGGGTCGAGTGCTGAGCAAGGTTCATCGAGCAGCAGCACCTCGGGCTTGATGGCAATGCCACGCGCAATGCACAGCCGCTGCTGTTGGCCACCCGACAAACCTGACCCACTTTGGCTCAGCTTGTCTTTGACCTCATTCCACAGCGCGGCTTTTTTCAGCGCCCATTCAACCCGCTCGTCCATCTCCACCCGGGGCAGGGTCTCAAACAGCTTCACGCCAAAGGCAATGTTGTCGTAGATCGACATTGGAAACGGCGTCGGCTTCTGGAACACCATGCCGATCTTGGCGCGGATCAGGCTGACATCGAGTTTTTTATTCAGGATGTTCTGGCCGTCCAGCAAAATTTCACCCTCGGTGCGCTGCTCGGGGTAGAGCTCAAACATGCGGTTGAAGGTGCGCAGCAGCGTGCTTTTGCCGCAGCCCGACGGGCCGATAAACGCAGTGACCTTGTTGGCCGGCAAATCGAGATTGATCTTCTTCAGCGCATGAAAGCCGCCGTAGTAAAAATTGAGATCGCGCACCGAGATTTTGGCCTTCTCGGCGGTGCTGGTATTGACGCGGGTGTCCATGGTGGGTCCTCGGATTCAGTGCTTGTTGCGCAAGAAGAAGCGCGCAGCGATGTTGAGCAGCAGCACACCCACAGTGATCAGGAACACACCTGCCCACGCCAGTTTCTGCCAGTTCTCATAGGGACTCATCGCAAACTTGAAAATCGTCACCGGCAGACTGGCCATGGGCTGGCCCAGGTCACTGGTCCAGAACTGGTTAGACAGCGCGGTGAACAGCAGCGGTGCGGTCTCACCCGAGATGCGGGCCACGGCCAGCAGCACACCGGTGATGACGCCAGCCCGTGCGGCTTTCAGGGTGATGGACGAGATCACGATCCACTTGGGGGTACCCAGCGCATACGCCGCTTCACGCAGCGCGTTGGGCACCAGGCTCAACATGTTCTGGGTGGTATTGATGACCACCGGAATCACGATCAAGGCCAGTGCCAGCACACCGGCAAAACCCGAAAAGCTTTTGAATCGCGCCACCACGGTGGAATAGATGAACAGCCCGATCACGATGGACGGCGCCGACAGCAAGATGTCATTGATAAAGCGGGTGGTGTGGCCCAGCCAGGTCTTTTGGCCATATTCGGCCAGATAAACACCGGCCATCACGCCAATGGGCGTGCCCAGCAGGGTGGCCAGGCCGGCCATCATGACTGAACCAAAAATAGCATTGGCCAGGCCGCCAATCTCAGCTTGCGGCGGTGGCGTCATCTCGGTAAACACCGCCAGATTCAAGCCGCCTAGGCCCAGGCGGAAGGTCTCCCACAAAATCCACAACAACCAAAACACCCCAAAAGCCATGGCGCTGATGGCGAGCGCCAGCGCCAGCACGTTGACGCGCTTGCGGCTGCGGTGTTTGGCCTCCCGGCCGGCCTGCTGAGCTGGGGTAAAGGTGATGGAGAGTGCGCTCATGTGCGTGCTCCTTCGCCTTTGCGCAGTTGTGAGAGCAACAGCTTGGCCAGCGACAACACCACAAAGGTGATGAAAAACAGCACCAGCCCCAAGTAGATCAGCGAGGCCTGGTGCAGGCCTTCACCCGCCTCAGCGAACTCGTTTGCCAATGCTGAGGTGATGCTGTTGGCGGCCTCAAACAGCGACAGTGAGTTGAGCTGGTTGAAGTTGCCGATGACAAAGGTGACAGCCATCGTCTCACCCAATGCCCGGCCCAGGCCCAGCATGATGCCGCCCACCACACCCGCCTTGGTGTAGGGCAAGACCACGCGTGAAACCACCTCCCAAGTGGTGGCGCCCAGGCCGTAGGCTGATTCTTTGAGCATGGGGGGAGTCACCTCGAACACATCCCGCATCACAGCGGCGATGTACGGAATGATCATGATGGCCAAGATGATGCCGGCCGACAGCAGGCCGATGCCCACTGGCGCACCCGAGACAAAGGTGCCCAGCACCGGCACCCCTTTGAACGCGGCCTGCAGCGGCTGCTGCACATAGGTGGACAGGATGGGGCTGAACACCAGCAAGCCCCACATGCCATAAACGATGGACGGCACCGCCGCCAGCAACTCCACCGCAATGCCGAGCGGGCGCTTGAGCCAGCCTGGCGACATTTCAGTCAGGAAAATAGCGATGCCAAAACTCACCGGCACCGCAATGAGCAGGGCAATGAACGAGGTCATCACCGTGCCGTAAATCATCACCAGGCCGCCAAACTTTTCTTTCACCGGGTCCCAGTCGGACGACCACAAAAACGGCAAGCCAAAGTGCTGGATGGCCGGCGCAGCACCCACCAGCAGCGACACGATGATGCCCACCAGCAGCAGCAGCGTCAGCCAGGCAGCCCCGTGGGCCACTGCGGAGAACAGGCTGTCGGCCCACGGCGCAACCCGTCGACGCTCAGGTGGCGGACGCATGGGCGATGTGCGCTCAGACGCCTCGTACGGGGCGGCAGGAAAGGTTGCGGCCACGGTGACTCCACAAGTTGGGATAAAAGGCCAAGCGGTGCAGCAGCAGTGTGCCGCAGCGCCGTGGGGTCACTTGAAGGCGATGGCCTTACCGGCGGCGTCTTTCACATTGGCCGCCCAGTGCTTGCGCACCAAGTCCTTCACCGCAGCCGGCAGGGGCACATAGTCCAGATCATCCGCAGTCTGGTCGCCGTTGTTGTAGGCCCACTCAAAAAACTTCAGCGCGTTGCTGGCGTTGGCCGGTTTATCCTGCATTTTGTACATCAGGATGTAGGTGGGATTGCTGATGGGCCAGGCTTCTTTGCCGGGCTGGTCTGTGGTGACTTGGTAGAAGGTTTTGGTCCAGTCGGCACCAGCGGCTGCCGCCTTGAAAGCATCGTCGCTGGGCTTGACGAAGTTGCCGTCTTTGTTCTTCAACAAGGTGTAGGTCATCTTGTTCTGTTTGACGTAGGCGTATTCAAGATAGCCGATGGCGTTGGGCAGGCGCTGCACAAACGCCGCCACACCTTCATTGCCCTTGCCACCGGCGCCGATGGGCCAGTTGACTGCAGTGCCCTCACCCACCTTGGCCTTCCACTCGGCATTCACCTTGGACAGGTAGTTGGTGAAGATGAAGCTGGTGCCCGAGCCATCAGCCCGGCGCACCACCGAGATGTCTGCCGCCGGCAGCGGCACGCCGGGGTTCAGCGCGGTCAGTGCAGCGTCGTTCCACTTGGTGATCTTGCCGAGGTAAATGTCACCCAACACTGCACCCGTCAGCTTGATCTGGCCCGGGGTGATGCCGGCAATGTTGACCACCGGCACCACACCGCCGATCACGGTGGGGAACTGGATCAGGCCGTCCTTGGCCAGTTCATCGTCAGCCAGCGGCATGTCGGACGCGCCAAAGTCCACCGTCTTGGACTTGATCTGCTTGATGCCGGCACCCGAGCCCACAGACTGGTAGTTGATGCGGGCACCGCTGGCCTTGTGGTACGCGTCAGCCCATTTGGCGTAGATGGGCGCGGGGAAGGTGGCGCCGGCGCCGGTCACGTCTTGTGCGCAAGCCAGCACTGGCAGCAGCGCAATGGAGGCCAGGGTAGCGCGGAACATCATCGAATTCATGGGTTTGTGACCTTTCAGCAGTTGAGATGGCCAATGACTGCACCAACACGCACTGTAAAAAGCCCGTGTGACAGCCGCGTGACCAGTTGTCACATTTCAAACCACAGGCCGGGCGCCGGCCGACCGGCTGCCTTGGCGCTCAGGCCTTGGCGGCCTCGACCAGGCGCTGTGCCAGGCGCTGGCCCTGGGCCGCGTCTCGCGCCTCCACCATCACCCGCAACACCGGCTCGGTGCCGGACGCGCGAATCAACACCCGGCCCAAGCCGGCCAGCTCGGCCTCCACGGCCCGGGTCTCGGCCGCCAGCGTGGTGTTGCCCTGCCAATTGGCCAGATGGGCCTGGCTGGCCAGGCGCACGTTGAGCAGCGTTTGCGGAAACAGCGTGACATCGGCCAGCATGTCGGCCAGTGAGGCCTTGGCACGCTGGGTGGCCTGCAGCACCTGCAATGCGCTGACGATGCCGTCACCGGTGGTGTGTTTGTCCAGCGCCAACAAATGGCCAGAGCCCTCACCGCCCAGCAGCCAGCCGCGTGCGGCCATCTCCTCCAGCACGTAGCGGTCGCCCACCTTGGCGCGCACCAGGGCAACGCTGCGGGCCTTGAGGGCCAGTTCCACCGCCATGTTGGTCATCAGCGTGCCCACCGCACCGGGCACCGCATGGCCTTGGGCCAGGCGATCCAGCACCATGGCATACAGCAGCTCATCACCGTTGAACAAGCGGCCGTTGCGGTCTACCAGTTGCAGGCGGTCGGCGTCACCGTCCAGCGCCACACCGTAGTCCGCGCCATGCTCGGCCACGGCTTTGACGAGGGCCTGCGGTGCAGTGGCGCCAAAACCGGCGTTGATGTTGACGCCGTCGGGCTGGCAGCCGATGGCCACCACCTCGGCACCCAGTTCATGGAACACGTCGGGTGCCACGTGATAAGCCGCACCGTGGGCGGCGTCCACCACCACCTTCAGGCCCCGCAGCGACATGTCTTTGTCCACCGTGGATTTGCAAAACTCCACATAGCGGCCGCGTGCGTCACGCAGCCGGCTGGCCTTGCCCAGCGTGGCCGAGTCCATCCACTGCGGTGTTTCCTGCAGCGCAGCCTCCACCGCAATCTCCCAGTCATCGGGCAGCTTCTCGCCCTTGGCCGAGAAAAACTTGATGCCGTTATCCGGATAGGCGTTGTGTGACGCGCTGATTACCACGCCCAGGTCCAGCCGCAGCGCCCGGGTCAGGTAGGCCACACCGGGTGTGGGCAGCGGGCCGGTCAACAGGGTGTCCACACCGGCCGACACCAGCCCTGCCTCCAGCGCACTCTCGATCATGTAGCCCGAAATGCGGGTGTCCTTGCCGATCAACACCGTGGGCTTGTTGCTGGTGCGGCGCAAGACCCGGCCCACAGCATGGCCCAGGCGCAGCATGAAGTCAGGGGTGATGGGCGATTGACCCACGGTGCCGCGGATGCCGTCGGTACCAAAATACTGTCGCGTCATGTCAGTGTTAGTCCTTGTTGTGTTGTTGTGCCGCCTGGGCGCTTGCCGTGCCAGCGCCATCTGCCGCCATCTGCATCATCCCGGCAAGCCTGCGGCACGCCAGACCTTCAGTGCATCCACCGTGGCCGCCACGTCATGCACCCGCAGCACATGCCCACCCTGCTGAA
Organism: Betaproteobacteria bacterium; assembly: GCA_043759535.1. Taxonomy (GTDB): domain Bacteria; phylum Pseudomonadota; class Gammaproteobacteria; order Burkholderiales; family Burkholderiaceae_C; genus Pseudaquabacterium. Next base: position 6,818 of record JAYVLI010000392.1, on the reverse strand, counting down.
CACAAGCCAATGCTGCAGCCACGCTGGCCACCACACGCTGGTCCACCGGCCGGCCTGTCAGCCAACCCAGGCTGGATTTTCGAGACCAACCGAGCAGCAGGGGTTGACCCAGCGTCAACAAATCACGCTGCTGCCGCAACAATCTCCAGTTCTGCGCCGGCGTCTTGGCAAAACCGATGCCGGGGTCCAGCGTGATGCGCCCGGTATCCACCCCCGCAGCCACCACCTGTGCCAGCCGCTGCTGCAACCACGTGACCACCACGGCCACCACATCATCGGCATCCAGTGGCGCTTGCTGCATGGTGTCGGGCTCACCCTGCATGTGCATCAGGCACACACCACAGCTGGCATGGGCGGCCGCCACCTGCAAAGCACCGGGTCGGGCCAGCGCACGCACGTCGTTGATGATGTCCACACCCAGGTCCAGCGCGGCCTGCATCACTTCGGGCCGGCTGGTGTCCACCGACACCGGCACACCCAAGCCCACCGCATGGCGCAGCACCGGCAGCACCCGGGCCAGCTCCTCAGCCAGGTCGGGCTGCCGGGCACCGGGGCGGGTGGATTCACCACCGATGTCCAGGATGTCCGCGCCCTCGCGCAGCAACTGCTCACAGTGGGCCATTGCGGCATTGGCGGACGCGTGCTGGCCACCGTCCGAGAACGAATCGGGTGTGGCATTGACGATGCCCATGACCTGCGGGCGGCCCAGGTCGATCAGGAAGCGGCTGGTTTGCCAGCACATGCGGTCACTCTTCATCGCCGTCGATTACCCCAAAAAAAAGGGACCCGAAGGCCCCGTGTGGTGTGTTGCAAGGTCAGCAGGTGTTCAAGAGACTGTTGCTGGTGCAGTGTCAGTGCTGACCGCACCGCCACCACTGGCCGGGCCGGAGCCCGAACCGCGTGTGCGGTCATTGGGCACCCAATCCTTGGGCGGACGCGGCTGCTTGCCAGTCATGATGTCCTCGATCTGCTCGGCGTCGATGGTTTCCCACTCCAGCAGGGCCTTGGCCAGGGCATGCATCTTGTCCTGGTTGTCCTCGATGTGCTTGCGGGCAATGGTGTATTGCTCATCAATGATGCGGCGGATCACCGCATCCACCTTGCGCATCGTTTCTTCAGACATGCTGGTGGTCTTGGTGACCGAGCGGCCGAGAAACACCTCGCCCTCGTTCTCAGCGTAGACCATCGGCCCCAGCTCATCCGTCATGCCGTAGCGGGTGACCATGTCGCGGGCAATGGCCGTGGCGCGCTCAAAGTCATTGCTGGCGCCGGTGGTCATCTGGTGCATGAACACTTCTTCAGCAATGCGGCCGCCAAACAGCACGCTGATGGTGGACAGCATGCGCTCTTTGTCCATGCTGTAACGGTCGCCTTCAGGCAACTGCATGGTCACGCCCAGCGCACGGCCACGTGGGATCACGGTGACCTTGTGGACCGGGTCGGTCTTGGGCATCAAGCGCGCCACCAGCGCGTGGCCGGCCTCGTGGTAAGCCGTGTTGCGGCGCTCTTCCTCGGGCATGACCATGCTCTTGCGCTCGGGGCCCATCATGATCTTGTCTTTGGCCTTCTCGAAGTCAACCATCTCCACCACACGCCCACTGCGGCGTGCGGCAAACAAAGCCGCTTCGTTGACCAGGTTGGCCAGATCGGCGCCCGAGAAACCGGGGGTGCCACGCGCCAGGATGTCGGCACGGATGTCTTGGCCAATCGGCACCTTGCGCATGTGGACATTGAGGATTTGCTCACGGCCACGCACATCGGGCAGCGTGACGTAAACCTGGCGGTCAAAACGGCCCGGACGCAGCAGTGCCGGGTCAAGAATGTCAGGCCGGTTGGTGGCGGCCATCACGATCACGCCCAGATTGGTCTCGAAACCGTCCATCTCGACCAACATCTGGTTCAGCGTCTGTTCACGCTCGTCGTTGCCGCCGCCCAGGCCGGCGCCACGGTGGCGGCCAACCGCATCAATCTCGTCGATAAAGATGATGCAAGGTGCGCTTTTTTTGGCCTGCTCAAACATGTCGCGCACCCGGGCTGCACCCACGCCGACAAACATCTCGACAAAGTCAGAGCCCGAGATGCTGAAAAACGGCACCTTGGCTTCACCGGCAATCGCCTTGGCCAGCAGCGTTTTACCAGTGCCGGGCGGACCAACCAGCAGCACACCACGTGGGATACGTCCGCCAAGCTTCTGGAACTTTTGCGGGTCTTTCAGGAAGTCAACCAACTCCTTGACCTCTTCCTTGGCCTCGTCACAACCAGCGACGTCGGCAAAGGTGGTGGAGTTGTTGGCTTCGTCCAGCATGCGGGCTTTGCTCTTGCCAAAGCTGAATGCACCGCCTTTACCGCCGCCCTGCATCTGGCGCATGAAGTAAACCCACACGCCGATCAGCAACAACATCGGGCCCCAGCTGATCAGCAGGCTGACCAGCAACGAAGGCTCTTCACGCGGCTTGACGTCAAACTTGACGCCGTTGTTGATCAGATCACCCACCAGGCCACGATCAAGATAAGTGGCGGTGGAGCGAATGCGCTTGTCGTCATTCGTGATTGCCAAAATCTCAGTGCCGCCATTGCCTTCTTGCAGCGTGACGACCTTGACACGCTTGGCTCGCACCTCTTCAAGAAAATCGGAGTACCCGATCATCGAGCCTGACGACACCCCGCGGTCAAACTGCTTGAATACCGTGAAAAGCACAAGTGCGATCACCAGCCAAACAGCGACCTTCGAGAACGATTGATTGTTCACCGCGGCTCCTTAAGCCTAACTTTGCCGAATCAAATTACCGGTGGCAGCCGCTGCTGCAGCGTTGCAACAACGTCCCATTCACCACCAGAACCATCAGTACATGAGGCCAATTCTAAACGAGTCAAGCCCCAGCACCGGGGTGGCGGGCAGGCTGTGAAAGGGGTGAATTCACGCTGAATTTGGCGCTTGATCCGACCGGTCAAAGGATGACCGGCGTGCTGCCCGCCGCTTTGAGACCGATGCCCACCAGAAAGGTTTCGGACGATTTGTCACGCGAGGCCTTGGGCTTGATCGCCTTGACGGTGCGGAACTGCTGCTTGAACAAATCCACCAACTGGCTGTAACCACTGCCGTGGAACACCTTGGCCACCAACGCGCCGGTGGGTTTGAGGTGGGTTTGCGAAAAGTCAAGCGCCAGCTCCACCAGGTGCTCGATGCGGGCCGTGTCGGATGACTCGATGCCAGACAGGTTGGGCGCCAGGTCAGACACCACCAAATCCACCGCCCGGCCGTCCACCAGCGCATGCAGTTGCGCCAGCACCGCGTCCTCGCGGAAATCGCCCTGGATGAACTGCACGCCTTCAATCGGCTCCATCGGCAGGATGTCCAGCGCAATGATGGTGCCCAGCAGCTCGCCCACGGCGGCACCTCCGGTGCCCAGCGCGCGTGGCGCAAAACGGCGCCGCAGGTATTGGCTCCAGGCGCCGGGTGCGCTGCCCAGATCCACCACCACCTGGCCGGGCTTGATCAGGCCCAGGCCTTCGTCGATTTCTTTCAGCTTGTAGGCCGCGCGGGCCCGGTAGCCCTCTTTTTTGGCCAGCTTGACGTAGGTGTCGTTGGTGTGGTCATGCATCCACGCCTTGTTGATCTTCTTGCTTTTGGAATCGATTTTCATGACCAGGGGATAATACGGGGATGTCTTCAATTCACCTGACGCCCGCCGAACGCAAAGAAAAGCGTGGCGAAGCCCATCATCTTGACCCCGTCGTGATCGTCGGCGCCGAGGGCTTGACCGATGCCATCTACAAAGAAGTCGACCTGGGGCTCAAGTCCCACGGTCTGATCAAGGTGCGCATGTTCTCGGATTCACGGCCTGACCGCGAAGCCGCGCTGGCCGCGCTGGCCGACAAGCTCAACGCCGCGCCGGTGCAGCACATCGGCAAGCTGCTGGTGTTGTGGCGGCCCATGCCGGAGAAGGTCAAGGCCGAGCGTGAGGGCAACATGGCCGCGCCGCGGGTGGTCAAGATCTTGAAGTTCTCCAAGAGTGGCAACCACCGGGCGCAGATCAAGAAGATCACCGTGTTTGGCAATCAGCGGGTGACTGCCGGTGGTGAAATCAAGCGCGCCAAGGTGCGGGTCAGCAGCGTCAAGAAAAAGGCGCAGGACTGACCTTCAACCTGGACTGGCAGCGCGCCAGGCCAGCGCCAACACCAGCATGGTCTTGAGGCCAAACAGGCCCAGGCTGATGGCATGCAACTGACCAAACGTCATGCCGCCCTGGCCCGCGCGGGCCGCCACCAGCAAGGGCTGCACCACAAAATAGCCCAGCACGGTGCAAAACGCGGCGCCCAGCACCAGCAGCATTTCGGCGCTCAGGATGGAGCCTTGGCCGCGTTGTGCAGCGCGGCGGGCGCGGTTGCGCTCCATGGCCAGCAGCAGCAATGCCAGCGCCAGGCTCAGCCAGGCTTCTTGTAAAAAAATCTGGCCCACCACGCGGCCAGCATCTGCCTTGTCCAGCAAGGCCATGGGCGCCCGTGTGGCCAGGCCGGCGATGCACAGCAGCATGCCGGCCCACAGTGCCGGCAACAGGCGGCGCAAACGCTCAACGCCGGCGGCAAGCATCGTCATGGTCCAAGCTTGTGCCGCTGATTCAGACGTAGCGCACGTCAACGATTTCGTAGCGCTTGACACCACCCGGCGCATGCACCTCAGCCACATCACCAGCCTCTTTGCCAATCATCGAGCGCGCGATGGGCGAGCTGATGGAGATCAAGCCCAATTTCAAATCGGCCTCATCGTCACCAACGATCTGGTAAGTCACGGCCTGGCCGCTGGCTTCTTCTTCCAGATCGACCGTGGCGCCAAACACCACCCGGCCACCGGCGTCCAGTGATGACGGGTCGATGATTTGCGCCGCCGCCAGTTTGCTTTCCACCTCCAGGATGCGGCCTTCAATAAAGCCTTGTTTGTCCTTGGCCGCTTCGTACTCGGCGTTCTCGGACAAGTCCCCCTGGGCCCGGGCCTCGGAGATGGCGCGGATCACGGCATGGCGCTCAACCGTCTTGAGCTGGTGCAGCTCGGTTTTGAGCTTTTCTGCGCCGCGCCGGGTGATGGGAATGGTGGCCATGCGGGCCTCCTGAAGGCAAATGGGGGCTGACAAAACAAATCCGCCGCTCTGTGCACCCGTTGAAACGGGCGCGCGGGCGGCGGAACGAAGGAACGACTGAACAAACGAATGCAGCAACGAATGCCGCAACAAACGAACGGGCGCGAGTTTAAAGCAACTCGGCGTGCAGCTCTTGCAGGCTGCGCACGCTGATGTCGCTGCGGTGCTTGAGCGCCTCGGTGGCGGCCTCGCAGCCGGCCATGGTGGTGTAGTAGGTCACCCGGTTGGCCAGTGCGGCGGTGCGGATGTAGCGCGAGTCGGCAATCGACGTGCGGGTCTCGTCCACCGTGGTGAAGACCAGCTGAATTTCACCGCCCTTGACCATGTCGGCAATGTGCGGCCGGCCGTCCATCACCTTGTTCACCGTCTTGACCGGCACACCGGCGGCTGCAATCGCCGCTGCCGTGCCCTTGGTGGCCACCACCGCAAAGCCTAGCGCCACCAAATCACGCGCCACGCCCACCGCACGCGCCTTGTCACTGTTCTTGACGGTGATCACCACCGTGCCTTTGCTGGGCAGGCGTGACCCGGCACCCAGCTGGCTCTTGAGCATGGCCTCGCCAAACGTGGCGCCCACACCCATCACCTCACCGGTGGACCGCATCTCGGGCCCGAGGATGGGGTCCACCCCGGGGAATTTGTTGAACGGAAACACGGCCTCTTTGACCGTGAAATAAGGCGGGATCACCTCACGCGGCGGCCGACCGTCCTTGCTGGTCTGGTCAGCCAGCTTGGTGCCGGCCATGCAGCGCGCCGCAATCTTGGCCAGTTGCTGGCCGGTTGCCTTGCTCACATACGGCACGGTGCGAGATGCACGCGGGTTGACCTCCAGCACATACACCACCGGGCCTGCATCGCCCTGGCCGTGGATGTCACCCTGGATGGCGAACTGCACGTTCATCAGCCCCACCACTTTGAGCGCCAGCGCCATCTGGGTGGTCTGGCGGCGCAACTCGTCTTGCAACGCCTGCGGCAAGGTGTAGGGCGGCAGTGAGCAGGCCGAGTCACCGGAGTGCACCCCCGCCTGCTCGATGTGCTCCATGATGCCGCCGATCATCACAGCCGTGCCGTCGCTGATGCAGTCAACATCCACCTCGATGGCGTCGTCCAGAAAGCGGTCCAGCAGCACGGGTGACTTTTCACTGACACGCACCGCTTCACGCATGTAGCGCTGCAAGTCTTTGTCGCCGTGCACGATCTCCATCGCCCTGCCGCCTAACACCCAGCTAGGCCGCACCACCAGCGGGTAGCCGATCTCATGCGCCAGCGCGATGGCGGATTCTTCGGTGCGGGCGATGCGGTTGGGTGGCTGGCGCAGGCCCAGGGTGTGCAGCAGCTTTTGGAAACGCTCACGGTCCTCGGCCATTTCGATGGAATCGGGTGAGGTGCCGATGATGGGCACACCGTTGGCTTCCAAGTCCAGCGCCAGCTTGAGCGGGGTCTGGCCGCCGTACTGCACGATCACGCCGACCGGCTTTTCCTTCTCGACAATCTCCAGCACGTCTTCCAGCGTCACCGGCTCAAAGTAGAGCCGGTCGCTGGTGTCGTAGTCGGTGGACACGGTCTCGGGGTTGCAGTTGACCATGATGGTCTCGTAACCGTCTTCTCGCATGGCCAGCGCCGCATGTACGCAGCAGTAGTCAAACTCGATGCCCTGGCCAATGCGGTTAGGCCCGCCGCCCA